>CADCWE010000164.1 GCA_902806325.1 uncultured Thermomicrobiales bacterium | reverse complement strand
CAGAACAGTTGGCGCTGACGCCGGGTTCCCATCGGCCAGAAGTCGATCGCGATGATCCGCAGCCCGTTCAGGGTGTGGTAGATCACCGCCCCGACCAGCGCCACCTCCATCGGCAGCAACGCCGGGTTGCCGTAGAAGGCGACCGACTCGTCGTAGACGTCGCGCCCCAGGCCGATCAGCATGATGTCGACGATGTGGACCAGGAGAAAGAAGAGGATCCCGATCCCGGTCGCGCGGTGCATCACCCAGGCGTACTGGCCGGGGTCGCCGTTGTAGATCACGGCGCCGCCGGCGCGGAAGGTGCGCACGGTCCAGAACACCAGCAGCGCCGTGCCGACGTAGGTCACGACGGCAAACAGGTACAACGACCAGCCGATCGCGTCGGCGATCCACAGCTGACCCGCCAACGGTCCCTCGTTGTCCCGCGCCGCCTCGACATCGAACGTGAAGATGGTGATCGAACCGAGGGCCATGAAGACCAACCCGGAGACCCAGGCGACCGACCCGGCCAGGGTCCGCCACCCGGCCGAGCGCAGGTAGTCCGCGATCGAGTAGCGCAACCCGACGATCCCGTGCCACAGCGAGGCCATGAGGAGGATCCAGTCGAAGGTCCGCCAGAGCGGGTTCGCCCACCGGTTGGCGACCCACTCGAAGGTGGTCTCCGCCGGCACGTTCAAGTAGTGGGTGACGAACATGTGGAGTAGCGCGAAGACGACCAGCACCACCCCGGAGACCCGCAGGAAATACCAGGCCAAGCGGTCCCCGCCCGGGATCATCGCGCCGTAGCCGGATCGCGCGCCCGACCCCCCCACCGAGACCGTCGCCATCGTGCCCCCGCTTCCTCAGTCCCGCGCCGGCCGCGTCGCCGGTCCCGTTGCCGGTCGGCATTGTACGCCGCCGACCGGCGTCTCGGAACCAAATCCGCTCCCGCCGACCCGGGCACGGCTGCCGCGGCACCGGCGCCGCGCGACAACGGGATCGTATTAATCCATGGCCGGTTCCGGTTCGTATTCCCTGCAAGGCCGGGTGCGGGATCGCCGGCGGGGGCGTTCGTCGCCGGTCCCGTGCCCGCCAGACCTGATAACCTCGTTCACTTCTCTCCCCTCTCCCTTGATCGAGGGGCGGCCTTTCGGTCGCCCCTCGATCGTGTTCGGAACGGCACTCGGTCGGGCCACGTGGCGTGCGCCCGCTTCGGATCCCCGCCGTCCGCGTCCGCCGCGAAACGCCCGACGCCGAAAGCGGGCGCACGCCGTGCGCCCTACGACGGACCGTCTTCCGATCCCCGGTGCCACGTCCCGGACTGCCCACCGGTCTTTTCCTCCAACCGGATCGCCTCGATGGTCATCCCGCGGTCGACCGCCTTGACCATGTCGTAGATCGTCAGGGCGGCGGCGGCGGCGGCGGTCAGGGCTTCCATTTCGACGCCGGTCTGCCCGCGCGTCTCCACCCGCGCCTCGATCGCCACCGCGGCGTCCTCGACTGCGAACCCGACCTCGATCCCGGTCAGGAGCAGCGGGTGGCACATCGGGATCAGCTCGTGGGTCCGCTTGGCGGCCATGATCGCCGCGATCTGGGCCACCGCCAGGACGTCGCCTTTGGCCGCCCGCCCTTCCCGGATCAGGGCCGCCGTTCCCGGTCGCATCGCCACCCGCCCGGACGCGACCGCCACCCGCCGGGTTTCTGCCTTGCCTCCGACATCGACCATCCGCGCCCGGCCCGCCTCGTCGAAGTGGGTCAGCGGGGTATTCTTGCCGCCCGGTTCGCCGTCATCGTCCCGCCTGCCGGTCATCGCGTTCCTTCCGCCTCGGTTCATCCGCGTCGGTATCGATTCCGTCGGCACGTCGGTGAATGGTATCGTGCGGCTCCGGTTCCGACCGGGCACGGTGGGCGACGGCTGCGTCCGGAGACGGTGATGACGGTGCGCTTCGCCCAACGACGTGAGTCGTGAGCCGCTTGATCCTCGTCAAACATTCCCTGCCCGAGATCGACCCGATGGTTCCCGCGTCAGCGTGGCGACTCTCCGACGAGGGACGCCGCCGGTGCGCCGGACTAGCCGACCGCCTGGCGCGATTCGGGCCAACCCGCATCGTCGCCAGCGACGAGCCGAAGGCGACCGAAACCGGCCATCTGGTCGCGGTGCGTCTCGGGCTGCCGTTCGCGACGGCGCCGGGTCTGCACGAGCACGACCGGACCGGAGTTCCGTTTCTCCCTGCCGACGCGTTCGCGTCGCGCATAGAAGATCTGTTCCGGCGGCCGACCGCGCTAATACTCGGGCGTGAATCGGCATCCGAGGCGGCAGCACGATTCGGCGCCGCGCTCGATGCCGTGTTGGGCGCCCACCCCGCCGAGACGGTGGCCGTGGTCGCGCACGGCACCGTGATCGCGCTCTGGGTCGCCGCGCGGACCGGTTGTGACGGACTGGCGCTTTGGCGTCGGTTGGACCTTCCGGCCATGGTTGTGGTCTCCCCTCCCGACGGCGTCACGGTCGAGGTGATCGAGCGGGCCTGGGAGGCGCAGACGGGGTAACGGCGGCATGGAACCCGATCTCGGCACCGGTCTCCCGCATCCTAGCGACGGCGATCACGGTCAGCGGTGACGACCCGTCGCTCCGAACGGCCAGCGGCGAATCGCGGCCGAGAGTGATCGCATCTCCCACCGCCAACGATCGGGCCCGGCAACTACGCCCGGAAGACGCTCGTCCGGGGAGAGGAGCGCCTGGCCGGTCTCAATTACCAACGTCGCCGGTCACCAGGCGAACCCGTCGGAGATATGCTGCGCCCAGATCCCCCGTGTCCGGATCGCCAGGCTCGATCGAGCGGCGTGCCCGGGCGCGAGGTGGCGATAAAGCGCATGAGAGCCGGCGGTGTCTCCCTTCCGTTCGGTCAAGGCGGTACCTGGCGAGACGAGCGCGTCCGGGTTCCCGCCATCTCCGATCAGGATCGCTCGCTTGGCGACGCCGAAGCACCGGCGCACGAGGGCGGTCTGGCGCTCGCCGGTGGCGACACGAGCGGGGGCACCAGTCGTCATCGGCGCGAGGTGGAGCACCGCGACCACGCCGAACAACGCCTAACAGGACGGCCAACGGGACGCTGATCGATCGTTTTCCATGAGGAGCACGACCGCCGCTTCTCGTCGGCGCCGCTGGGAGAGAAACTCCGGTCCGATGCGCCGCAGTCGCTGGTTGGCTGGGCCGTATTCGTCGGGGAGCCGTACCACTGCGAGGTCGTCGCGGGCAGCAGCTTCCCCGCGGTCCCGGCCGGAGGCGATTCCTACGTTCTTAAATCCTTTCTCCACGACTGGGAGGACGACCGGTGCATCGAGATCCTGCGGGTCTGCCGGTGGGCAATGACCGACGGGGTGGTTCTGTTCGCCGTCGAGCGGGATCTCGGACCGGCGAACGAAAGGCCCGAAGCGACGTTCTCCGATCTCAACATGTTCGTGGGACCGGAGGGAAGGAAACGGACGGAGGCGGAATACGCCGCCCTCTTCGCCGCGACCGGGTTCCGGTTCGCGGGCACCGTGCCGACCGCGAGTGGAACCAACGTCTTCGAGGGCGTCGCGGCCCAGAGTCGCCCCGGCGCGGGGATCCGGGAAGCGCGACGGAACCCGCGCTACCCCGCCTCCACCGGACGGCAGACCAGGCACGGCCGGTAGCCGGCGGCGCGGGCAACCGGGGCGGAGGCGAAGCGGACCAGGTGCTCCGGCGCCGTCCGCCGGGCGTGGCGGCACGTCGGGTAGCAGAAGATCCGGGTCGTGTCGCTGCCCGAGAGCGGCTGCCCGGTGCGGCCCCGCTGCTCGATGCCGGCGATGTCGACCCCTTCCGCGGTCAGCAGCGCGCGCTTCGCTCCGGTGCCGAACACGTATTCGCCCAACCGCCCGTCCGCCCGCACCACGCGGTGGCACGGCATCAACAGCGGGACGGGGTTGTGGGCCAACGCGGTGCCGACAGCGCGCACCGCCCCCGGCCGGCCGATCTCGCGCGCGATCCAGGCGTACGGCCGGACCTCGCCGCGGGGGATCGTCGCCGCGGCCTCCAGCACGGCGCGCTGGAACGGGCGCACCGCGCGCAGGTCGAACGGGGGCGGCGCGGCCCGCTCGCCCGCCAACCGAGCGCGGACGCTGCGCGCCAACGTCGCCCGGGGAGGCGCCGCCACCGCCCGGCGCCCGAACCGGCCGCGAAACCACGCGTCGAAGGCGCTTGCCGCCTCCTCGTGCTGTACGGCGACCACCCCCGCCGCGCCGTAGGCCACGAACACCCGCCCGATTGCCGTTTCTTCCGGCCAGTACCCGTCGGCCAGGCCCGTGCCGACCAACACGCCCGGCACCAACGACGGGGGCGGCGTCACCACCCCGAGTTCGCGCAGCGCCACGGTCAATCCTTTCGCGTCGTCGAATCGCTCGCCTTGATCCCGGCTCCGTTCCATTGTTTATCTCCCCGGTTCCGCCAGCGCCGCCCGCAGCAGGGTGACCCCGCGGTGGACGTTGGCCTTGGCGGTGCCGACCGGCTGGTCCAACACGGCCGCCACCTCGGCGTACGACAACCCTTCGACGTGGCGCAGCACGACCGCCGCCCGGTACCGCGCCGGCAGCGCCGCGATCGTGCCCGCCAGCGCCGCCGCACCCTCGGCCCGCTCCAGCGCCGCCATCGGATCGTCTCCCTCGCCCGCCGGGAACGCCCGCTCCCGGCCGTTCTCGTCGACCAGCGCCAACTCGCTCGGGCGGCGCCCCCGATGGCGGTGGCGGTTCCGCGCCAGATTGACCGCGATCTGGTACAGCCACGGGCGCAACCGCAACGTCGCGATCCGCTCGACCGGATATCCTTGGAGAGCGCGGTAGGCGCGGACGAACGCGTCCTGGGCGATCTCTTCGGCGTCCGCCGGGTTGGCCAAGAGACGGAGAGCGAACCCGTAGATCCGGGACTGGTACGCCACCACCACCTCCTCGAACACTCCGTCCAAATCGAGCGCCAACCGCGCCGCCAACTCCGCGCCTTCGGCGTCGCTGGACGCGACCGTTATTCTGGTCCGTTCCACCTTCGTGGCCGCGCTCACTTGCCGGCCAAACGGCCGACGATCGGCGTCATTGCGTCCAACGATCGGTCCCCAACGATCAGGTAAGAGAACCCGTACCTGCGCCTTCGCTCCCGCGCCTCGGCCGCGATCTCGTCCACCGTCCCGATCAGCACCGAAGGCATCGCCAGCACCGCCTCCGCCGGGATTCCATCCCAGCCCCGCTCGCGGGCGAACGCCGTGGCGGCGCGCTCGCGCTCGCCGGTCACGACCACGTTGACGACCAGGCTCAGTTCCACCGTTGGCCACCTGGTTCCGGCGCCGTCCCGGATCCAGGCCAGCTTCTCGTCGACCGCGGCCGGGGCGTACATCGCCGGATCGGCGACCACCACGCCGCCCGCCACCGACGAGTTCATCACGTTGACGATGTCCGCTTCCTGACCCGCCAGGGTCAACATCCGGCGTGCCCCGCCGCCGATCAGGATCGGCGGCCGAGGGCGTTGGGACGGCGGCGGGAAGTTCGGCAGGCCGTCGAGCCGATAGTGTCGCCCCTGGAACGAGGACGACGCGTCGTCGCCCAGCAGCCCCTTCAGCACCGCCAGGCTTTCGGCCAGGCGATGGATTCGGACGCCCGCGCCGTCGAACGGCATCCCGGCCCGATCGTACTCCTCGCGCAGCCACCCGGCGCCGATCCCCAACTCGAACCGGCCAGCCGACAGCCGGTCCAGCGTCGCCGCCTCCTTCGCCAGCATCGCCGGGTGGCGATAGTCGTTGCCCAGCACCAACGTGCCGATCCGGAGCGTTGTCGTCGCCGCGGCCACCGTGGCCAGCGCCGGCAGCGGCGCCAACTGGTCGCCGAACGGCTCCGCGATCAGGTGGTCGCGGAGCAGAAACGTCGCGAACCCGGCCTCCTCCGCCGCACGCGCCGTCGCCAGCAATCGCTCCGCCGTGGTTGCCAGCTCGCCGATCACCCCGAACCGAAACGCCCGTTCGCCGGTCATCCGTCCCTCCCAACGTCGCTCGCGGGCCATCGTCCGGTGAAACACCACCGCACCCGATCCGGTTGCAGCGTCCTGCCGCAGCCGCAACCGCGGACCGATCGGCGGAGTTCCGGAGCACCACGACGACGAACCTCCGGGATCGCGAAAGGGCGACGGGCATGCCGACCGGGACGAGCGGAACCCGGATGGGCCGGATGGAGTGGTGGCTGTTGGTGGCGCTCTCGGTGTTGTGGGGCGGCGCGTTCCTGTTAGGTGAGGTCGCGCCGCGGGAACTGCGGCCCCTAACCGTCGTTCTCGGCCGGGTCGGGTTGGCGGCCGTCGCGCTGCTGGCGGCGGTGCGGCTACGCGGAACCACGATGGCCCGTTCTCCGCGCGCGTGGCAGGCGTTCCTGGCGATGAGAGCGCCCAACAACGTGATCCCGTTCGGGTTGATCCTGTGGAGTCGAACGCAGATCGCGGGTGGCTGGCGACGGTAGGCGGCCGGATGGTGGACCGGGCGCGGCGGATTCTTGGGCGCCTGGTGGCGTCCGGTGCCGGCTGCCCTAACCGGTGAAGAATCCGGCAGCGCTGCCGTTCGCCATCGTGGCACGCGAGGTGCTAAACTGGTGGTGTGCCGGGCGCAGAGGGAACAGGACTTATGAACGGAACCATCGCCACGATCCGCGACGACAAAGGCTTCGGCTTCATCAAGCCAGACGGCGGCACCGGCCGCAACGACCTCTTTTTCCACCGCTCCGCGGTGGCCGACAACGGGTTCGACATGCTGCGCGAAGGCCAGCAGGTCACCTTCGACCAGGAGCCCGATCCGCGGGACCCGAGCCGCCAGCGCGCGGTGCGCGTCCAGCCGATCGACGGCGGGGGCGGGATGGACAGCTACGGCTCCTCCTCCTCCGGCTCCTACGGGGCGGACGACTACTAGACGCCGCCCAGCCGGCCCTTCTGGGACGGCATCCTAGCCCGGGTTCCTCCACCGGAACCCACCCGCCGGGCAATTGGCTCGGCGCTCACCGCCACCGCCCACGCACGAACCGACGGCCCGCCGGAATGAATCCGGCGGGCCGTCGGTCTGTCGGTCGGTCGTCGGTCTGGGCGGGGTCAAGCCGGCATCCGGATCGGTACCTCCCCGTATCCGTGCCGCTGTGGCCGACGAAGCCCAACCGTGAGGACCGTCGTTGGCGCGGGCAGGTTACCGGGCCGGTGGGTTACGCCACCCCCGCCAGCACCTCGTCCAGCACGTCCACCGCCCGGTCGAGCTCGTCATCGGCGATAACCAGCGGCGGCTGGATGCGGAGCACGTTGCCGGTTTGGCCGCCGACGCCGACGATGACGCCCGCCTCCCGGCAGCGGCGGCGGACCTCGGCGGCCTGTTTGGCGGCCGGTTCCTTCGTCGCGCGGTCGGTGACGAGTTCGACGCCGATCATCAGGCCAAGACCGCGCACGTCGCCGATCAGCTGGTGGCGCTCGGCCAGATCCCGGAGCCGGGCCAGCGTCCGCGTGCCCTTGCGTGCCGACTCCTCGGGCAGGCGTTCGTCGCGCATCACGCCGATATTGGCCAGGGCGGCGGCGCAGCAGACGGGATTGCCGCCGAACGTGGAAAGGTGCTCGCCCGGGCGGAGGCCGTCGGCGATGTCCGGTCGGGCCACCGTCGCGCTCAGCGGAAACCCGTCGGCGATCCCCTTCGCCATCACCATGATGTCCGGCTCGACGCCGTAGTGCTCGATCGCGAACATCTTGCCCGTGCGGCCGAACCCGGACTGGACCTCGTCGGCGATGAAGAGGATGCCGTGCCGGTCCAGGATCTCCTTGACCCGCCGAAAGTAGGACGGCGGCGGGACCAGGATCCCGCCCTCGCCCATCACCGGTTCGGCGATGAAGGCGGCGACGTCGCCGCTGCTTTGGTACGTGATCGCCCACTCGATCATCTCGGCGCAGCGCGCGGCGACCTCCTCCGGGTCGTCGGCGCCGAACGGGTTGCGGTAGACGTAGGGTGCCGGGGCGAAGGCGATCCCCGGCAGGTATGGCCCGCCGCGGGTCTTGCGCGCCTTGTTGCCGGTGATGGACAACGTCGCGTTGGTCCGACCGTGGAACGAGTGGGTTAGGGTGATGAACTCCGAGCGGCCGGTGTACGCCTTGGCGAGGCGCATCGCCGTCTCGATCCCCTCCGCCCCGGAGTTGCCGAAGAACGTCTTGGTCAAGGCGCCGGGGGCGATCCCCGCCACCGCCTCGGCGCAGTCGGCGACCACCGGGACGTGGTAGAGATACGACGCGGCGTGGACCACCTGGTCCAACTGCGCCCGCACCGCCGCGATCACCTTCGGGTGACGGTGCCCGGCGTTGACGACGGCGATGCCGCCAAAGCAGTCCAGGTACTCCGTGCCGTCGGCGTCCCAGATCGTCGCCCCCTCGGCCCGCGCGACGACGATCGGCTCGACCGCGGCCACGAAGCTGGTGGTGACGAATTCGCGGTACTTCGCGATGGTCGCGTCGTGGTCGTGGACCGGCGATGGTTCGCTCAACGACTCGATCCGACCGACGGCGAGTGGTGGGTTCCCTTGCCGTTGCCCCTGCTGCTTCTCCTGGACCACCATCGCTAAGCCTCCGTTTCCGTCGCGACGCGGCCCACCGCCGCCTCGTGGCTCACTCGAATCGCCGCCGCGCCTCCGCCACCGAGGGCCAGTCCCCCGCCCCGTCCGTCTGCTCGGCCGCGTCCAGTACCGCCATCACCATTGCGTCGGCCGCGGCGGCGCCGACGAGGTCGGTCAGGTTCGCCCCGGTGGTGTCCTCCAATTGGACGGGGTCGGCGTGGGGAGAAAGGGCGAAGATCGTATCCCCGTCGCGCATCGTGTGCATCGGCCGGATCGCTCGCGCCAATCCGTCGTGGGCGAGATCGGCGATCTTGATCAACTGCGGTTTGGTCAGCTCGGCGTTGGTGGCGATCACGCCGAGGGTGGTGTTGGCCAGGGAACGCGCCTCCTCCGGCGCGGCATCCTCGCGAGCGTCGAGGAACTGGTAGCGCAAGGGGACGTCGAAACCGCCGGATTGGGCGTAGAGCGCGCCGGTCAGGGGATGGATTGGCCCGCCGAGGGCGTTGACGACGACCAGCGCTCCGACCACGATCCCGCCCGGCAGTGCCAGCGAGGCCGTGCCGAGGCCGCCCTTTACCCGGACACAGCCGGGCCCCTTGCCGGCCGTTGCCCCGGCGCCGACGCCGACGTTGCCGCGGGGGAACGCGCCCCCGGTGGCCGCTTCGGCAGCACGGTGGCCCCACTCCGCTGTCGGGTAGATCGCCTGGTCGGCAAAGACGAGGTCGAAAATGACCGCCCCCGGTACCACCGGAATCAACGCCCCCCGGTACCGGTAGCCGATCCCATGGAGGTAGAGCCACTCGGTCATGCCGGCGGTGGCCGCCAGACCGAACAAGCTGCCGCCCGTCAGTCCGATCCCGTGGACCACCGAGTTGAGGTTGGTCGCGGCCAGGGCGTCGGTGTGGATCGTCCCCGGGTTGGATCCGCGCACCGACACCCCTGCCGTCGCCCCGTCCGGGCAAAGCACGGCGGTCACCCCGCGCCCGACGTGCTCGTGCGTGAAATGCCCGACCGTGATGCCCGGCACGTCGGTCAGGGCGTTGAGCGGTCCCGGCCGGAGCCGGAGTTCTGTGGTTTCGTCGGTCATGCCAGGGCCTCCTCGATGGCATCGTCGGGGTCCGCGGTGCGGCGCCGGGCCGCGATCCGACCTTGGGCCGGGACCGATTCGACCACCGGCACGTTGATCCAGAGTACCGTCGCCGATTCGTCTCCGTCGTTCCACCAGCGGTGGGGACGGGTGCTGCGGAAGCAGAGGGAGTCGCCCGCTGCCAGCCGGTAGTCTTCCCGCTCGTCGATCCGGAACCGGAGGTGCCCGGCCAGGACGTAGATGAACTCTTCGCCGGGGTGGGCGTAGGCGTCCTCGCTGCCGCCGCCGGGGCGAATCTCGATCCGCTGCGCTTCCAGCGCCCCGGCGCGGGCGATCAGATCCTCGATCACGACCAACCCGCCGCCCGCCACGTAGCGCGGCCGATCCGGCGGGTGGAGCAGGCCACGCTGGTCGATCCTGGGGGTCGGGTTCAAGCCCGGCACCGTCGTCCCGTAGGCGTCGGCCAACTTGAACAGGTTGCCGACCGAGATCCGGGACTGGCCCCGCTCGACCGCGCTGACGAACGAGACCGATAGCCCAGCCTTCTCCGCCACCGTCGCCAACGACCACCCGTGCGCCGAGCGCAAGGCCCGCAAACGCGGCCCGAGGTCGTCGTTGGTGGCCGGGGGAACTCCCGCGCCACCGACCGGCCCGATCTCGCGCCGGATGGCGGCGGTGTTGAGTCCGTCCATCCGCCGGAGGCGAACGATCTGGCGCAGCCGCCCGACATCTTCCGCCGTGTAGAGGCGATGTCCCCCGGCGGTCCGGCGGGGCCGGATCAAACGCTCCCGCTCCCAGACCCGCAACGTCTCCGGCGAGACCCCGGCCAAGCGGGCCGCTTCGCCGATGGGGAGAACGGCGCGAGTGCCGGTTAGTTGGTGGTCCTTGGTGACCATCGGGCGTCCTTAGGTGGTGCGTGCTGATCGCGACGGCCGGGATAGATCGGGACCGACACGCCCCGATCGAAAGAGGCGCCACCGTCCCCCTTGACACCGTTTTGACCGGCGCCTATTGTACAGGAACTTACCCGATTTATCGGAACTGCGCGCAACCGGCAACTCAAGGAGCAACCACCCCCATGGTCGCGACCGTGGCCAGCGATGTCCGCACGCTCCGCAATTTCGTCGGCGGCCGGTGGGTCGACGCCGACGGGGTTTCGACCCAGGAGATCCGCAACCCGGCCACCGACGAGGTCGTCGCCCGGGTGCCTCTGACCGGCGCGGCGGAGGTCGACGCCGCCGTTCAGGCGGCCCAGGCCGCATTTCCCGCCTGGCGGGCGACCCCGCCCCAGGAGCGGGCGCGCTACTTTTTCGCCCTCCGGCAGAAGCTGGAAGAGCACAAGGACGAGCTGGCCCGCCTGATCGTGACCGAGATGGGCAAGACCCTCGACGACGCCAAGGGCGAGGTCCAGCGCGGGATCGACAACGTCGAGACCGCCTGCGGCATCCCCAGCCTGATGATGGGCTACGGCCTCGAAGACGGCGCCGCGCGCGGGATCGATGAAGAGGTCGTCTTCCAGCCGCTCGGCGTCTTCGCCGCGATCACGCCCTACAACTTCCCGTTCATGATCGCGTTTTGGTTTTTGCCCTACGCGGTCGCCACCGGCAACACCTTCGTCCTTAAGCCGTCGGAACTGGACCCTGGGGTGCAGCAGCGCGTCTTCGAGCTGATCGAGGAGTGCGGCTTTCCGCCCGGGGTGATCAACCTGCTCAACGGCGGCGTCGACGCCGCCACCGGGCTGCTCGACCACCCGCTGGTCAAGGGCGTCTCGTTCGTCGGCAGCACCAAGGTCGCCGCCGCGGTCTACGCCCGCGGCGCCGCCAACGGCAAGCGGGTCCAGGCGTCGGGCGGGGCCAAGAACGCGATCGTGGTGATGCCCGACGCGAACATGGACGCCTACCTCTCGACGATGATGAACTCCTTCTACGGCGCCGCCGGCCAGCGCTGCCTCGCCAACTCCCTGGTCCTGCCGGTCGGCGGCGCCCACGCCGCCGCGCGCGATCGGATCGTCGAGGCGGCCCGCTCCATCCGCCTCGGCGACGGCCTGGAACCCGGCGTCCATCTGGGACCCGTGGTCTCGGCGGCGGCGCGGGACCGGATCGTCCAGGCGATCGACGACGGCGTCGCCGAGGGTGCCGAGCCGGTACTCGACGGTCGCAACGCCCACGTCCCCGAGCGCCCGAAGGGCTACTTCGTCGGCCCGACCCTGCTCGACGGGGTGACGCCGCGGATGGGCGTCTACAAGGACGAGATCTTCGGCCCGGTGGTCGGGATGACGCCGGTGGCGGACCTCGACGAGGCGATCGCCCTCATCAACGCGGCGGAGTACGGCAACGCGGCCTCCATCTTCACCGAGAGCGGCGGCGCCGCGCGCAAATTCCGCTACGACGTCGAGACCGGCAACATCGGGATCAACGTCGGCGTCGCCGCCCCGGTCTCCGCGTTCCCGTTCAGCGGCGCCAAGCGCTCCTTCTTCGGCACCCTGCACCCGCAGGGCCGCGACGTGGTCCGCTTCTACACCGAAAGCAAGGTCGTCATCACCCGCTGGACGACGGGCGACGGGTCGCCGGTGACGGGCGTTGGGCGGTAGGTGGCCGATGGCCGGCGGTCGGGCGGGGCGACGATGAACGGTCCCCGGGTGACGCGGCGGGCGGTGGTGCGGGCGGGGGCGTTCGGCACGGCCGGCGTGGCGATGGGCACGGCGACGCCGCGGGCGGCCGGCCAAAACCAGTCGGCGAGCGGCGGCCTGACCGACGTGCCGGGCTTCCTGGTCGGGCACGCGACGCTGGAGGAAGGGATCACCGGCTGCACGGTGGTGCTCTGCCCGGAGAACACCGTCGGCGGGGTCGAGATCCGGGGCGGCTGGACCGGCACGCGGGAGATGGACATCCTGTCGCCGTTGAGCGCCTCGCCGGTGATGCACGCGCTGCTGCTGACCGGCGGCAGCGCCTTCGGCCTGGCCGCCGCCGACGGCGTGATGCGCTGGATCGAGGAGCGGATGCCGGGCCGGGACGCCGGGCTGTACCCGGTGCCCCAGGTGCCGGGCGCGGTGATCTACGACCTGGCGATCGGCGACCCGCTCGTCCGACCGACCGCCGAGGACGGCTACCGGGCCTGCGAGGCGGCGTCGGCGACGTTCGCCCGCGGCTCGGTCGGCGCCGGAACCGGCGCCCAGGTCGGCGCCCTGGTCACCAACGCCCGGCGGATGAAGGGCGGTCTTGGCTCGGCCAGCCGGACGTTTGGCGGCGCCGGCCAGATCGCCGCCCTGGCGGTGGTCAACGCGCTCGGCAACGTGGTCGACCGCGACGGCCGGATCGTCGCCGGCGCCTTCTACCGCCAGGGCCGGCCCGCCGACGCCGCCGACTTCGCCCGGCGCTCGCCGCTGGCCGGGACCGCCGTCGAAACGCGCGGCAACACCACGCTGGTTGCCGTCGCGACCAACGCCAAACTCTCCAAGACGGACTGCGCGGTCGTGGCGAAGATGGCCCAGGCGGGGTTGGCGCGCGCGGTCCACCCCGTGTTCTCGTCCTCGGACGGCGACGTCGTGGTCGTGATGGCGGCCGGCGAGCAACCGGCCAGCGTCGACACCGCCGGCGTCCTCGCCGCCGAGGTCGTCGCCGACGCGATCCGCGATGCCGTTCGCCAAGCGACCTCCCTCGGCGGCGTCCCCGATCGCAACACGCCCGGGGTGCGGGCGCCGGACGAACCGGCGTGGGCGGGGGATTAGGGCGCCGGCAGCAACAGGCGGGGGACCGTATCGAACACGGGGGCGCTGCCTGCGGCGCCCGTTCCCCGAGGCGGAGTGACGGTACCCGACATTCGGAGAGGAGCGTCCGGTCGCGAAACACCATCCAGCGTTCCTTGGTCGATCCCATGGCGAACGAAAGCAAGGAGTAGGCGAGCGATGAGCGACACCACAGACCGGATGCTCGAAGTTCCAATGACCCGACGGACCGCCCTCAAGGCCGGAGTGATTGGCGCCGGTGCGGCGGCCGGAGGGTTCGCGGTGGGCAACCTGCGGATCACTCCAGCGGCGGCCCAGGAGGCGGCCGGCGGGCGATTGGTGATCGGCAAGCCATACGAGACCCTGCTCCTGGATCCGCACCTCTCCGCCAGCCAGACCTCGTGGGAGATCCAGGCCGTCGTCTACGAGAGCCTCGTCTTCCTCGACGCCGACCTCGCCCCGGCCCCGGGCCTGGCCGAAAGCTGGGAAACCCCGGACGACCGGACCTACGTCTTCGCCCTCCGCCAGGGGGTGATGTTCCACAACGGGCGGGAGATGACCGCCGACGACGTGGTCTACAGCCTCAACCGCGTCCTGACCCACCCCGAAACGTGGTGGAACGTCAAGATGGGACCGGTGCTGGCACCCGATCCGGCCGAGATCGACGCAGCCGCGACCGCCGAAACGGCCGGCACCCCAACGGTCGTCCCGACCCGGATCGGCCTGACGGTCGAGGCGACCGGCCCGTACGAGGTCACGGCGACCCTCACCGAGCCGTACGCGCCGTTCCTGGCCTCTCTCTCCGGGACCACCTGCTCGATCGTCCCCGGGCCGGAGGTCGAAAACGGCGAGATCGACCTGACCGTCGACATGGTCGGCACCGGCCCGTTCCAACTGGTCGAGCACCTCGAAGACCAGAGTTGGACCTTCTCGGCCTTCCCCGACTACTGGCAGGAGGGCCAGCCCCAGATCGCCGAACTGGTCTGGCAGATCACCTCGGACGAGTCGGCCCGCGTCGCCGCCCTCCGCTCCGGCGAGATCCAGTTGACGATGTTCGAGAACCCGACCCAGCTCGACCTGGTCAAGGACGACCCGACCATCGCCACCGTCCAGCAGACCACCACGAACTACTACATCCTCTTCGTCAACGGCCAGCGGCCGGAACTCGCCGACGAGCGGATCCGCCAGGCGATTTCGGCCGGCATCGACCGCGACCAAATTCGCCAGGTCGCCCTCTTCGGCCGCGGCACCACCACCGGTCCGATCGCCGCCGGCTTCACCCAATTGACCACGCCGCTGGACCAGGTGCCGTTCTACACCCGCGACGTGGAGCAAGCCAAGCAGTTGCTGGCCGAGGCCGGGGCCGCCGAGGGCTATCCGCTCCAGCTCTTGGTCACCCCGGTCCTGGCGGCGACGATCCCGATGGCGGAGCTGATCAAGGCCCAACTGGCCGAGGTCGGGATCGAGATCGAGATCGTCCAGCGCGACATCGCGACCTTCGTCGACGAGTACAACACCCGGGGCGTTGCCCAACTCGCCATCTCCTGGTGGGCCGGCTACAGCGACCCGTACCTGATCCTGCTCGAACTGGCCTCCACCGCCTTCGCCCCCACCCTCGGTGCCGTCAACCCGGAGATCGACGACCTGATCTCCCAGGCCGCCACCACGGTCGACCCGACCGAACGCTTGGCGGTGCTCAAGGAGCTGGAAGTCGCGATCGCCACCATGGCCAACTTCCAGCCGTTGGTGACGCGTGACAACTTCGTTGCCTACCGCAAGGACCGCCTCGAGAACGTGTCCTTCGCCAACGGCGAAGGGTTCGGGCTTCCGCTCTGGCACCGGCTGCAAGAGATGACGCTGCTGCCGGAGTAGGCGTCAGGCGGCGGACGGCGGCAGCGTCGGGGCGCATGGCTTGCGCCCCGACGCTGTCCGTCCGCCGCCTGAGATCTCCCAAGGGACTCCCCCATGACCCGCTACGTCGTCACCCGCATCGCCACGGCGATCCTGACCACACTCGGGGTGGCGACGATCGTCTTCGTCGCGATGCGGCTGGTGCCGGGGGGATTCGCGCAAACGATCCTGGGGCCGACCGCGAGCCAGAACCAGGCGACGGTCGCGGCGATCGAAGCGAAGTACGGGCTGAACGACCCGCCATTGGTCCAGTACGGCCTCTGGCTACGGAACGCGGTCCAGGGGGACCTCGGGACGTCATTTCGGACCCAAACGTCGGTCACCGACGAGATCGTCCGCCGCTGTCGGGTGACGATCGAGTTGACCGTCTTCGCGACCTTGCTGTCGCTGATCGTCGGTATCCCGCTCGGGGTCTACGCCGGGCTGCGGCGGAACGGACCGGGCGACATCGGAACCCGCCTCGTCGCCCTGGTTGGGTTGTCGGTCCCAGACTTCGTCCTCGGCACGCTGCTGATCTACGTCGTCTCGACGCGGGGGATCGGTCTGCCGATCTCGGCCTACGCCTCACCCGGCGACGACCTGGCCCAGCACTTCAAGGCGATGGTGCTGCCGACCCTCTCGCTGGGCTTGGCCGCCACTGCCGTCGTGATCCGGGTGATCCGCTCGGGCGTGGTCGAGGTCCTCGGCGAACCGTTCGTGACCACCGCCCGCGCCAAGGGGCTGGCGCCGCGGATCGTCGCCCTGCGTCACGTCGTCCGCGCCGCCTTGATCCCGACCGTGACCATCGTCGGGATCAACATGGGTTACCTGCTCGGCGGCGCGGTCCTGATCGAGGAGCTGTTCGGGTTGCCCGGTCTCGGCCGCTACGCCCTCCAAGGGATCTTGTCGCGGGATTACCCGGTCGCGCAGGGCACCGTGATCGTCGGCGCCCTGCTCTTCGTCGTCGCCAACCTGATGGCAGACCTCGCCTACGCCTACCTCGACCCCCGGATCAAGTACTGATGGGACCGGCGCCCGCGCGTGCTTTTCCCGCGGAGGCACCGCTTCGATGACCGCCAAGGACGAAGCGTCGGCCCGCGTTCCCGCCGCCCAGGGCACCGCAGGGGGCACCGTGCGCGATGCCTCGCCGGTGCGCGGCACCGCGCCGGGCGAGGCCGGGCTGTCGCGGCTGGCGATGCCGGAGCGCCAGGCCCGCCGCTCCAATTCGCTGCGCCGGTTCGTCCGCCGGTCCCCGATCGGCGTCGTTTCGGCGATGCTCTTGATCGGCGCGCTGGTGGTTGCCCTGGTTGGGCCGTGGCTCGGCACCGGCGACCCGGAGGCCCTGACGGCGCTGGCGATGTTCGCCGAACCGTCCGCCGACTACCCCATGGGCGGCGACTACCTGGGCCGCAGCGTGCTGGCGCGGCTGGTCACGGGGTTGCGGATCTCGCTCGCCCTGGCGGTGGTCTCGGCACTGCTGGCGGCGGCACTGGGCGCCCTGTTCGGTTTGGTCGCCGGCTACGCCGGCGGCATCGTCGACGAGGGAATCGGTCGCTTCACCGACATCCTGTTCGCCTTTCCCACGATCCTGCTTGGCCTCCTGGTCGCGGCGGTGATGGATCCCGGTACCCCCGGCGTGGTGCTCACGATCGTAATCGCCACGATCCCCGTCTTCGCACGGGTCGCCCGCGGCCCAACGCTCAGCGTCCGCGCCACGGAATACACCACCGCCGCCCGCGTGATCGGCGCCTCCCCGCCCCGGATTCTCTTCCGTTACGTCTTGCCGAACATCACCACCCCGCTCCTGGTCCAGCTCGCCTTTACCCTCTCCGGCGCCCTGATCGCCGAAGGCGGCCTCAGCTTTCTCGGCCTCGGCGTCCAGCCGCCCCAGGCGTCCCTCGGTTCCCTGATCCGCGACGGCAAGACGTACATGGAGCTGGCGCCCTGGATGATGCTCTTCCCGGGCCTCACCCTGGCGGCGGCGATCCTGGCGATCAACCTGCTCGGGGACGAGTTGCAGCAGTTCACGGATCCGCGGTTGCGGGGGCGGTAGCGAGTTCTTGCCCTGGCCGGTCCTTGCGGCACCAGCCTCCTCTCCGGTGCAAGCGCGAGGTGGCTGGCGCGGCCGGTGTGGGACCTATTCGCCAAACCCTTGCCCAACGAGCACGGCTGGCCACGCCAGCCGTGACCCGGGCGAGCGGTCGGGTGAGGCGGTGGCGCGGTCGGGTCGCCCGAGTGCATCCTTGAACGGCGGATGTCAGAACGTCGGCCACCCCCCGGCGGCGGATCGGACGCGCAAAGGAGCCAGCCGTGCCGGATCTTCGGGCCAACGAACTGCTCGGGTACCCCTCGGACGCCCGCCTGCTCATCGTCAACGCCGACGACTTCGGGGTGTACCACGCGGTCAATGAGGCGGTCCTCCGCGCGCTGACGGACGGGGTGGCGCGGTCCACGACCCTGATGGTGCCCTGCCCCTGGGCGTTGCACGCCATGCGGCTGCTCCGCGACCACCCGGAGATCGCCTTCGGCGTCCACCTGACCGTCGTCGCGGAGTTCCCGGACTACCGGTGGGGGCCGCTCAGCACACGGCAGGCGGTGCCGTCCCTGCTCGACGAGACCGGCTCCTTCTACAGCAACGATCGGCAGGCCGAGCTGCTGGCCCGCGCCAAACTGGACGAGGTGGAAGCCGAGTTCCGCGCCCAGATCGAGGTTGTGCTGGCGGCCGGACTCCGGCCGACCCATCTCGATTGGCACTGCCTGCGCGACGGCGGGCGGCCCGACGTCTTCGACCTCACGCTCGGGCTGGCCACCGAGTACGGGCTGGCGTTGCGCGTCTTCGACCAAGCGCCGATCGAGCGCCTGCAGCGCGAGGGCTTGCCCACGAACGACCACGGCGTGGTCGACAGCACGCGGCTGCCGACGACGGATAAGACCGCCCGGTTCGTTCGGATGCTGCGGGAACTGCCGGCCGGGCTGAGCGAGTGGGCGGTCCACCCCGGTCTGGGCACCGCAGAGGCGCGGACCATCGACGGGTGGTGGGCGAAGCGCGCGGCGGACTTGCGGTTCTTGGTGTCGCGGGAGGTGCGGGAGACGGTCGCGGCGGAAGGGATCGTCCTGCTGGACTACAGCGCGCTGCAGGCGGTCTGGGATAAGAACCGCGCACGTCGGCCGGCGTAGGACCCCCGAGGGCCAATCCCCCGGCCGCTTGGCGAGCCCGCGCTGCGCCGCGCTCGGCCATGCCCGACCGCTCGCCTGGCTCGAGGACGTCGGGGGGCCATGCCGCTGTCGTAGAGCCAGATCGCGGCGTCGACCCCCAGGCCGGGTTGGCCGGCGACGAACGCCGCCGGGTCGTCGTATTGCCGCATCTTTCCGGTCCGGATCAGCACGGCGTCGCCCGGCTCGATCGCGATCCCGCGCTTGGCGACCGCCGCCTCGATCTCCGGTTGGCCGATCTCGGTCTCGTCCGGCAGGCGGTCCAAGCCGCGATCGGCGGCGATGTCGAGCAGGACGCCGCGGGTGACGATGGGCTTGACCGTTTCCATGCCGCCGGCGCGCCAGCCGAAATCGCCTTCGGCATCGGCCGCCGTCGCCCCGCCGTAGATCGCGCCCCGGTACTGGACGTGGCAAAAGGCGTCGAAGTGGGAGCCGACGTGGGGGGTGCCCATCACGACCTCGGTCGAGAACGAGGTCCCCGCCATCGCCGGATCGCGCCCCAGGTCGCGGCTGGTCCGGTGGCGGGTGACGCGGAACGGGAAAAAGATGTCGTCCCCGTTGCCCTTCGGCATCGCCGGATGGAGCACGGACCCGAGGTCGAGGACCTCGCCGCGCTTCACCAATTGGGTGGCGCGGAGGACGGCATCCGGGGTGATGCGGGCGAGGGCGCCACCGGGGAGGTCGTTTGTGGTTTCGATCATGGTCGGTCCCTCACAAACCCCTCACCCCGGCCTAACGGCCTACCCACTCCCCCCCACCGCCGCCGCGATCCCCCCCACCAGGTCCTCCGCCGCCGCTTGGCGGGCGACCTTGACGGCGTTCTCGATCGCGCGGGCGTCGGAGCGGCCGTGGGCGATGATCGCGGTGCCGTTGACGCCGAGCAGTGGAGCGCCGCCGATCTCGCCAGGGTCCATCCGCGCCCGGACGGCGCGGAAGGCGGGGCGGAGCAGATAGGCGGCCAGTTTGCGCGGCAGCGTCGCGGTCAGCTCGGCGCGGATGAAGTCGGTCATCATCGCCGCGGTGCCTTCGGCGGTTTTGAGCGCGACGTTGCCGGTAAAGCCGTCGGTGACGACGATGTCGACCGTGCCCATCGGCACGTCGCGGCCCTCGACGTTGCCCCGGAAGTCGATCCCCGGCGTCGCCGCCAGGAGCGGGTAGACCTCCTGGACGAAGAGGTTGCCCTTGCCCGGTTCCTCGCCGTTGGAGAGGAGACCGATCGTCGGGTTGGCGACGCCGAGGATCCGCTGGGCGTAGACCCGGCCCATGATCGCGAACTGGACCAGGTTCTGCGGCTTGGGGTCGGCCACCGCGCCGAGGTCGAGCACCAGCGTCCGCCCCCGCTTCGCCGGGAGGTACGAGGCGATGGCCGGGCGATCGACGCCGGGGATCCGGCCCAGCACCAGCAGCGCCCCGGCCATCACGGCGCCCGAGTTGCCGGCCGAGACCATGCCGGCGGCGTCGCCGTCCTTGCAGGCGCGCAACGCGAGCACGATCGAGGAGCGCGGTTTGCGGCGGATCGCCTGGGCGGGATGCTCGTCCATCCCGATCTCGTCCGGGGCGTCGACCACCCGGACGTCGACCCCGGAGCGATCCACCTTCGCCAGCTCGGCCTCGACCGCCGCCGCCCGCCCGACCAGCGTCACCCCGACGCCGGCGGATCGCGCCCCGGCGACCGCCCCCGGCACGACCACCGACGGCCCGATGTCCCCGCCCATCGCGTCGACCGCGATCCGCATTCCCGCCTCCGCCCCACCGCCGCGCCGCGCCTGTGTCCCGTGGCGATGCTAGCACACGGGACAGGCGGACCCACGGCTGTTGCCACCGGCGCGCCTTCCCCCCTATCCTGAGTGGCACCAATCGGCGAGACACGCAGAAGGCGAGGACCGGATCCCCATGCGCATGGCCCACCTGTTCGGACGGACGTTGCGCGACGCCCCGGGCGACGCCGAGCTGCCCAGCCACCAGTTGCTCCTGCGGGGCGCCTTCGTGCGGCCCCTCGGCTCGGGCATCTTCAGCCTGCTGCCCCTGGGATGGCGCGTGGTCCGCAAGGTGGAGCAGATCATCCGCGAGGAGATGGACGCCATCGGCGGCCAGGAACTCTACATGCCGGTGGTCCACCCGGCCGACCTGTGGCGCGAGAGCGGGCGCTACCGGGACGTCGGGCCGGAGCTGACCCGGTTCCAGGACCGGGCCGAGCGCGATATGGTGCTGGCGATGACCCACGAGGAGATCGTCACCGATCTGGCCCGGAGCGAGATCAGTTCGTACCGCCAACTGCCGATGCTCGTCTACCACATCCAAACCAAGTGGCGGGACGAACCGCGCGCCCGCGGCGGCCTGATCCGGGTCCGGGAGTTCACGATGAAGGACTCGTACAGCCTGGACCGCGACGAGGCCGGGTTGGGCGTCCAATACGAGGCCCATTGGCGGGCCTACGAGCGCATCTTCCGCCGCTGCGGCTTGAAGTTCGTCGTCGTCGGCGCCGACACCGGGATGATGGGCGGCAAATCCTCGCACGAGTTCATGGCGCTCTCCCCGCACGGCGAGGACATCATCCTGCTCTGCCCGAACGGGGACTACGCCGCCAACCGGGAGGTCGCCGAGTTCCGCCGCGACGCCCCGCCGGCCGAGGACGCCCTGCCGATGGAGGAGGTCGAGACGCCGAACACCACCACCATCGAGGCGCTGGCCAAGATTCTGGACGTGCCGCTGGCGCGCACCGCCAAGGCCGTCTTCTTCAAGGGCGGCTCCGGCCGCTTCGTCTTCGTCGTGATTCGGGGCGATCTCGAGGTCAACGAGACGAAGCTGCGCAAGGTTACCGACGAGTTGACCTTGGTCCCGGCGACGGTCGAGGAGATCCGGGCCGTCGGCGCCGAGCCGGGCTACGGCTCGCCGGTCGGGGTGCAAGATGCCTACATCGTCGCCGACGAGAGCGTCCGCGACAGTCCGAACCTGGTTGCGGGCGCGAACCGCGTCGGTTACCACGTCCGCAACGTCAACCTCGGCCGGGATTACCAAGCCGACATCGTCGCCGACATCGCGGCGGCGGCGGATGGTCATCCCTGTCCAAAATGCGGCGCGCCGTTCGTCGCCGAGCGGGCGATCGAGGTCGGCAACATCTTCTGGCTCGGCACCCGCTTCAGCGCCGCGATGGGCGCGACCTACCAGGACGAGCAGGGTGAAAGCCACCCGATCCAGATGGGGTCCTACGGCATCGGCTCCGGCCGCGCCGTCGCGACCGTGGTCGAGCAGCACCACGACGCCAAGGGCATCGCCTGGCCGGTCACCATCGCCCCGTTCCACGTGTCCCTGCTCGCGCTCGGCAAAACCGGCGACGCCGAAACCGTCGCCGCCGCCGACGCCCTCTGCGCCGACCTCGAAGCCGCCGGGATCGAGGTCCTCTACGACGACCGCGAGGAACGCCCCGGCGTCAAGTTCAACGACGCCGACCTCATCGGCTGCCCGGTCCGGCTGTCGGTCTCGCCGCGGACCCTGGCCAACGGCCAGGCCGAGCTCAAGGCGCGCACCGCCACCGAGGCGACGTTCGTCCCGTTGGGCGAGGCGGTGGCGGCGGTGACGGCGATGTTGGACGCCCTGCGGGCGGAATTGAGCGGCGAACCGGACGCGGCCGATCGGGCGTGGTAAGAGTTGTCCAGCAGGGGCGATTCAGCGTCTACGTGTACGTCGAGACCGGAGGCCGTCACAATCTGCCGCATTGCCATCTGCGATGGAGCGACGGCGAGTCGCAAATCGCCCTCCCGTCGCTCCGGCTGCTGAACGGGTCCGTTCCCCCGGCCGCGGCGCGGGACCTGTTGGAGGCATTTCGGGATGAACTCACCGTCGCCTGGATCGCGCTCAATCCGGAGAGGCCCATCAAATGAGGACCACGATCACGCACCAATCCGCCTGGGACACCAAAGCCTATGCGTCGATCACCTCGGCGGCGTACCACGCCGGTGCCTTGACCGTTGGATTCGAGGACGGCAGCGAGGTCGTCGTCGACTCGAAACAGCTCGTGCCGTGGCATCTCCCGAACCCCGACTGGACCGCGGTTCGATGGGACTCCCACGAGATCGTCGCGCCGAGCGCCGCGGGAGACTTCGCGGTTCCCTGGGATGTCGTCCGGAGGTTGACCGATCCAGCTTTCGCCGCATATTGGGCGGACATGGCCGTCAATGAAGCGCGCGCAATCGGCCTTCGCCTCACCGAACTCCGGCAGAACAAGGGCTTGACGATCGAGGAAGTCGCGGCGCGGGCGGGGTCAACTCCGGCAGCACTCACCGGTCAAGAAGCGGGTGAGGCGGGAATCTCGTTGCGGGCGATCGAGGACCTGCTTGCCGTCATAGGCGAATCGCTCGACGCCCTGGCCGTACCCGATGAAGATCCGATCGACGAATAGCACGGCCAACGGAAACCCCGCGCCGGCGCCGAAGCAACGCTCGTCCCCCGGGCGGAGTCGTGCCGGAGGTGCAGGCGCTGCTGGCCGAAATGCGAGCGGGACTGAGCGGGGACGCGGACGTGACCGAGCCGGCATGGTAAGGGTTGTTTAGCAGGAGCGGTTCTCTGTCTACGTCTTCGACGAGGAGGGCCAACCTCACCACATGGCCCGTTGCCACGTCCGGTGGACCGATGGGGAAGCCTCCGTCGAACTGCCGACGTTGCGGCTTCTGGACGGTGATCCGCTGCCGCCATCGGCCCGGCGCTTGCTCCGAGACCGCATCACCCAGTTGTCCGCCGCCTGGAACGCGCTGAACCCGAGGAGGCCGATCGGATGAGTGCCACCGTCGTCCGCCAAGCACCCTGGAACACCCGAGCCTACGCGAGGATCGCCGAGGCCACCCACGATCAAGGCTCCGTGGTGGTGCGCTTCGAAGATGGCGCCCGGGTAACCGTCGGCACCGATCGACTGGTGCCGTCACGTCGGACGTCGCTCGACTGGGATCGGCTGCGTTGGGCCGCCTACGAGTTGGTCGTCCCAAATGGCAACGAGGAGTTCGAGATTCCTTGGGACGTCGTGCGCGTGTTGACCGATCCGGTGTTCGACGCCCATCGCGCTCAAGCAGCCACCGAGCAACGGACCCGACTCGGGCAACGGATCCGGACGCTTCGGCAGGATCGAGGGGTTACCGCACCCGATCCCGCATCGCGCATCGGGTTGACCGCGGCCGACTTGGAGCGGATCGAAGCCGGCGAATCGACCCTCGACGACCCGCCGTTCG
>CADCWE010000163.1 GCA_902806325.1 uncultured Thermomicrobiales bacterium | reverse complement strand
CGCGTCGGGCAGGGGAGGCCATGGGACCCAGCCGGACCAATCACCGGTGCCCCCAAGCCGCCGCACCGGGCGCGCCGGTGGACGAGCCGGGTCCTGGAACCGTTCGGGTGGTCCCGCAATCGCCCCTTTCCAGGACGCGGCCCGCGTGGTGTCGCATGACAGTATCCTCCGTCCGCGCCTCGCCACGACATCCTGGCTCTTCCGCGCTCCTGGTGAAAAGCGGTCTCGACCCGCACGCCCCGCCAACGGCGGCGCGTGCATCGCGGCAGCATCGGTGGCCGAGCCGTTCCCCACCGGGTTGGTCGGATCCTCGGGCGCCAGCGGGCGCCGAGGAATGCGCTCCGCGGCCGCCCCGATCGGAACACCCCCCCGACCTTGTCCGTCACCACGCGTGGAAAACGGGAGGCGCGGTATGGCAACGGGCACTGCCCAGGAACCGGACCTGTCCCCCGCGACCGTCGAGCGGCTCGCCGGCCTCGGCCGGCTGTGGGGCGCGGTCAAGTTCTTCCATCCCGCCCTGGCCGGACGGGACGTGGACTGGGACCAGGCGCTGGTTACGGCCGCGCCGCTCGTGGTCACGGCCGCCTCCGCCGCGGACTACCGCCGCGCCCTCGACCAGCTGCTCGCCGCCCTCGCCGATCCCGCCACCCGCACGCTTCCGCCGCCCGATCGAGCGATCGCCGAGGCGGTGGCCCGCGACGACGCCGCGGGGCGGGCCGGGCCGGCGCACGGCCCGCCGCAGCCGCACCTGGAGCTCAGGCAGGACGGGATCGCGGTGGTCGCGGCAACCGACCCGACGCAGTTCGTTCCCTCGGAGCGCGATCCCGTCGCGGCGTTCCGCGCCGCCTTCGAGGCGGCGGCCGAGGCGCGGGCCATCGTCGTCGACCTGCGCGGTCTCGACGGGGAGGACCCGTGGTGGGCGGAACAGGCCCTCCTCGAGGCGCTTCCCGTCCTGCTGACCGAGCCGCTCGTGACGGCCGGCTCCCGCCACCGCATGCACGCCGGGCACCGCCAGCAGCGCGGTCCGGTCCACGGCGGTTACTACTCCGCCCTGGTGCACCGGCCGGGGGACGTCGTCGCGCCGCGCGGGCGGGGCCGCCGTCGGCCGTTGGCTTTCCTCGTCACGGCCGTCTCCCCCGGCTTCTGCGGCGTGCTGAGCGGGCTGCAGGCGGCCGGGCTGGCGGTCGTCGTCCGCGAGGGCGAGCCGGCGGATGCGGCTGGGACCGACTGGTATGACCTGCGGCTGCCCGACGGCGTCACGGCGCGGGTGCGTCTGACCGACCTCGTGGCGCCCGACGGCACCATCGGCTTCCGACCGGATGCGGTCGTCCCCCGCCGCGGCGAACCGGGGTGGACGCCCGAGCGGGCGGTCGACGCCGCACTCGGCGGGATCGCGGAGGCGCGACCGCCGCGGGCCGCGAGTTCGCCGCCGCCACCGGCCGCCCCGTACGAGCAGGATTACCCCGAGTTGACGGCGCCGCCCCCGGCCTGGCGCCTCCTGGCCCTCTTTCGCTTCTGGAACGCGATCCATTACCTCTTTCCGTACAAGCCCCTGGTCGACGGTGGGTGGGACGCCGTCCTGCCGGAGTTCGTGCCGGCGTTCGCCCGGGAAGGCGACGCCCTCGACTACGTCCTGACGGTGGCGCGCCTGGTGGCCCGGACGCACGACTCGCACGGCTTCGTCACCGGCGACATTGCCCGGGCGTATTGGGGGACCCACCGCCCGCCGCTGGTGGTGCGGGCGGTGGCGGGAGAGACCGCCGTTACCCACGTCGACGTGGGTGCCGGCGGGATCGCGGTCGGGGACGTCGTGATCGCGGTGGACGGGGAGGCGGCTAGCGCGCGGCGGGATCGGCTGGGCGGGCTGCTCGCCGTCTCGACGCCACAGGCGCTGCGCCGGCGCGTCGACGAGTTGCTCCTGGCCGGGCCCGAGGACAGCTCGGTGGTCCTGACACTCCGCGACCGGGCCGGTGTCGAGCAGGAGGTCGCGCTGCGGCGCACCGTGCCAGGCGATGCGCCGGAGCCGGCGCGGTCCCTGCCCGTCTTCGGCGTGCTGCCGGAGGGACCCGGCTACGTCGACCTGGCGCGGCTGACCTTGCCGCAGGTGGACGCGGCGTTCGCGGCGGTCTGGGACACGGCGGGGCTGATCTTCGACATGCGCGGCTACCCCCACGGCACCGCTTGGGCGATCGCGCCGCGGCTGACCGAGGCGGAGGTCGTCACCGCCCGCTTCGCGGTCCCCGAGGTCCACTCCCCCGACCTCGCGGCCGCGGCGACGATCCGGTTCCACCAGACCGCCGAGCCCGACCCGAAGGGCCGGTACCGGGGCACGGTGGTTGTGCTGATCAACGAGGCGGCGGTCAGCCAGGCCGAGCACACCTGCCTGTTCCTGGAGGCGGCCGCGGGCGCGACGTTCGTCGGCAGCCCGACCGACGGGACCAACGGCGAGCTTACCAACCTCGTCCTGCCGGGCGGCGTCCTGGTGGGCTTCACCGGCATGGAGGTCCGGCACGCGAACGGCCGCCAGCTTCAGCGGGTCGGCATCCAGCCCCACGTCCACGTCGAGCCGACGCTGGCCGGGATCCGGGCCGGCCGGGACGAGGTGCTCGAAGCCGCCGTGTCGCTGCTGGGCGACGCGTCGGGGGGACCGGCGGGGGCGCCGCCGTGAGCCACTGCGCAGCGCACCTCACCGGGACATCCGAGCCCTCTCGCGGGGTTCAGGGCTGGTGAACCGGGCCGCGGCCCGGCCTGACCGCGGGGATACTCTTCATCGGTTGGCGGCTCGGTCGATAGCCGGTACACCCGGACCTTGGCCGACCAGCCGTGGGCCGGCTTCGCCGTGGGTCTGCGAGGCCACGCCTGACGTTCTTCTGCCACAACCCCGCCTGTGCCCGTCGAGACTTCGCCGAACGCCTGGGCGAACCCGTCCAGGCCTGGGCGCGGCGCACCGATCGCCAATGCGCGGCCCTGACCGCCATCGTCGTCGCCTTCGGGGACGAGGGAGGGGCGCAGCTCGCGAACAAACTCGGGTTGCCTGTCAGCCCGGGCACCCTGCTGCGCCTGATCCGGTGCGCGCGCAAGGCCGCGGTCCCCGCGCCGACGGTGCACGGAAAACCGCCCGGCCTCGCCGACGGTTTGGATCGGAGTCTCGCCCCGGGACGGCCCCTGCGATTCCCGCCAACACGCGCGGCGCGACGGCTTTTGCGACAGAATCGGCCGTCCCAGAATCGCCCGTATTTGAGACTCGACACCGACTGTCGGTTCGTGGCGGCGGCCAGCCCACCGCCAGGCAGGACCGACCGGTCCTCACCCTGCCGCGCCGCCGACCTCCGACCGCCCCGGCAACCCCCGCTCCCGAAGGTAGGCGTCGAACTGCTCGGGGGTGCGCACGCCGCCGCGGAGCACCGCCTCGTACACGTCGAAGGCGCCCCCCTCGTCCGGGTAGGTCGGCAGCCGGTGCCAGACGTCCTTGATCCAGAGGATCGCCAGCCTCGTCTCGTCGGTGAGCTGCCGCTTGAGGCGCTCGGCGTAGGGGAGGTAGTCGCGCGGGGCGTCGGAGAGCCAGAACGAGACGTCGAACTTCCACTCCTCGCCGGCCGACGTCTCCCAGTAGGTGGCGAAGTAGTACCGCTCGTCGCCTCGGATCACGGGCGGGGCGCGGTGCCCCGTCTGGTTGCGGTAGTCGAACTGGGTGACGCGCGGGTGCGTGAGCAGCGGGCGGATGGCCTCGAACGCCCGCTCCGCGGTGAGGTCTCGGCACAGGACGGTGAAGTCGATATCCCGCCAGACCATCAGGCCGGTGACCGAGCTGCCCACCTGCTCGACCCGCCCGGCTCGGGAGAGGAGCTGCACGAGGTCGAGATCGGCGACGACCCCACGGGCCTCGGCCTGGAGGGCGTCCTGACGGCGCAGCAGCTCGAGGGCGTAGGCGTCATCCAGGCCGGCGGGGACAAGCGGGTCTCTCATGGTGGGGACGCTATACCGCCCCAACCGGTTTTGCAACACGCTCGCGGGACGAAGACGACCCCGTCGACGAACGCGGGGGGGACCTCCTCGGCGACCGCGAGGGCGAGGCGGGTCTTGCCGGCACCGCCGGGGCCGGTCAGCGTCACCAGCGCCGCGTCGTCGCG
>CADCWE010000162.1 GCA_902806325.1 uncultured Thermomicrobiales bacterium | reverse complement strand
ACCCATGATCCGGCCAGTGGCGTCGCGGGTGCGTTCCATCGCCGGCCGGGAGCGTGACAAACGCGTGTCAATGCGGCCGCGTAACCGATTCCCCCCACCGTGCGTATAGAAGGGTGCGCCGCCCATCGGGGAGCGGTGCGGACGGTGGTGGCAGAGCGAGCGGGCGGCGGTTGACGCCCGGCGCGGCCGTGCTAGGGTATCCGGCACGGATCCACGCGCACGGCATGGTGCCCCCGGCTGGTCGGTCCCCGGCCACTGGCCATCGCCTCCCCCTCCACGGGTTCGGTTCGGGTACCCGCGGTCTGTCGAGAGTTCGGAGGACGCTCATGCGCGCCCCTGTTGGTCGCTTCCGGTTCGGGTCTGGTCGCGGGTTTCACCTCCTTGCGGCGCTCTTTCTGCTCGCCGGGGTGCTGGCGCCGTTGGTGGGCGCGTCCTCCACCGCCGCGGCGCCGGTGGTCGCCACGACGAGCCGGGCCACCCTCGCCCAAGGCGGGTCCACCGACACGCCCCCCTTGCCGGCCCCGTTCCGGGTCGGCCTGGCCGGCACGTTCCAGGTCGCGCTCGGCTGCCCGGCCGACAACGACGCCGCCTGCACCGCGACCGACCTCGCCGACCCCGACAACGACGGGATCTGGACCGGCGCCTTCCCCGTCCCCCCGGGCGACTACACCTTCCGCGTCGTCACTTCCAGCGACGTCGAGCGCACCCTCGGCGAGGACGGGAACCCCGACGGCGACGACCTCGACCTCGACGTGCCCGCCGACGCGGTCTCGGTCTACTTCGCCTACGACAGCCACACCGGCGAGATCGTCGCCGAACCGGCCGAGAACGCGGTCGTCATCGCCACCGACCTCGGCCAGACCCTGATCCCGGCCCCCACCGGCACCGATCGGTACGAGCTGTTCTTCACCTCCCAACCCGGCGTCTACGGCTACCAGGTGCTGGTCGACGGCCAGCCGCTGGGCCAGGATCAGGTCACCCTCGACGCCGCCTCCCGCGTCCACATCGTCGTCGACGCCCAGGGCCAAACCCTGGTCAAGGAAACCGTCCCCAGCACCTTCCTGACGGTGACCAGGAGCGACGACGCCGGAACGCCCCTGCCCGGGGCCTGCTTCGCCGCCGTCGACGGCAACGACCTGCTCAGCCAGGCCTGCGACGCCGACGACGGGTCCGACGACGGCACCACCGTGCTCCCCTTCCCCAACGGCGCCACCGGCACCGTCGAATTGTCGGAGTCCCGCACCCCGGACGGCCAGGAGGCCGCCGAAGACCAGGACGTCGCGCTCGGCCCCGGCTTCTTCGAGGCCGCCGCCGTCGTTTCGGTTGGCGGCGACCCCGGCGACCCCGGCGACGACGGCGGCGACGACCCGACCGGCGAGCCGTCCGGCGAGCCGACCGAGGACCCGGCGGACGACCCCGGGCTGGGGATCGACCCCCTTGATGGGTTGCCGCTGACCGTGATCTCGATCGACGCCGGCGGCAATCCCCTGCCCGGCGCCTGCTACCAGATCGTGGAGTCCGGCCGGGAAGCCTGCGACGACGACGACGACGGCACCGTCCTCCTCTCCGTCCCCGCCGCCGGGGTCTACACCATCGCCGAAACCGACGCCCCCGTCGGCTTCGCCAACATCGGCTCCGGCCAGATCGAGGTGCCGGAAGGCGGCGCCTCGGTCAACGTTCCCCACCAGCCCGGCGAGGACACCGGCGACGGCGGGAACGACGACGGGGACGACGGCGACGATCCCTCGGTCGTCGAGACCGGCTCCCTGGCTGTGACCCGCACCGACGACGCCGGAACCCCGGTCGGCGGCGCCTGCCTGACCCTGACCCCCGAGGACGGCGGCGACCCGATCGCCGGCTGCGACGCCGACGCCGACGGGCTCGACGACGGCCAGTTCCTCTTCGCCGGGATCCCGGCCGGTGACTACGAGATCGCGGAGACGACCACCCCGGACGGCGCCGGCACCCCGGACGAGGCCGATGTCGAGGTGGAGGGCGGCCAGACCACCCAGGAAACCCTCGCCGCGGCCGCCGCCGAACCGGAGACGCCCGAGAACGTCGAGGGCATCGTCGCGATCCTGACCGAGGACGGCGACGGCAACCCCCTGCCCGGCGCCTGCTACACCATCACCCAGGACAGCGGCGTCTACGGCCCGTTCTGCGACGGCGCCGGCGGCTTCGACCCAATCGCCGACGGCCTGCTCGAAGTGCCCGAGGTCACCCCCGGCGAGCAAGTCGTCGAGCAGGTCACCCCGCCGACCGGCTACGACCTGGTCGAGGACGCCACCCAACGCGACGACCTGGAATCGGCCGACCGGATCGAGTTCACCTTCGTCAACGGCGAGACCGGCGACGACGACGGCGGCGACGAGACCGAAACCGCGACGGTCGAGCCGGATCCGGACGCCCTGCCCGGCAACCTGGTGGTGCTGGCGGTCGACGCGGCCGACGGCGCCACGGCGGTCGGCGGCGCCTGCTTCGAGTTGGTCGACGAGGGCGGCGAGGTGGTCGGCGAGGCCGCCCGCGACGAGGACGGCGACGTCCCCGACGACGGCCGGATCGGCTTCTTCGACGTCCCGAGCGGCGAGTACACCCTGCGCGCCTCGCGCACCCCGGACAATCGCGCAACCCCGGACGACCAACGGGTCGAGATCCTGGCCGGGGTCGCGGTCGAGGCCACCGTCGGCTTCGAGGCCGAGGTCGAGGCCGCCGAGGAAAGCCCGGCCCGGCTCCTGATCCTGACCGAGGACGCGGACGGCAACGGCCTCCCCGGCGCCTGCTACGACCTGGCCAACGACGCCGGCACCGTCTCCTACTGCGACGACGAGCCGGCCGGCGGCGACGGCCGGATCCAGCTCGAAGGCGTCGTCCCCGGCGAGCAGACCGTGACCCAAACCAGCCCCCCGACCGGCTTCCCTGCCCCCGACGAGACCGAGCAGACCTTCGACCTCGCCGGCGGCGCCGACGAGACGATCACCTTCGTCAGCGGCGCGGCGGCGCCGGAGACCGGATCGCTGCGGATCGTCAGCAACGGCCCGGACGGCAACCCGGCCGGCGGCGCCTGCGTCCAACTCGACGGCCCGAACGCCCCCGGCGAGATCTGCGACAACGGCGAGGGCGACGCCGATCCCCTCCCCGGCGTGATCGCGATCGCGGGTCTGGAAGCCGCCGACTACACCGTCACCCAGACCCGCGCCGCCGACGGGCTGGAGATCGCGGCCCCGGCGCCGGTGACGGTCGCCGCCGGCGACGACCCGGCCGAGGTCGGCCTCGACGCCGCCGCGGCCGCACCCGAGGAACCCGAGACCGGCGACGTCCGGATCGTTCAGGAAGACGACGAGGGCGACCGCGTCGAAGGCGGCTGCTACACCCTGACCCCGGCCGACGGCTCGGCCCCCCTCGGCCCGCGCTGCGACGGCGACCTGGCCCCCGACGCGAACGGCGACGGCGCCCCGGACGGCGAAGCCGACGGCGACGGCGATGGCCGCGTGGAGTTCGAAGACGCCGCGGTCGGCGACTACACCCTCGGCAACCCCGTCGCCGCCGACGGCTTCGCCGCCGCCGCCGACCGGACCGTGACGGTGGAAGCGCGCGACCGGACCGTGGTCGAGATCGCCCTCGACGCGGTGCCGGAGGCGCCGGGCACCCTCGCCATCCGGACCCGCGACGCCGACGGCAACCCGCTGCCGGGCGCCTGCTACGACGTGGTCAACGGCGCCGGCACCTTCCCCTTCTGCGACGACGAGCCGAACGGTGGCGACGGCGCGATCCTGCTGACCGAGGTCTTCCCGGGCGAGCAGACGGTCACCCAGACTACGCCCCCGACCGGCTACTCGTTGGACACCGAGAACCCGCGCACCGTCTCCGTCGAACCGGGCGTCGAGGCCGAGTTGGACTTCGTCAATGCCCCGGCCGCCGGCTCCGTCCAGATCGCGGTCACCGGCGAGAACGACGCCGCCCTTGGCGGCGCCTGCTTCTCCCTGACCGGCGCCCAGACCTACGAGATCTGCGACGACGGCGACGACGCCGCCGACGCCGCCACCGGCGCGATCCTGCTCCAGAACGTCGGCCCCGGCGACTACGCCTTCGCCGAGACCCAAACCCCGGCCGACCACGAACCGGCCGCCGAGCGGACCGTGACGGTCGCCGACGGCGAAACCACGGCCTTCACCGTCGCCCACGAGCCGACCCCGGTCGAACCCGAAACCGGCGAGGTCGAGATCACCGTCCTCGACTCGGCGGACGACGGCGCCAACCGGGTCCCCGGCGCCTGCTTCGGGCTTGCCGACGGGATCGAGGTCGCCGCCGTCTGCGACGACGCGGCCGAGGACGGCAACGCCGAGGCCGGCGTCGTCCGCCTGCTCAAGGTCCCGGTCGGGACCTACGCCGTCACCCAGACCCGGATCCCGACCGGGTTCACCGCCGCCGCCGCCCAAGACGTGACGGTCGTCGGCGGCGAAACCTCCGGCGTGACGGTGGTCAACGCGCCGGAAGCCCCGGCGACCAGCAACCTGGTGATCACCACCCGCGGCGGCGCCGAGGACGGCGACGCGCTCGGCGGCTCCTGCTTCACCGTCGATGGCCCGGCCGACGCCGACCAGATCGAGGTCTGCGACAACGGCGCCGGCGACGACGACAACACCCCCGGCGTGGTTCGCGTCGCCGGCCTGCTCGTCGGCCCCTACACCGTGACCCAGACCGCCGCCCCCGGCGGCTGGGACGTCGCCGCCGCCCAAACCGTCGACATCGCCGAGGACGCCGACGCCGAGCTGCTGTTCGTGGTCCAGGAGACGCCGCCCCAGACCGGCTCCGCCGAGCTGGCGCTGCAAGCCGAAAACGGCTCCGCCGTCGAAGGCATCTGCGTCATCGTGACCCGCAACGACGCCGAGGTCGGCCGCTTCTGCGACAACGGCGAGGGCGACGCCGGCGACGCCGCCGGCACGATCCTGCTCGAAGACCTGGAGACCGGCGTCTACGGCGTGGTCGCCGAGACCGACGCCGAGGCCGTGGCCTCCGGCGCGCTCCAGGCCCAAAACGTCGGCCAAACCTTCACCGTCACCGCCGGCCAGATCGTCCGCGTGATCATCATCATCATCGTCCTGCCGGAAACCGACGGCGACCTGGTGGTGACCAAGCGCGACGAGCGCAACCGCCTCCTCGGCGGCGCCTGCTTCGCCCTCACCCCGGCCGGCGAGACCGAACCCTACGACGAGGTCTGCGACCAGGACGGCGACGACGACGACGGCACCACCGGCCAGATCGGGTTCGCCAACGTCCCCGCCGGCGACTACACCCTGACCGAGACCACGCCGCCGCCCGGCTACGTCGCCGCCGAGGCCCAAACCGTCACCGTCGAGGCCGGTCGCCGGACCCGCCTGACCGTCGCCAACCAGCCCGTCCCGGCTACCACCGGCGATCTGGTGGTCCTGAAAACCGACGACACCGAGGACGCGAACGCGGTCGGCGGCGCCTGCTTCGCCCTGCTCCAGGGCGGGGTGGTCGTGGTCGGGCCGGTCTGCGACGAGGACGGCGACGTCGCCGACGACGGTCGGATCGGCTTCTTCGATGTCGAGGCCGGCGACTACACCCTGCGCGAGACCCGCCTCCCCTCGGCGGATTACTTCCAGGCCGGCGATCGGATCGTGACCATCGTCGCCGACGAGGCGATCGAGGTCGCGGTGCCGAACCGCCTCCGCCCCGGCCGGGTAGTCGTCGAGAAGATCGCCGCCGGCGAGGACGACCTGGCCGGCGCCTGCTTCGCGCTCGAAGAGCTGGGCACCGAACTCTGCGACGCCGACGACGGCGCCGACGACGGCACGACCGTCTTCGACGGCGTCCCGGCCGGCACCTACACCCTGGTCGAGACCCAGGCCCCGTCCGGCTACGCGGTCGCCGACGAGGAGACCGTCGAGGTCCAGGCCAACCGGACCACCACGATCGAGATCCTGGACGTGCTGCTGCCGCCGCCGCCCCAGGTCGGCAACCTGACGGTGCGCAAGACCGACGGCATCGGCAACCCGCTGGCCGGGGCCTGCTTCGCCCTCCGCCAGGGCGCCAGCACCGTCGCCGGGCCGCGCTGCGACTCCGCCGACGGGGTCAGCGACGGCACGATCTCCTTCACCGGCGTCGGCATCGGCGACTACACCCTGCGCGAAACCAAGAAGCCGTCCGCGTCCTACCAATCCGTCGCCGACGTCGCGGTGACCATCCTCCAGGACCAGACCGTCGAGGTCTCGGTCAAGAACACCCTCAAGCCGGGCCGGGTCCTGGTCCGCAAGGTGGATCAGGCCGGTCACCCGCTGCCGGGCGCCTGCTTCAACCTGGCGCCGGACGGCCAGGCCGCCAAGTGCGTCGACGGCGGCGGCGAAGTCCTGTTCGAGAACCTCGCCCCCGGCACCTACAGCCTGGCCGAGACCCAGGCACCCTTCGGCTACCAGCGGGCGGCCGACGTGACCGGGATCGTGGTCAACCCCGGCGCGACGACCGTGGTCGACGTGGTCAACCGCCTCGCCCCGCCGCCGCCGGACACCGGCTCGATCCAGGTGATCAAGTTCTACTGCACGGCCGGCAGCGAGGGCGAGCGGACTCAGTTCCTCGACTCCTCCAACCCCGGCGGCGTGACGTTGGCCAAAACCGCCAACTGCGGCAAGGGCAACGCGGCCTTCAGTCTGGTCACCGCCAGCGGCGAAGGCGGCGTCGGCTCCTTCACCACCGGCGCCGACGGGGCCTACCAGACCACGGTCAAGGCCGGCACCTACACCCTGCGCGAGACCGACCCCGACCTGCCGGGCGCCTCGGAGGAGTCGGTCGTGATCTCGGTCGGCCAACTGACGACGGTGGTGGTGATCAACTACGTCGCCCCGCCCGCCCCGGCCCCGGTCGCGATCAACGTCACCAAGTACACCTGCGAGGCCGGCTACGAAGGCGTCCTGTTCGCCGACTTCGTCGACAACTGCGCCGCCCAGACCACCCTCACCAACAACATCACCGTCCGCGTCTCCGGCCCGGTGGCGGCGAAGCGGATCACCGGCGACGGCGGCCAGAAGGGCCAGACGAGCTTCACCAAGCTCCCGGCCGGCGCCTACACCCTGCGCGAGGAACCGCCGCTGGGCAGCACCGTCTACGCCTTCTGCGGCCTGGACGCCGCCAACCCGACCCTGAAGACGGTCGGCGGCAGCATCGGCTTCACCCTCACCGCCGGGCAGACCATCGGCTGCACCTTCTTCAATGTCCCGGCCGACGTCTCCGACACCACCGGCGCGATCCTGGTCCACAAGTACGTCTGCAACACCGACGACACCCCGCCGGCGAACTACGACTACTACGAGGAGTGCGACCGGGCCGACGCCGGGATCTCGTTCTCGCTCTCGCTCTACAGCGGCGAGATGCAGCGCTACACGCCGAAGTTCACCGGCGTCACCAACGCCGACGGCCTGCTCCGGGTCGGCCGCCTCCAGCCCGGTCGCTACCAACTGAAGGAGGTCGGCGGCGACTGGTGCCACGCCGAATCCAACAGCGTCGACGCCAAGGGCGACGTCGTGGTCCAGGCCGGCCAGCGGGCCGAGGTCTGGATCTTCAACTGCGAGGAGACCAAAGGCCCGCCGAACACCGGCACCGGCGCCATGGCCGGCGCCGTCCCCGGCGGCACCGCGACCGCCGCGGCGACCACGCTCCATGATGCCGCCTGGTCGCCGCGCGATCTGGCCTGGGGCGGGTTCCGGTCGTGGATGCGGGCCGCGTAACGATTCCGTTCATCCCGAAGCGCGAGGATCCCAAGGCGGGCGCCGCCGGTCGTTGTCGACCGGCGGCGCTTCGCGTTTCGGTCCCGCCCCGGCGCCGCACGCAATCACCCCGTAATAGACCGTGCCGGATCGGCGGTGGCCGTCAGATCAGGGTGAGCGCTTCCCGGGAATGGACCCTCGAGCCCCGACCGGCCATCGCCAACCGGTCCCGATTTCATCCCGCCGCACGGCAATTCGAGGCTATCGGTGCTAAGGTAGAAGCAGCCACGACTCGGGGCGCGTGCGGGTGCCCCGGTTCTGACCGTGCCGCCTTCGCTCCGCACGATCACCGGCATTCGTGTTCGCGCGGAGATCCCATCCATGCCCCTTCATCCCCGTCCCCGGGCCTTGCCGACCGCCTTTGTCGCCGTGCTGGCGCTGCTGCTCGCCGCCGGCAACGGAACATGGGCCACGACCGGCGCCGGTGCCCAGGATCGCGCCGGGTCCGCCCCCAGGCCCGCCGCGCTCGCCGGCCGCGTCATCGTCACCGTCGCCGGCCAACAGGACGCCGGGCGGGCGGCGGCGCGGGCCGAGGTCCGGGCGCGCCGCGTCTACCGCTTCGCCCTCAACGGGTTCGCCGCCACCCTGACCGAGAAGCAGGCCGCCCGCCTCGCCAACGACCCCGAGGTGGTCGGGATCTTCCCCGACCGCACCGTGTCCGTCGCCGCCCAGACGCTGCCGAAGGGCGTCGACCGCGTCGACGCCGACCGCCACCCGGGCGCCGCGATCGACGGGGTGGATCGCGGCGTCGACGCCGACATCGCGATCCTCGACACCGGGATCGCCCCCGCCCACGCGGACCTGAACGTGGTCGGCGGCAAAGCCTGCGTCACCGGCGACGCCACCACCCGCGATATCCACACCCACGGCACCCACGTCGCCGGCAGCGCCGCGGCGCGGGACAACGGGATCGGCGTCGTCGGCGTCGCCCCGGGCGCCCGTCTTTACGCCGTTAAGGTGCTCTCCGACAGCGGTGGCGGCACCATCTCCGACGTCGTCTGTGGCCTGGACTGGGTGACCGCCAACGCCGCCACGATCGACGTCGCCAACCTCAGCCTGGCCGGCGGCGGCCCCGACGGCGCCTGCGGCCAACCGACCACCGACCCGTTCCACCAAGCGGTTTGCAACACCGTCGCCGCCGGGGTGCCGGTCGTCGTCGCCGCCGGCAACACCCCCGGCGCCGGCCGCGACATCGCTTCCTCCAACATCGTCCCCGCCACCTACGCCGAGGCGATCACCGTCTCCGCCTTCACCGACTTCAACGGTCGCCCCGGCGGCGGCGGGGCCGCGATCTGCGCCGCCTCCGGTGCCGTGGACGACGTCTTCGCCCCCTACAGCAACTTCGGCGCGGATGTCGACATCGCCGCCCCAGGCACCTGCACCTACTCGACGCTGCCCAACGGCGGCTACGGCTACAAGAGCGGCACCAGCATGGCGGCCGGCTACGTCTCCGGCGCCGTCGCCCTCTACCGGGCGCAGAACCCGGGGGCGTCCCCCGACGCCGTCCGCGCTTGGCTCCTCGGCACCGCCCAACCGCAACGTTCCGGCTTCGGCTTCACCGGCGACAAAGACGCCTTCGCCGAACCCGTTCTCTCCCTCGGCGACGGCTCCTTCCCCAGCCCCACCCCGACCACCACCGCCACGGCGACCGCCTCCGCCTCCGCCACCTCGACCGCAACCGCGATCAGGACGGCCACCACGAACACCGCGACCGCGACCCGCACGCCGACCGCGACCCGCACGCCAACCGCGACCGCGCGCCGGACCGCGACCAAGACCCCAACCAGGACCCCGACCCGAACCCCGACCCGCACGCCCACCCGATCGCTGACCGCCACCCCGACCCGCACCCCGACGGCGAATACCACCGCCACCGCCACCGCCACCGCCACCGCCACGGCCTTCGTCTCGACCCCGCCACCGACGGCGACGGTCGTGACCGCCACCGCCACCGCCACCGCGACCGCCACGACCGGCACCACGGCGGCGCCATACCGCGTCGCCGCCAGCGGGCGCTCGGCGAACTCCAATAGCTCGCTCTACCTCTACGACCGCAAGCCCGCCACCGTCTGGATCAGCAACCCCGCCACCACCCCGCCGACGGTCGCCTTCGCCTATCTCGATCTTGGGAGCGCCAAACCGATCGGCGCCGTCCGCTGGCTCGTCGGCGCCGACGGCACCGCCGATTCGTTCCGCGTCCAGGTCTCCAACGACCGGGCAACCTGGATCAATCTGACCGCCAACCCCCTGGCCAACGGCCCGACCGGCACCTGGCACGAACTGCGGATCACCACCACCGCCCGCTACGTCCGCTTCTACGTCACCAACCCCAACGCCGACCCCCGGATCGGCGGGTTCGCGGAGGTCGAGATCTGGCCGTAGCCGAAGGGGAACGGGGAACGGGACGGGGGGACGGGAAGCGGTAGGGGCGCATGCCAGGCGCCCCGACCGTCCCCCGTCCCCGTCTCCTGTTCCCCGTCCCGCATTCGTGCGAGAATGTACGTACGAGCCGCGGGCACCGGCCGGGTTTGACGTGCGGCCCCGTTTCGGCTATCATACGTGGGCTGTACTAGAACAAGTATTCTCATTTTCCGAGCGGCGAACCGGCCCGAACCGCGACCACCGCGAGCGTAACGGCGCCATCGGCGGCCAACCACCAGAGAGGGAATCCGGATATGGCAGAGCGGGAGCGCGCGCTGGACCTCGCGATCACCCAGATCGAGCGGGCCTTCGGCAAAGGCTCGGTCATGAAGATGAAGCCCGGCGAGGCCAACCCGATGCAGGTGGACGCCATCCCCACCGGCAGCATCGCGCTCGACCTCGCGCTCGGCATCGGCGGCGTCCCGCGCGGCCGGATCGTCGAGATCTACGGCCCGGAATCCTCCGGCAAAACCACCCTCGCCCTGCACATCATCGCCGAAGCGCAGAAGATGGGCGGCATGGCGGCGATCGTCGACGCCGAGCACGCGATGGACCCGATCTACGCCGCCCGCCTCGGCGTCGACCTCAACGACCTCCTGATCTCCCAGCCGGACACCGGCGAGCAGGCCCTGGAGATCACCGAGACCCTGGTCCGCTCCGGCGCCCTGGACGTGCTGGTGGTCGACTCCGTCGCCGCCCTGGTCCCCAAGGCCGAGATCGAGGGCGACATGGGCGACGCCCACGTCGGCTTGCAGGCCCGCCTGATGAGCCAGGCCCTGCGCAAGTTGACCGGCGCCATCAGCCGATCCAACACCTGCGTCATCTTCATCAACCAACTGCGGATGAAGATCGGCGTCATGTTCGGCTCGCCCGAAACCACCACCGGCGGCAACGCGCTCAAGTTCTACGCCTCGGTCCGGATGGACATCCGCCGCATCGAGACCCTGAAGAACGGCCAGGACGCGATCGGCGCCCGGGCGCGGGTCAAGGTGGTCAAGAACAAGGTCGCCCCGCCCTTCCGCCAGGCCGAGTTCGACATCATGTACAACGAGGGCATCTCCGTCGCCGGCAGCGTGCTCGACGTCGGCACCGACCTCGCCATCGTCCGCAAGAGCGGCGCCTGGTTCTACCTCGGCGAAGAGCGCCTCGGCCAAGGCCGCGAGAACGCCAAGGAATTCCTGAAGCACAACCCCGACGTGCTCGAAGACATCCGGACCCGGATCAAGGCCGCCTCCCCCGAACTCTCCGGCCGGATCGCCTTCGACGGCGCCGCCAGCGCCAACGGGGTCGCCGACGCGGCGGAACTGGCGGAAGTGGAGGCGTAGCGGCCCTCACCCCGGCCTGCAGGCCACCCCTCTCCCTCGTCAAGGGAGAGGGATGGCCGTCGGACCGGGGTGAGGTCCGTTCCTGGTGGGGGCCCGCGCGCCGCGCGACCGCCCGACGAACACCGCCACCCGGTACCCCACCTCCGTCCCGGGGTAACGCGCCCCCGCTTCGCCAAAGTAGAACCCGAGCAGCTCCTGGGCCTCCTCCACGGAATCGAAGCGGAACGCCGTCTCGACGACGCGGCGGGCGAACCCGCGCTCTTGCCACCAGGCGGCATCGCTGCCGAGTCGATCGGCGTCGGGACTGGCGAGGGCGGTGAAGGCGTCGTCGCCCGCGTTGTCGACCATCACCAGCGGGCCACCGGGGGCGACGACGCGGTGGAGTTCGGCCAGGCCGGCATCGCCGTGGCCCATCGCCGGGAAGAAGTAGGCCCAGGTCGCGTAGGCCCCGGCGAACGCGCCGTCGCGGAACGGCAACGCCTGGGCGACGCCGCGCACCCACGGCAGTGGCTTGCCCCGATCAACCATCCCTGCCGCCGGTTCGAGCGGCACCACCGGGCGATCCGGGCGGGCGAGGCGAACGGCCGTGAAACCATCGCCCGCCCCGACGTCCAGAACACGCCCGACGGGCAGAGTCGCGTTCAGTTCCTGGATCACGACACCATCGCGGTCCATGCTGCGCCGCTCGACGGCGAACAAGCGTCGATCCACGGCGCCGTAGAACGGGATCACGCGGGGAGGCCCTGCCACGGCTGGATCTCCTCCCCCAACGACGGTGAGCGAGTCGGACGGGCCGCGAGGCGTCTTGGCAGAGGTTGAGACTGGACGGAGCGTGGCCCCTGAGTATAAGGCGGGTCGTGGCCGTGTTCTGTCGTTGGGCGAGGCCGACCACGCCGGCACGATCTGCACCGCCATGTCCCCCGCCTTGACACCCGCCCCCGTCCCCCCGACGATATCGCCAACGACGGTCGCCCCGTTCTCCGACCTCCGGAGGTCCCAACATGGACACCCCCGCCTTCGCCCCGTTCGCGACGTTCCGGCGCGGGGAGCTGCCCCGCTGGGTTCGGGTCCGTCAGCGGTTCGAGGCCGGGGAGATCGCGGACGTCGCGGCGGCGGTGGCGGCCCAGTTCGCGCGGCCGGAGATCGCCCACACGATCCGGCCGGGGACGCGGGTGGCCCTGACCGCCGGCAGCCGCGGGATCGATCGGCTTGCCGAGACCATCCGGGCAGCGGCGACGGAGGTCCGGCGGTTGGGCGGCGAGCCGTTCGTGGTGCCGGCGATGGGCAGCCACGGCGGGGCGACCGCCGAGGGGCAGGCCGCGCTGCTCGCCCACTACGGCGTTACCGCGGACGGCGTCGGCTGCCCGATCCGGGCCAGCATGGAGACCGTCCGCCTGGGCGAGGTCGAGGGCGGGGTGCCGGTCTGGTTCGACCGCACCGCCTACGAGGGCGCCGACGCGGTGATCCCGATCGGCCGGGTCAAGCCGCACACCGATTTTCGGGGGCCGATCGAGTCCGGCCTGATGAAGATGATCGCGATCGGCCTCGGCAAGCAGAAGGGCGCCGACGCCTTCCACGCCCAGGGGTTCGCCGAATTCCACCGCCTGATCCCGGCCGTCGCCCGCTTCACCCTGGCGCGGGTCCCGATCCCCTTCGGCATCGCCCTGATCGAGAACGGGTACGGCCGTCTTCGGGTGATCGAGGCGATTCCCGCCGCCCGGATTGATGGCCGCGAGCAGGAGTTGTTGATCCAAGCCCGCGACTGGATGGCACGCCTGCCGGGCGAGCGGATCGACGTCCTGATCGTCGACGCGCTCGGCAAGGACGTCAGCGGCGCCGGGATGGACCCGAACGTGATCGGCCGCGACCTGACCGGCCTGGTCTACACCCCGGAAACGCCGCCCCTGCCCCGGGTGCAGCAGATTTTCGTCCGCGACCTGACCCCCGACACCGAAGGCAACGCGACCGGGATCGGCCTCGCCGACGTCGCCCTCGGCCGCGCCGTGGCCAAGATCGACCCGGTCTCGACCTGGATGAACTGCATCACCTCGAAGAACCCCGCCGCCGCCCGCGTCCCGATGGCCTTCGCCACCGACCGCGACGCCCTGGCGATCGCCCTCGCCTGCTGCCTCCAAACCGACCCGGAGACCGCCCGCATCGTCCGGATCCACAACACCAAGCACATCGAAGACCTCTGGGTCTCCGAACCGTTGTTGCCGGAACTGCTGGCGACCGGGCGGGTGGACCAGATCGGGGACCCGGCGCCGATCGCGTTCGACACCGAGGGGATGCTGGCCGGATAGCGCGGGGGCGCGGGCGTGCATCCCCCCAACCCCCCTCCCCCCGATCGCGGGGGGAAGGGGGGCTTCCGGCGGCGACCTCAGCTCCCCCTGGCCAGGGGGAAAGGGGGGTTTAGGGGGATGCACGCCCGTGCCGGAACGCCTCCGCCGCCGCCCCCATCGTCGCGAACCGGACGCCATCGTGGCCGCGGTAGTAGGCGATCAGCCGCTCCAGCATCAGCAGCCGGTGGCCGCGCCCGATCACCTGGGGGTGCATCGTCGGCGTCAGCACCCCGCCCGGCACCTCCCGGTACAGGAAGTCGAACTCCGCCCGCCAGATCTCCTCAACCTTCGACGGCGCCGACAGGCCCGGCCGCACCGCGCCGCCGCGCGAGACGTAGGCGAAGTGCGGGAAATCGTCCAGCTCCCAACTGACCGGCAGCTCGACCAGATCGACCGCGGCCCCGAAGCGGTAAGGGCCGTCCGCGTCCAGCACGTCGCCAATCCTGCACCAATACGGCGTAAAATCGTCCCCCATCAGGGAGCTGTCGTAGCGAAACCCGTGCTCCAGCAGCAGTTCGATCGTGTGCGGGCTGTTGTCCCAGGCCGGCGAGCGGTAGCCGACCGGGCGCACGCCGGCCACCCGATCCAGCGCGTCCAGCCCGCGGAGCAGCACCTCGCGCTCCCGCTCCCGCGACCCCAATCCCAAGGGGTCCTCGTGCAGGTACCCGTGGTGCCCGATCTCGTGCCCCGCCGCGACGATCGCCCGGGTGATCTCGGGGTACGTTTCGGCCGTGTGCCCCGGCACGAAAAACGTCCCCGGCACCCCCGCCCGTTCCAGCAGCGTCAGCAGCCGCCGCGTCCCAACCGCGCCAAACTCGCCGCGCGAGATCGTCCCCGGCGTCGGCGGCCCGAACCCGCCGACCCAGAGCGAGATCGCGTCGAAATCGAAGCTCAAGCAGACCGTCGCCCGCGGTTGATCGTCCATCCGTCTCCCTTCCCTGCTCGCCGCCCCCATTATCGGGCCAGCTGGGCGATGATGGGCGCGATCGGAAGCATCGCCGAACCGGGACACGGGGCACGGAGATGGACGACCCTGCGGCGTTGGACGAACCGGCGATCCGGGCGACGGTCAACGCCGCCCTGGGCGCCGACGACGGGTTGCCTCCGGATCGGCCACGGATCGGCGCGGTCTCGGTCGAGGGCCGCTGGGCGGCGGTCGTCCTCGAAGCGCCTGGGATACCTCGTGCGGCGCTGGAACGGCGCCGCGCCGCGCTCGTTGCCGCGTTCCCTTCGGCGACGTTTGAGGTCCACGCCGACGGCCACGTCTTCGCCGGCGGGCGCGGTTTTGGACCGGGACGCCACGTCGTCGTCGTCCTCGGCGGCAAGGGCGGCGTCGGCAAGTCCACGGTCGCGGCCAACCTCGCCCTGACCCTCTCCGCGCTGGGTCGCGCCGCCGGATTGGTGGACGCCGACCTCAACGCCCCGAACGTGCCGCACCTGCTGGGGGATCGCCTGGCGCCGCCGGCGGAGACGCCCGGCGCCGCCTGGACGCTCTGGACCGCGGCGGTGGTGCCCCCGTCGAAGCGACCCCAACCGCCCACCCATCTCGGCATCGAGGCGATGTCGCTCGGCTTCCTGATCCCGGAACACCGGCCGCCCGCCCTGCGCGTCCGGGGGGAGGTCGCGGCCCTCCTCCGCTCCCTCGTCTTCGGCATGAACTGGCGGGCAGACGTGCTGCTGGTCGACGCCCCGCCCGGCACCGGCGACGAGATCCGCGCGATCGCCGAGCGGCTTCCCCTCTCCGGCGCCCTCCTCGTCACCACCCCCCAGGATCTGGCCCAGATGGACGCCGGGCGCACCCTGACCTTGCTCGAAGAACGCGAGATCCCGGTGATCGGCATGGTCCAGAACATGGCGTTTCTGGTCTGCCCGTGCTGCGGCGAGGAGATTGCCCTCTTCCCGGAATCCTCCCGCCTGCGCGACGCCGGGGTGCCCCTGCTCGGCAAACTCCCCTTCGACGCCCGCCTGGCCGCGGCGGCGGACCACGGCACGCCCCTGGTCCTCGCCGACGCCGCCGGTCCGGTCGCCCGCCGCTTCGCCCGGATCGGCGCCGAGGTGGTGCGGTGGCTGGACGGGGCCAGCGGCGGGACAGGAGGCGGGGCGTTGTAGGGGCGCGTGGCATGCGCCCGGTTCCGGGTCCCGGGCGTGAGCATCCACCGCGACGGTCGGGGTCTGCCACCGGGCGCACGCCGTGCGCCCCTACGCCGACCATGCCGTTCGCCCCATCCGGCCTGGCACGCCCATTGCTTGCCCCGACCCTTCGAGACCGACCCGATGGCCCGATCCCCGCGGAGTCGCCCGATGCCCACCGCCGCGTCCCCCGATCGCGTTTCCGTCGCCCTGACCGTGAACGGCACCGACCACGCCCTCCTGCTCGAACCGCGGCGCACCTTGCTCGACGCACTTCGCCACGACCTCGCCCTGACCGGGGCGAAAAAGGTCTGCGACATGGGCAACTGCGGCGCCTGCACGGTGCTGCTCGATGGACGCGCCGCCTACGCCTGCCTCCTCCTGGCCGTGGACTGCGCGGGGCGGTCCGTGACCACGGTCGAGGGGCTGGCGAAGGGCGGCGAACTCGACCCGGTGCAACGGGCGTTCGTCGCCGCCGACGCGTTCCAATGCGGCTACTGCACCCCCGGTCAGGTGATGAGCGTGCGTGCCCTGCTCGACGAGAACCCCGCCCCGACCGACGCCGACATCCTGCGCGCCGTCTCCGGCAACCTCTGCCGCTGCGGCGCCTACCGCAACATCCTCGACGCGGCCCGCATCGCCGCCGACCTGGGAGCGCGCGCCCACGCCAACGGAGGTTCCGATGCCGACGCCGTCCGGTGAGCAACCCCAGCGCCTGGGCGTCGGATCCGGCGAACTGCCGCGCTGGGAGGAGGGCGCCGACCTGTCCATCGTCGGCCGCGCCCATCCCCGCGTCGAGGGCGACGCCAAGGTCACCGGGGGTGCCCAATACGCCTCCGACGTCCGTCTTCCCGGCCAGCTCTACGCCCGGGTGCTGCGCAGCCCGTACGCCCACGCCCGGTTGACCGGCCTCGACACCGGCCGCGCCGCGGCCCTGCCCGGCGTCCACGCCGTCCTCTCGTCCGCCAACGCGCCGGAGATCGCCTGGTACGAGGACAGTCTGCTCTTCGACCGGACCCTCCGCTTCGTCGGCGACGAGGTCGCCGCCGTCGCCGCCGAGTCCGAGGAAATCGCCGACGACGCCCTGCGGCTGATCGTCGACGCCTACGAGCCGCTGCCGTTCGTGCTCGACCTCGACACCGCCCTTGCCCCGGACGCGCCCAAACTCCGCCCCAGCGGCAACCTGAACGGCGAACCGACCGTCTACGAACGCGGCGACCTCGCGGCGGGCCTGCGCGACGCGGACGTGATCGTCGAGGAGACCTACGTCACCCAGGCCGCGCTCCACAACTGCCTCGAACCCCACGGCTGCACCGCCGCCTGGGACGGGGACCGGCTGACCCTGTGGTCTTCCACCCAATCCGTCTTCGATGTCCGCCAGCGCGTCGCCGAGGCGCTCGGACTGCCGGAGCACCACGTCCGGGTGATCAAGCAGCACATGGGCGGCGGCTTCGGCAGCAAGCAGATCGCCTGGAAGCAGGACGTGATCGCCGCCCTGCTCGCCAAGGAGAGCGGGCGCCCGGTCCAACTGATGCTCGACCGCGAAGCCGAGAACCTGGCGGTCGGCAACCGGAACCCGACCCGCCAGCGGGTGCGCCTCGGCGCCAAGCGGGACGGCACCCTGACCGCGATCGCGGTCGACGCCGCGCAGCAGATCGGCGCCCATCCCGTCGGCGGCGAAGGCGCCGACGTGCCCGCCATCTACCAGAACCTCTACCGCTGTCCGAACGTCCGCACCGAGCAGCGGCTGGTCTTCACCAACACCGGCCCGGCCGTCGCCTTCCGCGCCCCCGGCCACGTCGAGGCCGCGTTCGCCCTCGAACAGGCGATGGACCAGTTGGCCCGCGCGTTGGACCTCGATCCGCTGGAGCTGCGCCGTCGCAATTACGCCGACCAGGACCAGGCCGAGGGCAAACCGTACACCCTGCCCGAAGCGCTCGGCCGCTGCTACGACCTCGCCGCCGACGCGTTCGGTTGGGCGGGGTACCAAAAGCCGCCCGCCGCCGGGCCGAAACGGCGCGGGGTCGGCCTGGCCGCCCACGATTGGGCCGGCGGCGGCGGCAGCCCGCCCGGCTACGCCTGGGTGAAGTGGAACGCCGACGGCTCGGTCGACGTCGTCACCGGCACCCAGGACATCGGCACCGGCGCCCGCACCGGCCTGACCCAGGTCGCCGCCGAAGAGTTGGGGCTGCCGATGGATCGGGTCGCCCTCCACCTCGGCGACACCGCCAACGGCCCCTACGCCCCGGTCTCGTCCGGCAGCGCCACCCAATCGACCATCGGCCCGGCGATCCGCGCCGCCGCCGCCGACGCCAAGCGGCAACTCTTCGAAGCCGCGTCCGAGTTTTTGGAAGCGCCGCCGGAGGCGATGACGATCCGCGACGGCAAGATCCACGTCGCCGGCGAACCCGAGGACCGCGCCACCCCGGTCGGCGACGTCACCGCCCAGATCGCGCCCACGATGATCCAGGGCCACGGCGAGCGCGGCCCGAACCCGGAGGACAAGTCCGTCCGCACCGTCGGCGCCCAGATCGTCGAGGTCGAGGTCGATACCGAGACCGGCGAGGTTTCGGTCTGTCGGGTCGTCGCCGCCCACGACTGCGGCCGGATTATCAACCCGACCCTGGTCGATTCCCAGGTCATCGGCGGCGTCACCCAGGGCATCGGGTTCGCCTTGTTCGAGGACCGGGTAGTCGACGCCGGGACCGGGGTCGTCCTCAACGCCAATCTGGAGGACTACCACGTCCCAACCGCCGCCGACGTGCCGCCGATCCGCAACGTCCACTTAAACCTGCCCGACCGCGAAGCCAACCCGACCGGCGCCAAGGGGATCGGCGAACCGCCGCTGATCCCGACCGCGCCGGCGATCGCCAACGCCGTCTACGACGCGATCGGCGTCCGGATTCGCGAGTTGCCCCTTTCCCGCCGCCGCGTGCTGGACGCGCTGGCCACGCGCGAGGCGCCCCGATGACGATGCAGCCCTTCGCCTACGAGCGCGCCGCCAGCGTCGAGGACGCGATCGCCGGCCTCGCCCGCGTCGGCGGCGACGCCACCCACACCCGCCCCCTGGCCGGCGGCACCGACCTGTTGACCTTGATGAAGGCCGACGTCTTCGCCCCGGCCCGCCTGATCGACGTCAAGCGCGCCGCCGGTCTCGACTCCGGCATCGCCGCCACGGACGGGGGGGTGACCGTCGGCGCCCTCGCCACCCTGGCCGATCTGGAGCGCCACCCGCTGCTGGTTGGCCCGTACCTGGCCCTGGCCGAGGCCGCCGGATCCGCCGCCTCGCCCCAACTGCGCAACGTTGCCACCGTCGGCGGCAACCTGCTTCAGCGCCCCCGCTGCTGGTATTTTCGCAACCCCCGTACGCCGTGCTGGCTGAAGGGCGGCGACGGCTGCCCCGCCCGCGACGGCGAGAACCAACACCACGCGATCTTCGACACCCGCCGCGACGACCGCCCCTGCGTCGCCGTCCACCCCTCGGACCCCGCCGCCGCCCTGCTGGCCCTGGACGCCGAGGTCACCCTCCGCGGCCCCGGCGGCGAGCGGACGTTGCCCCTGGCCGCCTTCTTCGCTTCGCCGACCGACGAGCGCCGCCTGGAAACCACCCTGCTCCCGGACGAACTCCTGCTCTCGATCCGCCTGCCCGCGCCGCCCCCCGGCGCCCGCAGCGTCTACCGCAAGGCGATGGACCGCAAGGTCTGGGCGTTCGCCCTGGTCGGCGTCGCCGCCCGCGTCAACCTGGACGGCGGCCGGATCGCCGACGCCCGGCTGATCCTCTCCGGGGTAGCGAACGTTCCCCGCCGGGCCACCGCCGCCGAAGCGGTGCTGGACGGCGCCGCGCCAGACGACGAGCTGTTCGCCCGCGCCGCCGACGCCGCCCTGGCCGACGCCGCGCCGCTGTCCCGGAACGCCTACAAGGTGCCGCTGGCGAAGGCGCTGATCCGCGGGGCGCTGGCGGACGCGGCGGGGATGGGCACGTAGCGGGACGGTGGGGAATAGGGGGAACGGGGTGGTCTGGGAGTCGAGCGGCCACGGAGGGACCGACCGTCTCCCGCCACCCCGCCACGATTCACACCCCGGTCGTTCGGGCGGGCAATATTGCCCACCCGTATCCCGCGAATCCCGATCACCCGTCCACCAATCCCGCGAGCATCCCGCCGAACGCTTGGCCATCCTGCCCGCGCTTCGGCGCCGCGACGAAGACATCCGTCACCCCGATCCGCGCCAACGCCGCCAACCGTGCCCGCACCTCCGGCAGCGGCCCGACGATCGCCAACTCCGCCACCAACGCCGTCGGGATCAGCGCCCTGGCCGCCGCCAAGTCGCCCGCCCGGCGCAGCGCCGGAAAACCGCCCCCAGCTGCCAGCGTCTCGTCCGTCCGCATCACGCGGCGCACCTCGGCGACGATCGCGTCGACGTCGAACCCCGGCGTTTGCATCCCCCGCGCCATCCCCGGCAGGGTGTTGACCAGCGCCAGGTACGCCTTCTTCCGCTCCAGGATCGGGACCGGGTCGTCGGTCACCGTGACCCCCGCCCGAACGAAAAAGCGCAGCCCCGCCGCGTCGCGCCCCGCCGCGGTCGCGCCCGCCCGGACCGCGCGGATCGCCGTTGCCAGGAACGCCGCCGACGACAGGTCGTTGAACAGCACCCCGTCCGCCACCCGCCCCGCCAGCGCCAGCGCCCGCGGCCCGACCGCCGCCAGATAGATCGGCGGCGCCGCTTGGACCGGTCCGACCGACCGCTCCCACCCCCGGACCCCAAAGACCCCACCGCCCGGCGACGACGCCCGCCCGGTGGCCCACCACGCGCGCAGTAGGCCGACCGTCTCCTCCAGCGCCGCCAGCGGATCGTCCGCCGCGATGCCGAGAGCGCGACGGTACCACTCCGGTTGCCCCCGGCCCAGCCCCAGAAACGCCCGCCCGCCGGAGAGCCGGTCCAGGGTGGCCACGGACGCCGCCAGCAGGTTCGGGTGGCGCAGGAACGGGTTGGTCACCCCCGTCCCCAACCGCACCCGCCGCGTCTCCCGCGCCAGCGCCCCCAGGGTCGCGAAGGCGTCCCACCCGTCCGGGTCCTCGCTGACCCAGATCCCGGCGATCCCGGCCTCGTCGGCCACCCGCGCGGTCTCGACGGTGCGCGCCATGGCCGCCGCCGGGTCGGCCGAGCGCGCCCAGGCGTGGTGCGTCAGATCGAGGTGGAAGCGCATCGGAACGACTCCAAGCGCCGTTGGCCGGGAGCGATCGGCAATCGGGCATCGTCCGGCGCGACGACGGCGCCGTCTCGTCTCAGTCCGCCGCCTTCTCCGGGTAGTTGTGCGCCCGCCGCCCCTCGCCGCCCTCGTAGTTGCGGGTGGACTTGAACGGCTCGAACCGGCCGCCCTCGGATGCCGCGGCCGAGCGGGACAGGAGATCGGCGCGTTCCTCGGCGGAGAGGGGGACTAAGGCGCGCGCCGTGGCCAGGTTCTGCTCCAGGATCTCCATCGAGTCCATGCCGGAGATCACCGTCGCCACCGGCAAACTCATCGCGTAGCGCAGCGCCTCGGCAGCCGTGATCCCGGTCCCGGATTCCCGCAGCAGGTGCCCCCCGGCCTGGCTCTTCATCCCCAGCACGGCGATGCCTTGCTCTTGGCAGATGGGGAGGATCTCGCGCTCGAAGCTGGCGTGGTGGGCGTCCAGCACGTTGAGCGGCATCTGGACGGTATCGAACGGAAACCCGTGGGAGAGCATCCGCCTGTGGATGTCCGGGTGCTTGTGCCCGGTGAAGCCGATGAAGCGGACTTTGCCTTGCTCTTTGGCCTTGAGCAGGGATTCCGCCGAACCGCCGGGGGCAAAAATCTTGTCCGGGTCGTCCTCCCAGACCACCTCGTGGATCTGCCACAGGTCGAGGTGGTCCGTTTTCAGCCGCCGGAGGCTGTCTTCCAATTTCTCCATCGAGTGGTCGGCGCGGCGGTCGTGGGCGCAGTCCTTGGTCATCAGGAAGGCGCGCTGGCGGTAACCGCCCTCGGACAGGGCCGCGCCCATCCGCCGCTCCGATTCGCCGTCGTGATACTCCCAGGCGTTGTCCAGAAACGTCGCCCCGCCGTCGATCGCCGCCTGGATGATCCGGATCCCCTCCCCGGCCGACAGCTTGGCGGCGCCGATGTGGGCGCCGCCGACCCCGAGCAGGGAGACCCGCTCCCCGGTGGCGCCGAGTTCCCGCGTCGGGATGTCGCCGTTTCGTTCGGTCATCGTTGTTCCCCATTCCGCGTTCGCGCGTCGCCGGTCTCGAGTCGCACCGGGGACGGCTGTTGCACGCGCCGTTCCGCCGCGCGCCGTCGGCGCGGACCGGGGCGTGACGTTCTCCGGCCCCCCGCGCCTTCTTCGACCGGCTCGACACCGAACCCGCCCCGCCGCCGGCCGTTATCGGTCGCCCGCGTCGCCTCCCGACAGCCACGCCCGCAATCCCGGCTCGTGCTCCTCGTGGAGGTGCTCGAACGACCCCGCCAGCACCCCCGGCCCCAGCGCCCGGCCGCCCATCCAGGCGTAGCGCGCGGGATCGAGCAGCGCTTCGTCCGGGGCCGCCGCGACCGCCGCCGCCATGCGGTCGAATTGGTCGCGGGTCTCGGCCAGCAACTCGTCCACCGGGCGCTCCTGGTTCCGGGCGTAGATCCAGGCGTTGATCGCGTCCACCCCGGCGTCGTCCTCGTCGGAGAGGGTATCCGGCCAGGCTGGCGGCGGCGGTTCTGCGTTCCGCGCCGCCGCTTCTAACCGGTCCACCGTCCGCGCCCGCCACCCGTTCAGATGGCCGACCACGTCCTTGAAGGTCCACGCCCCCATCGCCCCGGGTTCGTGGAATCGGTCCTTCCCGACCTCGGCCACCAGCGCCTCCCAGGCGTCGCGCTCCCGCGCGATGGCGGCCAGGAGACCGTCTCTTGTCGTCACCGTCGCGTCCATGTCGTGCCCCTCCCGATCGTCCGCCCAACGACCTGCCGCGCCCGGCCGCACGCCGGATGCCACCTCCGTGCGTCCAGACACCGGCGGCGCGGTATCATTCGATCGGATAGCACGAATCCGGCGGCCCGGCCACCGGACCCTGCAACCGGACGGAGGAGACCGCGATGCCGACCCCACCGCCGCCCACCGCCGCCCCGGCCGGTCTCGCCGCGGTGGTCTGCGAGGCCCTGGACACGATGCAGCGCGTTTCCGGCGCCGAGATCCTGTCCCTCTACCTCTTCGACGCCGCGTCGCGAACGTTCTACGCGCCCTTCGCGGTCGGGCTGCCGGAGGACAACCTCCTCGGCTCCGTCTCGGACATGCGGGACCAGCTCGCCCGCTACGACGCCGACGCCGCCCAGGGCAAGGCCCCGGATGCCCTCGAACCGAAGCACTACGGAGCCAACGTCTGGCTGACCGTCACCCGTGGCACTCTCTACGCCCCCGACGCCCAGAACGAGATCGACAGCTCGTTTATTCGCCGGTTGCGGATCCAGTCCGTGGTCGGGCTGCCGCTGGTTGCCGGGGACACCCTGGTTGGGCTGCTCTACCTGGACTTCGTCGCCAAACCCGGGAGCAAAAAGGCGGTCGGCCAGTTCGACGCCAAGGGCCTCGCGGCCCTGGAAGCGGAAGCCAATCAGTCGGCGCGGGCGATCGAGCGCGCCCGCGAGGCCGAGGAGCGCGCCCACATCCAGCGGGGGCTGGTCAAGGCGCTCGACGCCCTGGACGAGGTCATCGCGCTGATCCGGCGCAGTCCCGACGTCGAGGAGGCCCGC
>CADCWE010000161.1 GCA_902806325.1 uncultured Thermomicrobiales bacterium | reverse complement strand
CCGCGTCCCTGGCGACGGCCGAAGCGGCGATCGCCGCTGCCGCCGCGACGATCGAGGCCCAGGCGACCGAGCAAGCGGTCACCGCGCGGCGGGTGGATGCCGCGCTCAACCCCCGCTACGTCGAAGAGCAAATCACCGTCGACGCCGCCGGCATCCCGGCCGGCAACGACGACGCGGTCGACGACGCGCGAACCGCCCTCCGGCGGACGTTGCTGCGCTACGCCAGCGACGACGACTGCAGGGTCGGCGTCGCGCTGACGTTTGGCCACGCCGCCACCATCGGCGAAGGCACGGTCCTCGCCGCGGCGATCAACGACCTGGCGGTCAACGCCGCGCCAGACCTCTTCGCGGGCGCCGCCTTCGACGCCTTCGGCGACCTCAACCCGCCGCCCGGCCAGGTCGACCTGCGGCTCTACTTCTTCTCCGGCTGCGCGGCGGCGGAGGATTGACCGATCGGCGGTCGGCCGACGGCCCAGCCGGCCCTCACCCCGGCGCTGCGCGCCACCCCTCTCCCGCGCACGGGAGAGGGGACCAGATCCCCGAACTTGGGCACCCTCCCACGGGAGCACGCTTGGCAGCACCCCCACGGACGCGACCAACTCCCCTAGCCCGCGGACGCGAGAGGGATGACCACAGGCCGGGGTGAGGGCCCGCCGGGCTGAGAACGGACTTCCGGCGGCTCCGTGCTATACTCCGCGCTTGCTTGCGGGCGCGCGGCAGGGCGGCGATGGTGCCCCCCGGCGCCCCGCCCCGCCCCGAGGACCGGCCCCCGCATCCGTGATTGACCCCGTCGCCGCCGAGGCGCCCGAGACGCCCGAAGCCTCCGATCCGCCGGCCTCGCTCGAGGTCCGGTTGCACGCGCTGCTGACGGGGCGGGCGCGGGCGACCGTGGCGACGGCGGAATCGTGCACGGGCGGCGGGGTGGCGGCGCGGATCACGGCCGTGGCCGGCAGTTCGGCGTATTTCCTGGGCGGGGTCGTCGCCTACGCGAACGCCGCCAAGTCCGCGCTGCTGGGTGTCCCGGTGGCGATCCTGAACGCGCCGGGCGCCGTCAGCGAGCCGTGCGCGCGGGCAATGGCCGAGGGGGCGCGGCGGGTCTTCATGGCCGACTTCGCGGTCGCGACGACGGGGATCGCCGGGCCCGGCGGCGGCACCAGCCGCAAGCCGGTCGGGTTGGTCTTCGTGGCGGTGGCTGGACCGGATGGGACCGTGACCGGAGCCGAGTACCGGTTCCGGGGCGACCGCACCGCGGTCGTCGTCGCCGCCACGGACGCCGCGCTTCAGCTTCTCGTCGCCCGGGTCGAAGCCGTCCTATCCTCCGCGCGTGCGCCCCGAGGCGCGTCCACGTCGCGCGGCCGATGAAGCACGTTGCTCCGATTTCGCCTCCTATCTACCGTTTCATCGTAAGGAGTCCCCGTTGAGCCGACCCGTCGCCGCCCCCGCCACCAACGTGCCGTCCATGCCGATGCTCTACGACAAAACCGTGCTGCCGAACGGGGTCCGGATCGTGACCGGGCCGATGACCGGGGTCCGCTCGGCGAGCCTGATCTTCTACTACGCGGTCGGGTCGCGCTTCGAGCAACCGGCCGTCGCCGGGGTCTCCCACTTCCTGGAACACATGCTGTTCAAGGGCACCGAGCGACGACCGGACCCGATGCAGATCTCGCAGGAGTTGGAAGGCGTCGGCGGCGTGCTGAACGCGGCCACCGGGCGCGAGTCGACCAACTACTGGTGCAAGGTCCCCAGCACCCACTTCGCCCTCGCCTTCGACGTGCTGGCCGACATCCTCCGCAACTCGGTGGTCGACCAGGCCGAGCTCGACAAGGAGCGCTCGGTCATCTTCGAGGAGATCCGTTCGATCCAGGATTCGCCGGAGGACATCGTCCACGAGGTGATCGACGAGGTGGTTTGGGGCGAGCAGGCCGTCGGCCGCTCGATCGCCGGGTCGGAGGAGACCGTCGGCGCCATCACCCGCGACGCGATGGTGGATTTCTGGCGCCGGAACTACCGGCCGGACCGGCTGGTGGTCGCCGCCGGCGGCGACGTCCACCACGAGCAGGTGGTCGAACTGACCGAGCGCTACTTCGGCGACCTGGCGTCGGACGGCGAACCGGACGACTACGAGCGCGGCGTGGTCGAGCAGGACGCGGCCCGGATCCGCCTGGTCAACCGGGAAACGGAGCAGGCGCACCTTTGCTTGGCGATGCCCGCCCTGCCCTACTCCACCGAGCGACGCTACGCCCAATCCACGATCGAGGCGGTGCTCTCCTCCGGGATGAGCTCGCGCTTGTTCCAGGAGATCCGGGAAAAGCGCGGCCTGGTCTATTCCGTCTACGGCTACTTCCGCCCCTACGCCGACGTCGGGCAGGGCGTGGTCTACGCCGGCACGGACCTGGAACGGGTCGAGGAGACCGTCGGCGCGATCGTCGCCGAGTTGCGAAAACTGGTCGAAGTGCCGGTCCCGGCCGACGAACTGCAACGAACCAAAGACCTGCGCAAGGGTCGCCTGCTGATGGGCCTCGAAGACAGCCGCTCGGTCGCCTCCTGGATCGGCAGCCAGGAGTTGACCTACGGGGAGATCAAGACCCCCGAAGAGGTGATGACCAAGATCGAGGCCGTCACCGTCGAGGAGGTCCAAGAGCTGTCGCGGGAACTCTTCCGCGGCGACCTGATGAGCCTGGCCCTGGTCGGCCCCTACGGCGACGAGAAGCCGTTCGCCGCCCTGCTCGACCTGCCGTAATGGGGCAGGGGACGGTGCCCGAAGGGGCGGTCGCGGTCGCGATCGAACCGCTGCCGCCGGCCCCGGCGCTGGACGCCGGGGCCGGCGCGCTGCTGGCCGAATGCACCCCCGAACGGACGGCGGCGGCCGGGCGAACGCTGCTGGCGAAGTTGCGGGCGGACCCGGAGACCGCCCTCTACGGGCTGGTCTTCGAGGAAACCGTGCTGCTGGTCTACGCGCTGCGCCGGGTTCCGATGTCGCTGGAGCTCACCCACGTCGCCGTCGCGCCGCCGCTGCGCAAGCAGGGGCTGGGCCGGGCCTGCCTGCACGACGCCCTGGCCCGCGCCGGGGCCAAACCCCTGGTCGCCGAGACCGACGACGTGGGCCTGGCCTTCTTCAAGGCCTGCGGCTTCAAACTGTTCGCCAAGCGGCAGGCGGTGGACGGATCGGTGCGCTACCGGCTGGGGGCGCACGCGCCGCGGCGGTCGGGCGAGTAGGGGCACGGCATGCCGTGCCCGTACGTGAAGGCACCGCATACCGCGACCAAAGGGGGAGCCCGTGGCGCAACGCGGTTTCCAAGGCTGGGCAGCGATCGCCGAGTTGGCGTTGGCCGAGGACATCGGCACGGGCGACGTGACGACGTTGGCGACGGTGCCGGCCGAGGCGCGGGCGCGGGCGACCGTGCTCGCCAAAGCGGAAGGGGTCGTCTCCGGGCTGGACGCGGCGGCCTGGGTCTTCCGGCGCGTCGACCCGGCGGTGGCGTTCGTTCCCCGGATGACCGACGGGGACCGGATCGCGCCGGGTGATGCGATCGCCGAGGTCTCCGGGGCGGCGCGGAGCCTGTTGACGGCGGAGCGGGTCGCCCTCAACCTGCTCCAGCGCCTCTCCGGGGTGGCGACGGTGACCGCGCGGCACGTTCAGGCCGTCGCCGGGACCGGGGCGCGGGTGGTCGATACGCGCAAGACGACGCCGGGGCTAAGGGTGCTGGAAAAGGCGGCGGTCCGCCACGGCGGCGGCGCCAACCACCGCGTCGGCCTCGCCGACGGCGTGCTGATCAAGGACAACCATTTGGCCGCGATCGGCGGCAACGACCGGATCACGCGGGCGATCCGCCAGGCCCGCGCCGTTGCCCCCCACACGCTCAAGATCGAGGTCGAGGTGACGACCCTCGACGAGGCCGCCGAGGCGGTCGCCGCGGGCGCCGACGTCATCCTGCTCGACAACATGGACATCCCGACGCTGCGCCGGGCGGTGGCGTTGGTGGCCGGGCGGGCGATCCTGGAAGCGTCCGGCGGAATCACGCTGGCGACGGTCCGGGCGGTCTCCGAGACCGGGGTCGATCTGATCTCGGTCGGGGCGCTGACCCACTCGGCGCCGGCGCTGGATCTGAGCTTGGAGTTCGACATCGGTGGGTAGGGGGTCGGCTCCCTCCCCTGGTTGAGCGAC
>CADCWE010000160.1 GCA_902806325.1 uncultured Thermomicrobiales bacterium | reverse complement strand
CCGGCTATCGTCGGTTGCTCCCCGCGTCAAGCGCGGCGAGCCGGCCGCCTGTTCTTGATCGAATGAGAGTTTATTCATCTTAACATCGGACGCCAATGCCCCGTCAATAGCCGTGGGGACAAGCGGTCGGATCCTTGTCGCGAGCGGCGGGTGAGCCACCTTATCCGACAACGGGATGTGGATCAGGGTGGGTGCGGGGGGGATAGACCCGCCGTCCAACCGATAGCGGTACGGACCGTGATGATACTGTGTCGTCGCCACCGACCTTCAGCGGGTTGCCGTTCGGCACCATGGTCCGCATCCCCGCATCGACAACCAGCTCGGGCTCGTCGTGCCTCCCAACTGGTTCCGAACAGAATCCCTCGGCAGATGCAACCCTCCGCGCATCGTTGCCGAATGCGTTATCGATAGCAGCCCACTTCGACCCGGATGGCACCTGCAGGGAACAGTCGTCTCGCCTTCTTCGCCGCCGGGGTGCCCATTGCTCCCGCTCGATACCAGGCTGTTGGCCGGATTCCATCATCTGCGATCGCACGGCAAAGCCAACGGGGAGAGGCATCGTCGCCGAAGTCTATTCATCTCCTGCGACGGGAGGACCAGCGAACCAACGCCGTCGCCATCCCCGCGTCCGCCGGTGGACCGCCCGCCGCCTTGGTCATCGTCGCCACCGCCGGACTTGCGACGATGAATCGCCCCTGCCCGCGCTCGATCCCGCATCCTAACCTTCCGCCGCCATCGCCGCCGCCATCAGATCCCGCCCCACCGTCAGCGCCCCGGCCAGGCCGGACCCGCCGCGTTCGAGCACCACCGCCACCGCGTAGTTCGGCGCGTCGCCGGGGTCGCCGATGAAGCCGATGAACCAGGCGTCCGGTTCGCCCTCGGTCCGCTCGGCGGTGCCGGTCTTGCCGCCGACCACGTAGCCTTCCAGCAGGGCGCCGCTGGCGTAGCCGGTCTCCACCGCGTGGACCATCATCCCGCGCACCTGCTCCGCCGCTTCGGGGGAGATCGGCTCCCGCCAGACCTCCGGTTCGGTCGTGCGGCGGACGTCGCCTTCCCCGGTGCGGACTTCGGAGACCAGGTACGGGCGCATCATCCGGCCCTCGTTGGCGAACGTGGCGGCGATCATCGCCATGTGAAGGGGGGTCGCCAAAATCTCCCCCTGGCCGAACCCGGTGTCGGCCAGGGCCGGCAGCCCGTCCAGGAACTCGGGAGACGACGCCAATTGGTCGATCGCTACCGGCAGATCGAACGGGATCTCCGCCCCGAACCCGAACCGCTCGCCGTACTCCCGCATCAGGCGCGGTCCCAGCTCCAGTCCAACCTGGGCGTAGACCACGTTCAAGGACCAGGCCAGGGCGTCGCGCAGGCTCCACTCGGTGATCGAGTCGTCCGGCCGGTTGAACTCGGGGATGATCCGGCCTTCGACGTTGAGTTCGCCGGTGTCTTCGTACAGTTCGTCGGGCGAGGCAAAGCCGGCGTCGATCGCGGAACCGACGGTGACGGTCTTGAAGGTCGAACCGGGGGTGTAGAGGCCGTCGGTCGGTTTGAGCAGGAGCGGGCTGTTCGGGTCGGCGAGGAGGGATTCCCAGTAGGCGGCCGCGTCCGGGTTGGCGCCGTCGTCGGCGGTGAAGAGCCGGTTCGGGTCGTAGTGGGGGTTCGACGCCAGCGCCAGCACCGCCCCGGTCTCGACCTCGATCAGGACCGCGCCGCCCGGTCGCCCGTTGAGCAGCTCGTGGGCCGTCCGCTGGAGATCGACGTCCAGCGTCAAGGCCAGGTCCAGCCCTTCCTGCGGCCGGTCCAGCAGCTCGTTTTCCCAGCGCAGGAACGGGTTGTTGCCGTCCTGGCCGGTCAATTCGTCGTCGTAGGACGCTTCCAGGCCGTCCTTGCCGTAGCGCAGCGGCGAGTAGTACCCGGCGACGTAGGCCGACTCCGGCTCCGGGTAGACCCGCCGCCAAACGTCGTCCTCCTCGACCGAGGTCGCGATGGTCCGCCCGGTGCGGTCGACGATCTCGCCCCGCGCCACCCGCAGATCGTCGGCGATCGCGCGCGGATTGGCGATCGTGTCGCCGCCGGGCGAGCGCGCCACCCGCCCCGCCACCGCGTCGCCGCGCACGATCTGGATCCGCACCAATTGCACGCTGAGGACGACGAAGACGCTGGTCAAGAGCAGCGCGGTCCGGATCGTGGTCCGGTTGAACAAGGGCAACGTCCGCGGCAACGACGCCCATAGCGCCAGCACCAGGAACAACCAGGCCGCCCCCAGCGTGGCGAGCCACCGCCCGTCGGTGATGCCGTCGCTGGCCCACAACCCGTATCCGACCAACGCCAGGAAGGCGAGGAAGCCGATCGTGCGGAGTGCGGCCATTGCGTGCCGATTCCTTTTCAACCCCGGTCGTGCCAATCGGCTCCGATCGACTGCGTGTCGGAGCGGTCGGCCGTGGCCGCCCGGCGCCAAACCGTCAACGTTCGTGGACGATGCCGCGTTTCGCGACCCGGTGCCGCGCTCCCTGCCCCGAGATGTTGAGCAGCAACCCGACGATAAGAAAGTTCGTCAGCAGCGAACTGCCGCCGTACGAGACGAACGGCAACGTGATCCCGGTCAACGGGATCAGGCGGATCACGCCGCCGACGATGATGATCGTCTGCAAACCGAGGATCGTGGTCAGGCCGACGGCGACCAGGCGGGCAAAACCGTCCCGCGCCCGGAGCGCGATCGCGAACCCCCGCATCACCAGCAAGAAATAGAGCGCCAGCACCGCCAGGGCGCCGAGCAACCCCAACTCCTCGCCGATCGCCGAGAAGACGAAGTCGGTCTGGACCTCCGGGATCGCGGCCGGGCGGCCCATCCCCAACCCGGTGCCGAGGAGACCGCCGGAGGCGAGGGCGTAATCGGATTGGACCTGCTGGTAGCCCGATGCCAACGGGTCTTGCCACGGGTCGAGCCAATTCTGGACCCGGATCCCGATCCGGTCGAACCGTCGGTAGGCGCCCCAGCAAGCAAAGGCGAAGCTGAGCAGGCCGACGGAAACGTAGACGATCCGGCCGCTGGCGACGTAGAGCATGGTCAAAAAGATGCCGAAGAAGAGCAGCGCGGAGCCAAGGTCGTTCTGCACCACCAGCACCATCAGGGACGCCGCCCACATCAACCCCATCGGCAGCAGGTACGGCACCGGCGGCAGGCGCAGGAAGCCGATTTTCCACGACGATCCGAGCAGGTCCCGCTTGTCCTCGAGGTACCCGGCCATGAACACGACCAGCGTGATCTTGACGATCTCGGAGGGTTGGGCCTGGAACGGGCCGATCTGCAACCACAACCGGGCGCCGTTGATCTCCGTCCCAAAGACCATCGTCACCCCGAGCAGGGCCAGCGTCAGCAGCAGCCAGGTGTACTTGTAGCGCCGCAGCCAGGGCAGGGGCCGGACCACGACCACCGTGCCCCAGAGGATCGCCAGCCCCAACCCGAGGTAGATCAACTGCTTGGCGGCCAGACCGGCGTAGCCGGGGTCGCGCCGCGCCAGATCCGGCATCAGGCGCTGGACCATCAGCAGGCCGAGCGCGGCCAGCGTCGCCGTCAGCGGGAGGAGCGTTTGGTCGCCGCGAAAGCCGCGCAGGCCGAAGGTGAGGCTGATCCCGGCCACGATCCCGACGTAGGCCAGGCTGACCCAGATGTCGGACCACGACCAGTCCAGCGACCGGCGCGGGGCGAGAAAGATCGTCAGCAAGCCGACGATGGTCAGCAGCCCCGGCGCGACCAGGAGTTGGAACTCCGTGAACCGGAAACTCGGCGACCAGCGGGCCTGCACGACCCGGTTACCCCGCCGCCGGGGGCAAGTAGCGGTCGCCGATGATGCCGAGCTTCCGTCGGGTCTCGTCCGGGATCCGCGCCGGGTCGGTGGTGATCGCCCCCCGCAGCGCGTCCTTGCAGCCGCAGGTCCGCGCCGGCAACGCGGCGCGGACCAGGGCGCGAATCGCCGCCCGCGCTGTCGCCACGTTCGCTTCCAGATTGGCCGTCACCAGTTCGACCGAGACGTCGGCCTCGTCCTCCTGCCAGACGTCGTAATCGGTCACCATCGCCAGCAGGGCGTAGCAGAGTTCGGCTTCCCGGGCCAGGCGCGCCTCCGGCATCGCCGTCATCCCGATCACGCTCGCGCCCCAGGAGCGGTAGAGCGCGGACTCGGCCCGGGTCGAGAACTGCGGCCCT
>CADCWE010000159.1 GCA_902806325.1 uncultured Thermomicrobiales bacterium | reverse complement strand
ATCTCCTGGTTCGGTAGCGTCAAGTAGACCTGGCTGGCGCCGCCGGTGTAGCCGTAGGCGACGCGCTGGGCCATGCCCTCGCGGTCGAAGGCGTAGGCGATGCCACGGCGGAACTCGACGTCGTTGAACGGTGCCTTGGTGTGGTTCATGAACAAGCTGGTCGAACCGCCGGCCGGGAACCAGTACTTGTTGTGCTCGGGATCCTTGGCGACGTAGGTCTGTTCGATGTCGGGCTGAAACTGGTCGGCCCAGTCGTAGCGGCCCTCGGACATCGCCAACTGGGCGACCTGACCGCCGGCCTCGGTCTTGGTGTAGCGGAGCCGTTGCACCTGGACCTTCTCGGTCTGCCAGTAGGCGTCGTTCTTAACCATCACCAGTTCGGAGGGGTCGAAGCTTTCGACCAGGAACGCCCCGGTGCCGATCGGCTCCTCGTTGGTGAAGGTCACCGGATCGGATTCGGTTTCCCACTGGTGCTTGGGCACGATCGGGTTGTCGACGATCTTGTTGAACAGCGCGCCGGCCGGTTCGCTGAACGTAAAGGTGACCTTGTTCCCCTCGGCGGTCACGTCCGTCGCCAAGTCCCAAACCTGGTCGGAGTCCAGGGCGGCGTTGGTCTGCCCCAACTTGTGGGAGAAGACGACATCCTCGGCCGTCAGCGGCGCGCCGTCGCTCCAGGTGACGCCCTCGCGGATGTCGAATTGGAGCGTTTGGGGATCGGGCCAGCCGAACGCCGTCGCCAACCAGGGGATGACCTCGCAGGAGTAGGAATCGACGATCATCAGCGGCTCGAACATCCACGAGGTGCCGCCGGAGAGCGCGTTCGGCGAATAGGGGTTGAAGTTGATCTGCGGATTCGAGCCACCGCCGAAGTCGCCGAGGTTCAACTCTTCGATCGGGGCGGACGCCGCGTCCTGGGCCGACGTGGTCGCGTTCAACGTCAGCATCGGCGCCAAGAGCGCCAGGATTCCGACGAGCGCGAGACCCTTTACTTTGGTCATGGCCGTTTCCCTTCCTTGGCGGAACCGCCGGTCATCCTCCAAGACACCCGGTCGCGCGTCTGAGTACCGTCCTCCTCGGCGCATCGCCCTCCTTTCCTCCCGTTCAGCCGTTGTCGTCCGCATTCACGGCCGACCCTGGCGGCCCCGCCGCGGCGCTGGCGCCCTCGCGGCACCCACAACTCGCTCGGATGATGAGCTCGGTGTTCAGGACCACGTCTGGCGGGTAGTCGTCGGCGTGGCGGATCCCGGCCAGCAACCGGCGGGCCGTTAGCGCCCCGAGTTCGCGCATCGGCTGACGGACCGTCGTCAGCGGCGGCGAGACCAACTCGGCGAGGGGCAGGTCGTCCCAACCCGTAATCGCCAGGTCCTCCGGAATGCGGACCCCGCGGGCGGCGGCCGATTTGTAGGCCCCGAACGCGGTTTCGTCGTTGGCGCAGACCATGGCCCGCGGCGGGTCGTCGGCATCGAGCAAGTCCGCCGCCGCGCGCAATCCAGCGGCTTGGTCGAGCCCGGAGCGGACCGGCTCGGCCGGCGGCTCCAGGTTCGTGTCGCGGAAGGCGTCGGAGAACCCGCGCCAGCGCTCGGTCACGTCCGGTGATCGGTCTGGATTGCCGACAAAGACGATCCGGCGGTAGCCGTGGACCCGGAGCAGATGGCCGGTGAGGCGACGGGCGGCGGCCCGGTTTTCGGACCGGACGGAGGACGCGCCGGCGAGCGGCGGGCTGGCCAGCAGCACCGTCGGCAGGCCGGAAGCGACCAGGCGCTGGATCGATGTCGTGGCAACGGTGCCGCCGAATATCGCCAACCCGTCGACCCGGGTCGCGATCTCCATCACCTGGTCGTCGGAGTGGCCCAGCAGGTGGGTGCCAAGGATGAGGACGCTCTGGCGGGCGGCAATGGCTTCGCTCTCGAACCCGCCGATGACCTCGGTGTAGTAGGGGCCGGAGAGGCCGGGGAAGACGATCCCCAGCGCCGCGTGGCGGCGCTCGACCAGGGCGCGGCCGAGGTGGCTGGGGCGATACCCGAGGTCGTCGATCGCGGAGAGCACCCGGCGCCGGGTGTCCGGCGCCACCTGCCCGATCCCCCGCGCGACGCGCGAGACGGTGGCGATCGAGACCCCCGCCCGGTCGGCGACTTCGCGCACCGTGGTCCCGTTCCGCGCCATGCCGGTCGCCTTTTCGGTAAACGTTTACAGGCGGCAACAATCCGATCATACTCAGGCCATCGCGGAAACGCAAGTCCGATTTCGCGGGCGCCGTCGTCGGCAGGGAACGTGGAGGCGCATCGCGGACGGGCATTCCGATGGCGCGTCTCGCCGGACGGCGGTGGTCGTGGTCGTCACCGGGTGATCGACGAGAAGGGCGTGTTGGATCACGCCCTCCTCCCGGCCGCCCCGCCTCGATCGGCGCGAACCTGGAGGACCAAGGGGCATGATCGAGATCGCGGACAAGCAGATCCGGATCGACGGCCAACCGCGGCTGCTGATCGCCGGCGAGATCCACTACTTCCGTCTCCAACAATCCGAGTGGGCGGACCGGATCCAGACGTTGAAGGCGGCCGGCGGCAACACCGTCGCCTCGTACATCCCCTGGCTCTGGCACGAACTCCCCGACGGGACGCTCGATCTGGACGGCACAACCCGGCCGGAACGCGACCTCGGCGCGTTTATCGACCTGTGCCAGGATCACGGCCTCTGGTTCTTCGCCCGCCCGGGCCCGTTCGTGATGGCCGAACTGAAGAACGAGGGATTGCCCTATCGGCTCTACGATCAGCACCCGGAGATCGTCCCCGTCGGCTGGGACGGCCAACCGGCGCCTTCCCGGACCGTCGACTACCTGGCCCCCGCCTTCCTGGACGAGTGCCGCCGCTGGTACGCGGCGGTGGCGAACATTCTCGCCCCCCGTCTGCACCCGAACGGCGGCAACACGATTGGGGTCCAGCTCGACAACGAGATCGGGATGCTGGCCTGGATCACGAACTCCCCGGACCTGACCGACCACGCCTTGGCCGAATTCTGGGCCTGGCTCCTCGCCCGCTACGGCGACGGACCGTTGGCCGATCGGTACCCGCCCGACCGGTTCGGCCCGATCATGCGCAATGCCTCCCTCCGCTCGCCGGGCGAGGACGTCGCCCTGCCGCTGCTGCGCGACCTCGGCCGCTTCATGCGGGACCGCTTCGCCCGCTACGTGGCGACCCTGCGCGGCTACGCCGAAGAGGCCGGGATCGTTGGCGTGCCGTTCGTGGTCAACGTCCACGGGACCGAGGGCGGGCGCGGGCGGTCGTTCCCGATCGGGATCAGCCAGCTCTATCCGTCCTACACCCAGGCGCCGGGGTATCTCTCCGGCTCCGACCATTACCTGGGCGACCTGACCGCCGCCAACGCCGCCGACCTCTACCTGATCAACGCCTTCATGGACGCCGTCCACCGCCCGGAGCAACCGCTGACCTCGGTCGAGTTCGAGAGCGGCGACGGCGACTACTCCGGCACAATGGACGTTCGCTCCGACCCCTCGGCGGCCGACTTCAAGCTCCGCCTTTGTATCGCCCAGGGAAACCGGCTCATCAACCACTACCTCTTCGCCGGGGGCATCAACCCCCGCCTTGACACGCCGGTCGGCGACGGTAACGACCGGATCAGCTTCACCGGCGAACGTCACGGGGTCGCGGCGCCAGTCGGCCCGGAAGGTTGGCCCAGCACGACCTTCCCCCGCGTCCGGCGCGCCAACCGGACGGTGATGGCGGTCGAGGGGTTGCTTGCCCAGGCGCACGAGGAGCGCGACGGGGTCACGGTTGGTTTCATCCCCGACTACTTTATGACCGAGAGCGTCTATCCGGGCAGCGGCGGGATGAAGGAGTTCGCCGAGGCCCTGACCGCGACCCGCTTCGGCGGACCGAACCAGAACCTGGCGCGAGCCTTGCTCCACGCCGGGTTCCGCTACGGCGCGGTCGATCTCCAGGACGGGCCGGTGGTTCCCGGATCGCCACCGGTCCTCGCCCTGGCCGCCGCCCGGTACATGGACGGTGCGGTCCAGACCGCGCTCGCGGACTACCTCTCGGCCGGCGGCCGGTTCCTGCTGGTCGGCGCGGTGCCGGTCGCGGACATGGAGGGCCAACCGTGCGCGATCCTCGCCGAACGACTCGGGTTGGCCTCGGTCGGTATGCGGCGGTCGTCGACCTACTACCACCTCTCGCTGGTGGCCGAAGGCTGGGCGGCG
>CADCWE010000158.1 GCA_902806325.1 uncultured Thermomicrobiales bacterium | reverse complement strand
CGCACCCACGTCTCCAACATCCTCGCCAAGCTGGACGCGCGGACCCGCACCGAGGCCGCCGGCATCGCCCGGGAGCGGGGGTTGCTCTAGCGCGGCGGCGAGGCGGGAACCGCTCGGGCGCCCGCGCCGCTCCGACCGGTCGGATCTCCGCCCCTCCGTCATCTGTCAGACCCGCGCCCCCTTGCCACCGGGCGCCGAATACGCCACCCCGATCCGCCATCCGTCAGATGTGCCGCGCCGTCCGGCCCGGCATCATCGAAGCGTGCCCGGCGAACCGTCCCGCGGCACCGACCGGAACACCCGCCTGCCACGAGGAGACCGCGCATGACCGCCACCATCAAGGCCCCAGCCGCCGCCGCCGCGGCCAGCGAGGCGCTCGCCGAGCGTTTGCTGCTGGCCACCAACGCCGTCTGGGACGTCTTTTCCGTCCACCTCGGCCATCGGCTGGGGTACTACCGCTCGCTCGCCGCCGACGGCGCGGCGACCGCCGCCGAACTCGCCGTCCGCACCGACACCCACCCGCGCTACGCCCGCGAGTGGCTCGAACTCCAGGCCGTCGCCGGCATCCTGGCGGCGCACGAAGACCCGATCGGCGGTGACGAGGCGCGCCGCTTCTCCCTCCCGGCCGGCCACGCCGCGGTGTTGGCCGACGCCGACGACCCGAATTTCTTGGCGCCGCTGGCCCAGATCACCGTCGGCGCCGTCGCGCCGGTCCACGAGTTGGTGGCGGCGTTCCGCACCGGCGGCGGCGTGCCCTACGCCGACTACGGCACGGACCTGCGCGACGGCCAGGCCGGGATGAACCGCAACTTCTTCCTCTCCCAGCTCGGGACCGAATACCTGCCCGCGATCCCGGACCTCCACGCCCGGCTGCGCGCCAACCCGGACGCCAAGATTGCCGACATCGGCTGCGGCGTCGGCTGGTCGAGCATCGCCCTCGCCCAAACCTACCCCAACGCGACCGTCGACGGGTTCGACCTCGACGCGGCGTCGGTCGAGGACGCGCGGGACCACGTCGCCGACGCCGGGTTGGACTGCCGGGTGACGATCCACCTCCGGGACGCCGCCGACCCGGCCCTGGCCGGCCGCTACGACCTGGCTACCGCCTTCGAGTGCGTCCACGACATGAGCGATCCGGTCGGCGCCCTGCGCACCATGCGTCGCCTGGCCGGCGACCGGGGCACCGTGCTGGTGGTCGACGAGCGGGCCGGCGAATCGTTCGACCCGGACGCGGGCGAGATCGAGCGCCTGTTGTATGGCTTCAGCGTCTTCCACTGCCTGCCGGTCGGGATGGCCGAGCGCCCCTCGGCCGGCACCGGCACCGTGATGCGCCCCGGCACCTTCCGCCGCTACGCCGAGGCGGCCGGGTTCCGCTCCGTCGAGATCCTGCCCCTGGACAACCTGTTCTTCCGCTTCTATCGCCTCGCCGTCTGACCGTTCACGGGCCGCCAAGTTGGCGAGCCCGCTCCGCCCGCGCTGCCGGGGCCACGGCGCCCCTTGGAGACCACCGCCATGACCGCGCATGCCACCGCCACCGCCCGGTTCGCCCACAAGCTCGTCGCCGTCTGCCTGCTGCTCGCCGCGTTGGCCGCCTCCGGCCTCGCCGCAATCGGCACCGGCTCCGCCCTCGCCCAGGACGACGCGACCCCCGCCGCCGCACCGATCTCCGCCGTTTCGGCGACCGACACCGTCGCCCGACTGACCGCCGCAGACGGCACCATCCGGTTCGAGATCGCCGAAGACGCGACCCGCTTCGTCTGGGCCGCGGCACCGGTGGACGAGGACGGGATGCCCGCCTACGGAACCTCGTTCATCACCCAGGGGTACATTTACCCGGAAGGCACCCTCGACGAGGGCAGCGGCGTGCTGCCCGACGGCTCGCCCGAGTTCCCGGACCAGGTCCTCGGCCAGTGGACCTGCCGCGGCTGGTTCGTCGGCGAGGGGATGAAGACGCAGACCGGCCCACTCGTGATCACCACCCAGCTCTACAACTTCGGCGCCGCGTTCGGCGACGCCACCCTCAGCACCGAAGGCTACGAATTGGTCGACGTTGGGGTCGCCATCGAGCGCGCGATCACCGGCGGCACCGGCCCGTTCGCCGGGGCCGCCGGCGACGGCGAGCAGACCCTGCTCGGTCTCAACGCCACCGAGGGCGTCAACCTGAGTTTTGCCCTCGACGTCGAACCGGCCCAAGCGGCGGCCCGCCAGCGGCCGGTGATGGACCGGGTCTCGTTCCAGGACTAGCGTTCGCGGCGGGTGCCCGGGGTTTCGACCGCGGGCATCCGCCGCCAACCCGGCCCCGAACGGGCACCCCGCGACGCCGACCAAGCATCGCCGGGGCCGGGACCGAGATGGTTGTTCCCCCATATCGTCATGTTGGGCGGCGCGAAGCACCTCCTGCCGCGGCAGTTCGTCGTCCGACGAGATTCCTCGCTGCGCCCGCAGTGGCCCGGGGTGGAGCGCCCGATCCTTCGCCCCACCGCCCTCGCCGCCGAAACCCAGTCGCCGCCGTCCTTCCCACCCGCACCCAACCACCCCGAGGAACCGACCGCCATGAACACCACCGTTGCGCTTCGCCCAGCATCCCCGGCGGCCCGCTTCTCCCGCCGCGCCCTCCTCCGCGCCGGCGCCGGCGCGGCAACCCTCTTCGCTCTTGGTCCCGCCGTCGGCCGGACGCGCGCCAACACCGGGGACGGCGCCGACGCCGCCCGACCGTGGCTCCTCGCCGCCGCGTCGGAGCTCCGACCAGCGGCGCCCGGCGCCCCGACCACCGTCGAGATCGCCGAACTGGGTTCGGTGCGGTCGCGCCCGACCGCCGCCGCCGAGATCGACGCGCGGTGGGGCGATGGCCCGGCCGTGCTGCCGTGGACGCGCCAGGCGCTGGCACTGATCCGCGCCCACCGCCCCAGCCCGGTCCGCGCCGCCCGCGCCCTGGCCCTGGTCCACGCCGCGATGGACGACGCGACCGTCGCGGCGCTGGACGCCCAATCCGCCCACCGCCGCCCGGCGCCGCCCGCCACGGGGTCGGGGCGGCACCGGCCCACCGGCGACGCCTTCGGTTTCCCGTCCGAGCACGCCGCCGTGGCCGGGGCGGCGAGTACGGTGCTCGCGCACCTGTTTCCCGAATCAGGTCAAGGACTCCACGACCTGAGCACCGAAGCGGCCGAATCCCGGATCTGGGCCGGCGCCGCCTACCGGAGCGACGTCGCGGCCGGGCTCTCCCTCGGCCGGGCGATCGGGGAGCGCGCCGTCGGCCGCGCCCTCGGCGACGGGTCGAACGCGGCGTGGGACGGCCGGCGTCCGAACGCCGACGGCCTCTGGCGCCCGACCGCGCCCGCCTTCGTCGCAACCCCGCTCGACCCCCTGGCCGGCACCTGACGACCGTGGGTGATCGCCGCCGGGCACCGGGCGCGGCCGGCGCCGCCCCCGGCCTGGGGATCGCCCGCCTGGCAACGGCAGTTGGACGCCGTCCGCGCCGCCGTCGCCGCCCGCACCCCGCCGCAGGACGCGGCGATCCGGTTTTGGGCCGGTGGACCCGGCACCGTGACCCCGGCCGGGTTGTGGATCGAGCGCGCCGCGGGCCTGCTCGAGCGCGACGGGCTGGACGCGCCGGCCGCCGCCCGCGTCCTGGCCTTGACCTCGGTCGCGCTGGCCGACGCCTTTATCTGCTGCTGGGACGCCAAGTTCGCCTACTGGTCGGCCCGCCCGATCACCGCCGACCCGACCCTGGACGTGCCGATCCCGACGCCGCCCTTTCCGTCGTACCCCTCGGGCCACGCCACCGTCTCCGCCGCCGCCGCGACGATCCTCGGCCACCTCTTCCCGCAGGACGCCCGCGCCCTCGCCGCCGAGGCCGAGGAGGCGAAGAACACCCGCCTCTGGTCCGGCATCCACTTCCCGATCGACAACGAGACCGGCGCCGCCCTCGGCCTGGTCGTCGGCGGGATGGTGGCCGACCTCGCCCGCGCCGATTCCCGAGCCGCCGCCCGCTGACCGCCGCGCCGACACGGACGGCGCAGCGGCTTGACGCCCATTTTTCGGCCGTGTTACCATCCCCGCACGTGGAGGCGTGGTGTAGCGGCCTAACATGCAGCCCTGTCAAGGCTGAGATCGCGGGTTCGAATCCCGTCGCTTCCGCCGAAACCCCATGATCGTTGACGCCGCTCCCTTCCACCGGGGCGTCGTCGTCATTTTTTTCAATGAACTCGACCATGTCAAAGA
>CADCWE010000157.1 GCA_902806325.1 uncultured Thermomicrobiales bacterium | reverse complement strand
GCGACGGTTGTTCCGCGCGCGGTGGCGACGGCGGCGGCGGTCGCGGACCCGCGGGCGGCGCCGATGGCCGCGCTGGTGGCGGACGCGGCGTTGTGGGCCACCGCGGTCGAAAGCGCGCCGACGGTGGCGGCGGCGGCGGCCCGGTCCGACACCGCGCCGGTGGCCACGGCGGCGGCCGTGCCGCGCAACGACCCGGACGCCGTCCCCAGCGCGCCGGCGGTCGCGGCGGTGCGGTCGATCTCGTTGAGGGCCGCGTCCAACCCGGAGGCCAGCCGGGTGGCGGTGGCCCCGAGCGCGACCAGGCGCGTTTCCTGCGCCGCCGCGGTGGAGGCGGCCGATCCGCCCGGCATTCCGGTCGGGAACGGCAGCGGGGCGAGCGGCATCGCCGCCCCCGGGTCGTAGCAAAAGGCGAGGGCGGCGATGCCGCCCGGCACCGGCCCGATCACGGCGGCGGTGCCCAACGGACCTTCGGCGCCCGGCGGGTAGACCAGCGGCGCCACGTCCCCGACCGGCAGCACCACCACCGCCGCGACATCTAGGCTGGCCGCGACGTAGACCGCGGTCGCGGCGCCCTCCCGGTCCGTTTCGGTGACCGCGACCAGCACCGCCAGGACCCCGTCCGCGGCGCTGGCCACCGCCCCCGCCTCGCGCGGCCCGCCTGCCGCCAAGTTCACGTCCAGCCGCACCGTGCCAGGCGCCGCGGCTTCGCAGACCGGGTCGGCGGCCCGCGTGCGCGTGGCCGTCCCCGAGGCGGCGAGGGCCAACCCAAGGACGACCAACCCGAACCCGGAAACCGCGACCCGAACCAATCTCGTCATGGATCTCCCGATCCGCCCGCGACCTTCATGGTGCTCCCGAACGCGACGGTTCGGCCGGGTACGCGAGACGCACCAGACCGGGAACCGCGGGACGCGCGGGAGGTGGCGGCATTCGGCGGGGGTGTCGGGAGTATAGGGTACGCGGCGGCAGACCGGAAGTCTTTGCCCGGTTGTCAACCGTCGACTGGCGAGTTCGCGCGAAAACAACTTGCCAGGTGATCGTCCACCATCCCGACGCTTTGCATGAACGCGTAGACGATGGTCGAACCGACGAAGGCGAACCCGCGCCGCTTCAGATCGCGGCTCAAGGCATCCGAGACGGCGGTCGTCGCCGGGACATCGGCAACGGTGACCGGCCGCGATTGGACCAGCGGCGCCCCGCCCGTGAACGACCAGACGTACTCGCAAAACGACCCCGACGCCCCCTGCACCGCCAGAAACGCCCGCGCGTTCGTCGTCGCGGCGGCGATCTTGGCCCGGTTGCGGACGATGCCGGGGTCGGCCATCAACCGCGCCGCGTCGTCCGCCCGGTAGGCGGCGACCCGCTCGACGTCCCACCCGTCGAAGGCCCGCCGGAACGCCTCCCGCTTGTGGAGGATCGTCCGCCACGACAGCCCGGCCTGGAAACACTCCAGCATCAACCGCTCGAACAGCGCCGCGTCGTCCCGGCAGGGCACGCCCCACTCCTGGTCGTGGTAGGCGACCATCAACGGGTCGGTCCCGGCCCAGGGGCAACGGGGGAGATGGTCCGCGTCGGTCTCGATCATCGCCTCGCGTTTCCCTTCCGTGCGATTCGTCACGCGGCTACCTGTTCGCATCGTCCTGGCGGACGAAATTGCCCGACGCCATCCTGGGGACCGGCGTCACCCCGATGCGAGCGTAGAAGGGACAGGCGTCCTCGGCGCCGACCGAATCGACATGGCCGGGCCGCCCAGCTGCTCTGGCATCCTCGGCATCGGCGCCGTGCCGTTCCCCGGCCCCCGTGATAATGCGTGACCTCCAGGTGCTGAACGTGGGCGCTTAGCACGCCGTCGGCCATGGCGGTCGCGAACTCGACAACGTCGCACCCGCGGCGGGTTTTGGTCGGGTTTGCGCTGGTCATTGCGCCTTGGATTGTGGATGCCTTCCAAACGCGAAGGATATTCGACGCTCCCTCGATAAGCAGCAAGATGTCGTTCTCCGAAGGGATATGCTATGGAATCGGTCTTGTTCCGACCGTACGGTTGGCCCGTCATGCGCGAGCGGCGGGGTAGCGGTGCCCGAGCGTGATCCGGGCGTCGGCGGTCGGTGCTCCCGCCCCCTGGGCGAGGGCGACGAGGCGGGCCTCCGCCGCGCCGTCCGGGGCGCGCTGGTACGCCCGGTTGTGCATCTTGTGCTCCGGGGTGGGGTCCGGGCCGCCCTCGGCCCGGTTGGCCATGAGCAGGACGCGGGCGCGTCCGCTCGGGCGCGCCGGGGTCGTCCCGCTCCCGATCGGCGGGCGGAGCCGCGTCCGCTCGTCCTCGGCCGATTCCGCGGCGCGCTTCGTCGTCCTCATGCCGGTTTCTCCGAGCGGGAACGGGCGCCGGGGCTCGCCACACCCTCCCCTTTCCCAAAACCCGCTCCTCACGCACGACGGACCATTCGCCGAGCCGCGGCGTTGAGAAACGACAACGACCCCTTCAACACCGGGTCGTTGTCGTTTCTCAACGCCGCGGATTCGCCACCCCGGTGATGGGGGCGTTGGCAAGCACGGGCCAAGCATGGGCTGCGCCGCCGACGGCGGCCGGCGTGGGACCGGTCGACGGGTCAGACCGGGAAGACGCACTCAAAGACCTGCTCGTCGCCGTTGTAGGTCGTGGGGTAGCACACGCATCCGGTTTCCAGTGCCGAGCACGGGTCGACGGCCTCGGGATCGTTGGGGTCGGGGGGAACGCAGGTACCCTGGCAGATTTGGGGTGCGGGCCCGGCGCACGGGCCGGCGCCGCGGGCTCCCTGGCTGACACACGCGCCGCGCGCGGGGCCGGGCGGGAACATCGCTTCACAGATCGCAACGCACGCGCTGTTGCCCTCCGCCGCGGCTCGCGACGAGCGCAATCCAACCGCGGCAAGAGCGCCGCCGGCCACGCCACCGCCGAGGAGCTTGAAGAACGTCCGGCGCGATGTCGCATTGGCCAGCGTCTTCGTGAGGTCGTCGAACCGGGTGCCATCCATCGCTGCTGTTTCCTTTGATGCCTGCGTTCGCGGATCGGGCCGAGTCAACCTCGGACCGTACCAGCGTAGGCCGGGCATGCGGCGGAAGTTCCGCGAGGACGTCACGAATCCGTCAAGGCCCCTCGATGAGAAGGCTTACCGGGGAACGCGACATCGGAACAAGAGGAGGATCGGCGCCGGCGCGGCGGGCATTGAGACGCCCGCGTGGCCCGTCAAGCCGCAACGGCCGGGTCAAGGCGGCACCGCTTGGCGCGGGCGTCGGCGGTCGCGAACCGCCCGGCAATTCGGGCGGTGGTCGCTTGTTACCCAGCCGGTCCGTCGCCGGAAACGCCGTTGCTTGTCACCGTCGGAAGCCGCACCCGGAACGTCGTCGCGCCGGGTTCGGACTCCAGGTCCACCTCGCCACGGTGGAGCTCGACGACGATGTGCCAGACGATGTCGAGACCGAGGCCGCTACCTTGGCCGACGGCCTTGGTGGTGAAGAAGGGTTCCCAGATCCGCTCCCTCACCGCCGGCGGGATGCCGGGGCCGTCGTCGGCGATCTCGACCACGACGCGAGATTGGTCCGGCTCCGGATCGGTGTGGTGGCGGACGCGAACCGTGATCCGGCCGTGGCCGCCCAACGCGTCCAGGGCGTTGGCGATCAGGTTGGTCCAGACCTGGTTCAGTTCGCCCTCCCAGGCCGGAATCCGCGGCAGGTCCGCGGCGTAGTCGCGCTCAACGACCACGCCGAGGTCGCGCAGTCGGTAGCCGAGCATGGTCAGGGTGCTTTCGATGCCGACCCGGACGTCGACGTCGTCCTCCGCCGCGCGGTCCATCCGGGTGTAGGTCTTGACCGCGGCGACCAGCTTCGAGATCCGGCCAGTGCTTTCCTCGATCTCGCGCGCCAAGCCGACGAGGCCGAGCGCGGCGCCGAGAAAGGCGACCACGGCGGGCAGCGCGCCGGTCGGCACGGCGTCCGCAACCGCGTCGAGCCAGGACGTTTCGACGCCGAGGTCCACCAACCCCGGAACGAGGTCCCCGACCCCGTCCAGGCCGTGGTCGCCAAGCCAGTCCGCGACCTCGTCCTCGCGGTCGGTCCGCTCCAGGGGGCCGAGCGCCGGGGCCGTGCCGAGGCGCCCAACCGCCGCCGCCGAAAGGCGCCCGACCGCCGCCGCCGCCCCGTCGTCGATCCCCGCGGCGCCGAGTGCCAACCCCAATCCGGGCAGGGCGGCGGCGGCGGCGGCGACGCGGCCAGCG
>CADCWE010000156.1 GCA_902806325.1 uncultured Thermomicrobiales bacterium | reverse complement strand
GCCCTCGTCGCCGACAAAGCGGAACGGGATGGGAACGGCCGTCCTGGACATCTTGACGCCGCCTGCCGAGCAGCAGGGCGCAGCAAGCAGCGGCCCTACGCCCACCCCCGTCCCCCACCCCCTACCGTAGCAGCGCCCGGGACCCCGCCAGATCCCGCACCGCGTCGTCCGGCGCCGGACCCGGACCGGGCCAGGGCACGCCGGCGCGGTTCATCCAGACGGCGCGGATGCCGGCGGCGCGGGCGCCGGCGATGTCGTGCTCGGCGGAGTCGCCGAGGAAGACGGCCTCGGCGGCGGTCGCGCCGCCCAAGCGCAGCGCCTCGCGAAAGATCGCCGGATCCGGTTTCCAGGCCCCAAACGCCTCGGAGACCAAGACGAAGTCCACCAGCGGCGCGATCGCCAGCAGCGCGACCTTGGCCCGCTGGATTTCGGCCGGGCCGTTGGTGACCAGGCCCATCCTGCGCTCGGGAACCTGATCGCGGAGGGAGCGCAACGCCGCGACCGTGTCCCCGAAGAGGGCCAGCCCGTGGAACCGGTTGGCGCGGTACCAGTCCGCGGCGGCGACGGCGACCGCCGGGTCGGCGACCCCGTACCGCGCCAGCAGGTCCGGGAAATGATCTGTGCCGTGGGGGTGGATCGCCACCGAGGCGGCGATCAGGTCGTCCGGATGCGGCGCCCGGCCGGGGGGCAGGGTGGCCAGGGCGGGGGCGAACGCCCGGCGCAGGCGCATGGCACGGGCGGCGGCGTAGTCGCAGAGCGTGTCGTCGAGATCGAACAACAGCAGGCGCGGCGAGGCCGGAGCCGGCGCGTCCGGGGGAGGGCGGTTCATGGCGGCAGCCTAGCCAACCGGCGCGGGCGGCGTCAAGCTTGCGATAGCGGTGGCCGTCGCGGTCGCGGTGGCCGGCGCGGTCGCCCGGCAACCATCGGTTTGGGGTCGCAGGCGGACCAACGTCCGGTTCCGCCGCGGAACCATTGGCAAGCGGCCCGCGTCCGTGTATTAAGGATGTTACGGATGGCGACGCGGGCGGCGGGACCAGGCGGCCCCGGCGCCGCGAGCAAGGACGAGCGTGGACACCTGGGACGGGTTCGGCACGGAGCAAGCGGGCGAGGACAATGCTTCGGCGCAGCCGTCGCCGGCGGGACGCGTCGTCGTCGCCCTGCGGCGGGACGCGTCGCGCGTGCTCGCCAACTGGGCGCTGCGGGTGGCGAACCTGCCGGCCTTCCGGGCGGTCCCGGACCTGCGCCTGGCCGAGATCCAGAACGCGATGCCGGCGACCCTGGCCGCGGTGCCGGCGGCGACGGCGACCATCGATCCAACGATCGACACCGAACCGCTGGCCTACGCCGGGGAGGTCGCCGCCGCCCACGGCCGCAAGCGCCGCGAAACCGGCTTCGACCTGGGCGTGATGTTGACGGAGTTCGGCCACCTGCGCTCGGAGGTCTGGGCCGCCGTCTACCGCATCGTCGACGAGGACCCGAGCCTGGCCGCGGCGCCGCGCGAGCTCCAAGAGCGGCTCAACCCGACCCTGGACGCCGTCCTCATCGCCGCCGCCGAAGCCTGGCTCGCCGCCGGCTGAGTCGGGCGTCGGAAGGACGACCGCCGTCCGACCCCCACGCTACGACCCACCCCGTCACGCCCGACGCCCGACGCCCGACGCCCGACTTCCGACTCGAGGGGAGAACGCCGTGCCGCCCGCCCAACCCCACAGGCCGACGGTGGCGATCGTCGAGGATCAGCAAGCGATCACGGAGCTGCTGACCGAGGTGCTGCAGGACGCCGGATTCGCCCCGGTCGCCGCGCCGGCGATCCCCGAGGCCGCCGCCCTCGTGCGCGAGGTCGGCGCGGTGGTGATTTTGCTGGACGTGATGATGCCGGAGATGAGCGGCTGGCAAGTGCTCGACGAGTTGCGGGCCCACCCCGAGACCCGCGACACCCCCGTCGTCATCACCTCCGCCGTCTACGACCGCCCGGGGCTGCACCCGCTGCCGCCCGGCGGCCCGGTCCGCTTCGCCGCCAAACCGTTCGACGTCGCCGGCCTGGTCCGCACCGTCGCCGAACTGAGCGGATCGTAGCGCCGGATCGAGCGGTCGCGGTTCGTCCGGGTTCGAAGCGGCGCCACGAAATCGGCTGGCGACAGGATCGTCAGCCCGCCGATTGCTCCCGGCATCGCGCGCATGGGCTCCGGCTCGGGCTGTTCGTTGAACCCCGTCGTGGGAGCAGCCGATCCCGCCTCAAGCCACGATCTCCCGGCCGTCGTCGCCCGCCAGGTGCTCCTCCCGCTCGACGATCTGGCGCAGGTGATGGGCGGCGCGCCACAGCTCGTGGTACGACGTGTAGAGGGGGATCGGGGCGAGGCGGACCACGTTTGGCGGCCGGAAGTCCGGCACCACGCCGCGGGCTTTGAGGGCGCGGGCGATCCGCGGCCCGGCGTCGTGCTCGACCGCGACGTGGCCGCCGCGCCGCTCGGGCTGGCGCGGCGTGCCGATCCGGTAATGGTACGGCGCGGCCGTCAGACCCATCGCGTCCAGCAGGTCCATCAGGTACGCGGTCTGGGCGAGGGACTTGGCGCGCAGGGCGCCCATCCCCGCTTCCTCGTGGATCCGGATGCTGCCAAACAGGGGCGCGGTCGAGAGCAGCGGCCCGGTGCTGATCTGCCACGCCCCGGCCCCGACCGCGCCCTCCCAGTGGTGCGCCATGTCGAACTGGCGCTCTTTTTGGTAGCCCCACCACCCGGCCAAGCCCGGTTCGGTGCCGAAGTGGCGCCGGTTGACGTACAGCCCGGCGACCGACCCCGGCCCGGCGTTGAGGTACTTGTAGGAGCACCAGACCGCGAAATCGACCCCCCAGTCGTCGAACCGGTGCGGCACCGCGCCGATCGAGTGGGCGCAGTCGAACCCGATCAGGACGCCCCGCTCCCGCGCCGCCGCCGTCAAGCGTTCCATGTCCAGCAACTGGCCGGAGCGGTAGAGCACCGAGGGCAGCAGCGCCAGGCCGACCGTGCCGGTGAAGGCGGCAATCAGGTCGTCCTCCTCCAGGGTCCGCCCGTCGCGGCTCGGGACCAGGACCAGGTCCCGCGCCGGGTCGCCCCCTTGGAGCCGGATCTGGCTTTGCAGGGCGTAGACGTCGGACGGAAAATCCAGCCCGGTGGCGACGATCTTCCGCCGCGCCCCCGCCGGCCGGTAAAACGTGCCCACCAGGGCGTGGATGTTGACCGTGGTCGTGCCGGTGACCACCACCTGGTCCGGCGCCGCCCCGACCAGCGGCGCCACCCGCTTGCCCAGCTCCTCCCCGTTCCAGTACCAGGGCGGGTTGCCGCGCATCCAGCCGTCGATCCCGAGCCGCTTCCACTCGTCCAGCGCCCGCAGCACCTCCGCCTCGGCGTCCGTGGACAGCAGCCCGAGCGAGTTGCCGTCCAGGTAGATCCCCCCGCCCGGCGGCAGGTAAAACCGCTCCCGGAACCGCGCCAACGGGTCGGCGGCGTCGAGGGCGCGGGCGTGGTCCTCGGCGACGAGGTCGTGCCGCGTATCGATAACGGTGTCCTGCGCCATGGGATGGGCTGCTCCTGCTCCGACACGGCGCCGGCAATCGTCGGCCGTGGGCGCCGGCACGTTCTCCGCGATCGAAAGGTGTGTCCCCGGTATCGTACACGGGAGCGGCCAACGCCCGCGTTTGGTACCCTGATCCCCCGCGCGATGCGGGGTCCGATCTCCCGGCGAGGCAAGATCATCGCCGGATCGCGGACCGCCGGGGGCGCCGGAATGGATGGGGCATGCTGAACGGGCTCAAGCTCGAAAACTTCAAGGCCTTCAGCGGCAGCCGCACCATCCCGATCGCCCCGCTGACCCTGATCTTCGGCGAGAACAGCGCCGGCAAAAGCTCGATCCTCCAAGCCCTGCTGCTCCTCAAGCAAACGGCCCACCGGGTCGAGGTCCACGACACGCTGCTCCTGACCAAGGGCAGCCTGATCGACCTGGGCAGTTTCGAGAACCTGGTCTTCGGGCACGACCTCGAACGCGTCGTCGAGATCGCCCCGATCTTCGCCCCGCGGGCGTCACATGCCGAACGGGGGATCGCGTTGGATACCGCGGCCCCCATCGCCAGGGAATCGGACGACGAGCCTGGCCGCGCCGGCCTGGGTATACGGGTGCGGGTGGGAATCAACGATTCAAGCCGTACGATGGAAATAGATGCACTCCGGTTCTACATTCGCGACGTGTCCACACCCGCCTTTACGCTGACCGCCAGCGACGAGGTAATGAAATCGCTGTCG
>CADCWE010000155.1 GCA_902806325.1 uncultured Thermomicrobiales bacterium | reverse complement strand
AGCCGCGCCAGCGCCCGCCGGGCCGGCGGCACGGGACCCAACCAGAGCGTGCCGCCGAGGGTCAACGGGACGGCCAGGCGGTCCGCCCGCGGCAACCCGCGCCACCCCGCGCCGCCCTGGCTCTGGATGGTCGTCGGCGGCACCCCGTCCGGACCCGAGGTCGCCATGGGCTCCCCGTGCGCGTCCAGCACCGCCAACGGCAGTCCCAGCGCCGCCGCCGCCGCGGCCAGCAGCCGGCCGAGGTCGGCCCCGGCGGTGGTGAGATCCGCCAGCATCCGCTCAAGCTCGGTGCCCGCCCGGTAGAGGTCGCCCCGGCGCTCGGTCAGGAGCCGGTTGATGTCGCTTTCCAGTTCCGGCGTGGTCGGCGCCGCCAGCAGCACCGGCGGCCCACCGCCGGTTCCCGCCTGAGGCGCCGCTTCGAGGACCACCGCCGCCACCCGGTGCCCCGCCAGCTCCCGCATCAGCATCGGCAAGGCGACCCCGGCCTCGGTCAGCATCCGCCGCGGCAGCAGCACCAACTCGCCGCCGCGCAACGGCGGCAGCATCGGCGTCGTCGCCCGGGCGGTGACCGCCCAGGTCACCTCGCGCTCCGCGTCCGGCCCGACCGCGGCGGCGGGACCGGATCGTCCGCCGCCCGCGGCAAGCCCATCCACCCCGGGCGACGGTCGCAACCGCGGTTCCCAGGCGAGCAGATCCGACAACGTGATCTCGGCCATCGTGGTTCGGCTCCGGCAACGGCCCCGACCCCGCGCCGTGACCCGGGCGCACGCGTCGGTCCGTGGGTGGAGGCCGTCCGGCGGCCCCGCTGCCGCCGTCGCTGCCCGCTCCAACGGCGATCGCGGACCTGCGCCGGTCCCGCCTTCGCCCGGTTTGCCCTGCTCCCGCGCCGGTCGCCCGCTCCGATGGTCTGGGCCCTGGACCTGGCGCACCACGCCCGGCCACGGTCCGGCGGTCTGATCGAGGATCGGCGCCCGTATAGTACGGTATCCTCGGCGTTGGCACCGCCGCCACCGCCCGCGACGCGGTGCGGAACTGGACCATCCGCCCAAAAAGCGACCCCGCCGGGCGCGTTCTTCGGCGGTCGCCCGTCGCCCGAGGCCCCAACCGGTGTCTGTTGCGTCCCCGTTCCCGCGATCCACCGGCCGGGCCGGAGCGATCACCCTGGTCGCCAGCCTGATCGGGTTGGTCGCCTTTTTCTACCCGTTCCTCCTGCCCGCCGTCGCCCCCGCCGACGACCGCACCGCCCACGCCGCCGACGCCCCCCTGCTCTTCGCCGCCGTCGCCGGGTTGTGCTTGCTCGCCATCCTCGCCGACCTCGGCGGCGCCCACGGCCCCGGCACCGCCAAGACGGTCGCCCTGCTCGGCGTCCTCGTCGCCACCGACGCGACGCTGCGCCTGGTACCGAGCGTGCTCGGCGCCTCGCCGATCTTTCTGCTGATCCTGCTCGTCGGCACCGTGTTTGGCCCGGCGGTCGGGTTCCAGATGGGCGCCCTGACCCTGCTGGTCTCCGCCTTCCTGACCGGCGGATTGGGGCCGTACCTGCCCTACCAGATGCTCGGCGCGGGTTGGGTCGGGCTGACCGCCGGCTGGCTCCCCCGCCCGGCGAACCCCCGCCGCCGGCTGTGGCTGCTGGCCGCGTTCGGCGCCCTCTGGGGGTTCCTCTACGGCGCCCTGCTCAACCTGTGGTTCTGGCCCTTCACCGCGCCCGGCGCCGCCGCCGACGCCGGTCTCGCCTGGCACCCCGGCCTCTCCGCCGCCGAAACGCTGCTCCGCTACGCCAAGTTCTACCTGGTCACGTCGTTCGGCTTCGACCTCTTCCGCGCCGCCGGCAACGCCGTCCTTGTCCTCGCCCTCGGCGGCCCCGTCCTCCACGTCCTCGACCGTTACCGTTCGCGCTTTGCCTGGCAACCGTGGGAGGAGGAAATCGGCCGGCCGATGAACGGCCGCTAGAGGCACGGCACGGCACGCCGCGGCGTGTCCGGGCGTGCATGCCCTGCTCCTCGCCACGGCCGCGGGGTTTTTGGGAGGGGCTCGTCCGGGCCGTGTTCGGGCCGGGCGGCGGCGTGGCATCGCGAGTCCGACCGGCCCTGCCCTCACGGGCGGTCACCTCGACCCGTTCCGCGTCCCGCACCAACGGTCCGAATACGCCCGTTCACGCCCAGGAGGCCGCCGATGCTCGCCCGCGACGCCAAAGCCGCCGCCCGCGCCTGGGTGACCAACCACGCCGCCGCCCAGCACGGCTTCCGGGGCGCCTTCTTCCACGGCTCGATCAACGAGATCCCCGACGACGCCGAGATTCCGCCGACCTCCGACCTCGACGTCGTCGTCGTTCTCGCCGGACCGATCCCGCCGACCAAGCGCGGCAAGCTCGTCCACGGCGGCGTGCTGCTCGACGTCACCGAGTTAACCGAGGACGACCTCCGCTCGGCCGATCAGGTCCTCGTCCAGTACCACCTCGCCCCCAGTTTTCGCCATCCGTCGGTCATCGCCGACCCCACCGGCCGCCTGACCGCCCTCCAGGCGGCCGTCGCCGGCGGGTTCGCCGACCGCCGCTGGGTCCGCCGCCGCGCCGAGCAGGCGCTGGAGAAGGTGCGCACCGGCTACCGGCTGGACGCGGGCGCCCCCTTCTCCGACCAGGTCTTCGCCTGGCTCTTCCCGGCCGCGATCACCACCCACGTCCTGCTCGTCGCCGGGCTGCGCAACCCGACCGTCCGCCGCCGCTACGTTGCCGCGCGCGACCTCTTAACGGAATACGGCCACCTCAACCTCTACGATCCCCTGCTGGACCTGCTCGGGTGCGCCCGGATCGCCCCCGGGCGCGTCCGCGACCACCTTTCCGCGCTCGAACCCGCCTTCGACGACGCGGCGGCGACGATCCGAAGCCCGTTCCCGTTCGCCGCCGACCTCTCCGCGCTCGCCCGGCCGATCGCCATCGACGGCAGCCGCGAGTTGATCGTCCAAGGCAACCACCGCGAGGCCGTCTTCTGGCTCGCCGTCACCGCCACCCGCTGCCGGCAGGTCTTGCTCCGCGACGCGCCGCCGGACGCGCGGGACCGGCACGCCGCCGCCTACCGCGCCCTGCTGGCCGACCTGGGGATTGCCGGCTTCGTCGACCTCCAGCGGCGTCGCCACCAGACCGAGGCGATCCTGCCCCGCGTCTGGTCGGTGGCCGAGGCGATCATGGACGCCAATCCGGAGATCGTCGGCTAGGCGGCGGCGACCGGAGCGCGCGACCCTGCGACCTCCGCCGCCCATCGGGGCCACCGACCGCGCCCGTCCTCCTCTCACAACCGGTCCCGGCGCGGGTTGAGCACAACAAGCGCGCGGCCGCGAGCACGCGCGCTGTCCCGCGGCGAGGCCGCGACCTGCCAGGTCGGCGGGTCGCTCGGTCGAACCGCTAGCCGGGACCAGTGGGGCGTGCTATGATGTACGTACACCCCGCCCGCGCCCATCCTCGCCCCGCGCCGCGCCGCCCCAGGGCGTGACCGCATGGCACATCTTGTGGTGCCGGAGATGGATGGTATACTACATCTCCCGTGACCACCAGATATGGGCACGGGAACGGGCGGCACACCACAACCGGCGCGGCCGACTCCCCCGCGGTCGCCGGCGCCCCGAAATCGGTCGGCGGAACGCGGGGAGGGACGGCCACGACGCGGCACCAGCGACGGCAATCGAGACGAGCACGGCGCCGGGGCGGCGCCGAGACGGGGCACCGGACGGGGGCGGCGACGATGACCATGACGGCACCAGCCACAAGCACAGGCAAAGACGGGGGACCGATGCTCGACCAAACCACGGCGACCGGCCGCGCCACCGGAGTCGCCAAGGGCGGCCTGACCGTGACGCGCCACTTCACCAAGGCCGGCGAGGATCCCTTCGACGCGGTCGAATGGGGGCGGCGCACCTCGCGGATCGCCAACCCGGACGGCTCGGTCGTCTTCGAGATGCAGGACGCCGAGGTCCCTGCCGCCTGGTCCCAGGTCGCCGCCGACATCATGGTCTCCAAGTACTTCCGCAAGGCCGGCGTGCCCCAGACCGGGCCGGACGGCGCCCCGTTGCTCGACGAGTCCGGCAACCCCGTCCTCGGTCCGGAGCGTTCGGCCCGCCAGGTGATCGCTCGTCTCGCCGGCTGCTGGCGGTATTGGGGCGAAGCGCACGGCTACTTCGCGACCCCGGAGGACGCCCAGGCGTTCCAGGACGAGCTGACCCACATGCTCGTCCACCAGATGGCGGCCCCGAACTCGCCGCAGTGGTTCAACACCGGCCTCAACTGGGCCTACGGCATCACCGGCCCCGCCCAGGGCCACTACTACGTCGACCCCGCCACCGGGGAGATGCGCGAGAGCGACGACGCATACACGCGGGCGCAAGTCCACGCCTGCTTCATCCAAGGGGTCGACGACACCCTGGTCGGCGACAACGGCCTGATGGACCTTTGGGTTCGCGAGGCCCGGATCTTCAAGTACGGCTCCGGCACCGGGACCAACTTCTCCCGGGTCCGCGGCGAGGGCGAGCCGCTCTCCGGCGGCGGCACCAGCTCCGGCCTGATGAGCTTCCTCAAGGTCGGCGATCGCGCCGCTGGGGCGATCAAGAGCGGCGGCACCACCCGCCGCGCCGCCAAGATGGTGGTCCTCGACCTCGACCACCCCGACATCGAGACCTTCATCACCTGGAAGGCCGACGAGGAGAAGAAGGTCGCCGCCCTGATCGCCGCCGGCTACCCGGCCGACTACAACGGCGAGGCCTACGCCACCGTCTCCGGCCAGAACTCCAACAACTCCGTCCGCGTCCCGAACGCCTTCATCGAGTCCGTCCAAAACGACGGCACCTGGGATCTGACCTGGCGCACCGACCCGTCCCACGTCGCCAAGACCCTGCGCGCCCGCGACCTCTGGCGCTCGATCGCCGAGTCCGCCTGGGCCTGCGCCGACCCCGGCGTCCAGTTCGACGACACGATCAACGAGTGGCACACCTGCCCCGAAGGCGGCCGGATCAACGCCAGCAACCCGTGCTCCGAGTACCTCTTCCTCGACAACACCGCCTGCAACCTGGCCAGCCTCAACCTGATCACCTTCCTCGACACCGAGACCGGCGTCTTCGACGTCGAAGCCTACCGGCACGCGATCCGGCTCTGGACCGTGGTGCTGGAGATCAGCGTCCTGATGGCCCAGTTCCCGAGCGAAGAGATCGCCCGCCTCTCCTACGACTACCGGACCCTCGGCCTCGGCTACGCCAACCTCGGCACCGTGCTGATGCTGCTCGGGATGCCCTACGACTCGCCCGAGGCCCGCGCCTACGCGGGGGCCGTGACCGCGATCCTGACCGGCGATTCCTACGCCGCCTCGGCCGAGTTGGCCGGGCACCTCGGCGCCTTCCCGGGCTACGCGAAGAACGCCGACCACATGCTGCGCGTGATCCGCAACCACCGCCGCGCCGCCTACGACGCCCCGGCCGCGGAATACGAAGGCCTTTCCGTGCCCCCGATGGGGATCGACGCCACCCTGGCGCCACCGGACCTGCTGGCCGCCGCCCGCCAAGCCTGGGACGACGCCCTGGCTGGCGGCGAGCGGCACGGCTACCGCAACGCCCAGACGACCCTGCTCGCCCCGACCGGCACCATCGGGCTCTTGATGGACTGCGACACCACCGGCGTCGAGCCGGACTTCGCCCTGGTCAAGTTCAAGAAGCTGGCCGGCGGCGGCTATTTCAAGATCGCCAACCGCAGCCTCGACCCGGCCCTGCAAAACCTGGGGTACACCCCCGAGCAGCGCCGGGCGATCCTGACCTACGTCCTCGGCACCCTCTCTCTGGACGGCGCGCCGCACGTCAACCGCGAGTCCCTGGCCGCCAAGGGGTTGAACGACGACGACTTGGCCAAGATCGAGAAGGCGCTGCCCGGCGTCTTCGAGCTGCCGTTCGCCTTCAACGCCTGGAGTTTGGGCGAAGCCGCGCTCGGGCGGCTCGGGATCACCATGGAGCAGGCGAGCACGCCGGGCTTCGACCTCCTGGCCGCGCTGGGTTTCACCCGCCGCCAGATCGAGGAGGCCAACGAGGTCGTCTGCGGCACGATGACCGTCGAGGGGGCGCCGGAGCTGAAGCCGGAGCACCTGCCGGTCTTCGACTGCGCCAACCGGTGCGGCAAGAAGGGCCAGCGCTTCATCCACCACATGGGCCATATCCTGATGATGAGCGCCGCCCAGGGATTTCTCTCCGGCGCGATCTCCAAAACCATCAACATGCCGAACGAGGCCACCGTCGACGACATCACCGACGCCTACCACGAAAGCTGGCGCCACGGGATCAAGGCGATGGCCCTTTACCGCGACGGCTCGAAGATGAGCCAGCCCCTCTCGACCAAGAGCGACGTCGGCGTCACCGAGGGCACCGAATCGGAGATCGAGCGCGAGGAAGCGATCCAGAAGCGCATCGACGACGCCGTGGCGGTGGCGGTGGCCGAAGCCCGCGCGGGCTTCGAGTCGGAGGTCGGGCGTCGGCAGTCGAACGAGGCGATCCCGGCCCCGTCGCCGATGGTCGCCCTGTTTCCGGACTTCGCCGCCCCGTCTCAGTCCTCGGCTCCCGCCCGCCGCCGCCTGCCCGCCAAGCGCTCCGGCTTCACCCAGGAGGCGCGCGTCGCCGGGCACAAGGTCTTCCTGCGCACGGGGGAGTACGCCGACGGGGCGCTGGGCGAGATCTTCATCGACATGCACAAGGAAGGCGCGGCCTTCCGCTCGATGATCAACTGCTTCGCGATCGCGATCTCGAAGGGCCTCCAGTACGGCGTGCCGCTCGACGAGTTCGTCGACACCTTCACCTTCACCCGCTTCGAGCCGCAGGGGATGGTCACCGGCCACCCCAACATCAAGATGACCACCAGCATCATCGACTACGTCTTCCGCGTGCTCGGCCTGGAGTACCTGGGCCGCACGGATCTGGTCCAGGTCCAGCCGGAGCTGATCGAAGACGGGGAGTCGGGCAGTCGGGAAGACGGGGCGCCGGGGGCCATCTCGGCTCAGTCCTCAGCCCTCAGTCCTCAGTCCTCTCCCGTCTCGGCCACCGACCCGGCGCCGATCGCCCCGGACGCGCCGGTGCCCGGTCTCGCCGCCGCGACCGCCGTCGCCCAACCCGCCCCGGTCGCCAACGCCAACGGCAACGGCAACGGCAACGGTCACGGCCACGCCGTCCTCCTCAGCGACCTCCAGGTCACCGCCACGTCCCGCACCGCCACCGCCGTGCTGGACCCGCCCGCAATGGCCGCCCCGAACCAGATGGACGCCCACCTCTCCGAGCTGATGGGCGACGCCCCCTTCTGCGACGTCTGCGGCCACATCACCGTCCGCAACGGCGCCTGCTACAAGTGCCTCAACTGCGGCAACAGCCTGGGCTGCTCGTGAGGCCGAGGGGTGGCCGCCCGGATCGGCGCCGATCCGGGCGGCCACCCCGCACCCCTCGCCAAGAAACGGATGGCGATAAAGGGAGACCCAGGATCGTGGAGATCTGCGATGTTCGGCTCGGCGGAGATCGACCTAACCGACCGCCGCGCCTTCTTTGGACAAACGGGAACGCGCGGATCGGGACGTCTCGACTCCTGGACATATCTCCGAGGTGCCACTATTGTCGAGGTATTGAGGTGGCGGCGAGCGCGCCACGGTCGAGACCGACCACATGCTTGCTGGATTCGGCCGCGGCCGTTGGGATCAACCGAGGGGCGCATGATGGCGATGCGGCAACTCCAGCAAGACGAAGAACTCGCGCTCGCCCAGGCGTTCCTCGGGGATCACGGCATCGACCCCGAAGCAACCGGTGACGACCAAGAAGCGGCCGTCGTCGAGGCGATCCGGTCGCGCGGGTGGGAGCCTGAACTCACGGGGCTGGCCGGAAACTGGGATGTCGCGATCGGCGAACGGCACGCCTCGACCCAGGCTCGGTACGGCATCGCCAGCGGCCCGGACCGGATTACGGCGTTGCTCCGAGCCTTGGAGGTGGCGCTGACGTGGTTGACACTCGAGGAGGAGCGCCGCGTCTTTGACGAACAGGCGCGGAGGGCCGTCGGCCTGAGCGGAGAGGAGTTCATGCGGCGATGGCGCGCCGAGGAACTCCCAGCCGACGACCCCACCGTCCGTCACCTCCTGATGCTCCGTCCCCTTGGCTGGTAGAACACCGGCCGAGGCTTACACGGCCTTCCGCGATCCGCTTCAGGCTGCTGTGTCTTGTGTGGCGAAGGCGGTCGTCATCGGCCGTCCGCCGTTTCCGCCCGACGCATCGCATACGCTCACGTTGAGCGAGGATCCGGCTCCGCTTGGTCGTGAATTGTTGCTCTCCGTCCGCCACCGCTGCACCCTCGCCGATGTGGGCAGCGGTGCTGATCGGTGGGAACTCCGAACGGTTGGCTACTCCTATCGCCTTTCGGACGCCGACGATCGCGAACTGGTCATCTACCAATGGGATCCCGACCCGGCCAGCCGAAGTCCGGTCGATCATCCGCATCTGCACATCGGGCGCTCCGTCGCCCATCCTACCTTGCCACCGGGTTTTCGCGAACGGATCGAACGCTTGGTCAAGGCGCATCTGCCGACCGGATTTGTCATGCTGCCCGCGGTGTTGCGGGTTGCGATCGAGGATTTTGGCGTCGAACCTTCCCGTCCGGATTGGGACTCGGTGCTTCACGCCGCCAACGCGGTGGGGGGATCCTCGTTCACCCCAGGCACTGTTCGGTCGTAGCGGCGGCGTGACGCCGGGAGCGGGCACGAACGTCGGGCTGGCGATCGTTGGAAGGCCCTGAATCAAGAGCGGTCGAGATCTCCGAGTTGATGGGCGACGCCCCCTTCTGCGACGTCTGCGGCCACATCACCGTCCGCAACGGCCAGGGCTTGGTGAGCCGGGGGAACGTGCCAACCCGTTTGGCCAAGACAAGCTTGGCGCCGTCCCGGTCCTGGTTATCCGTCACATGGACCGCCGCCGAAGGCAGCATCTCCAACGCGCCGACGACGATGTGGCGCTTCCGGCCGACGAACGGGTTGCCGCCGCCACTGCCGATGTAGCGCACGGGGCACCTCCGCGAACCGCGCGATGGATGGCACGATGGGGACGAGCCCGCGGGCGGCGGCGGACGCCGGTTACGTGGAAGCGGCCGTGGCGGACCTGAACGCTGCTCGGCGGTCCCGCCGCCCGCGGGCCAACCCCGTCTACGCAACGGGCGTGGTTGGCCCAGCGGCGATCCGTTGCGGTCGCCCGCACCCAAACCCCGACCCGCCGGGTAGCGCCACAATGCCCCCGTCCCATCCGAGCAGCGCGATGGCGGCGCGGGCGACCATGAAGGATCGCCCCTACAAGCGGGGTCGGTCGTTGGCGAACGACGCGACATCCGCCGACGACGCGCCCAGCAGCCGCCCGACCGCCGAGAAGGCGTCCTTGATCCGATCCGGCAACGTGGCCTCGGGTACGAACGGCGTGACCTCGATTCGGAGCGCGTTGCCCGTGAACCGCTGGGACCAGGTGGCCACCGCCTCCCCGCCGCGCAGGACGAGGGGCAGGCCGTCGCCGGAGGTGGCGCCGGTGCCGGATCCCGCGGTGCTGTAGGCGCGTTTCAGGTGGGCAGCGGCGACGAGGCGGTCGCGGCCGTCGGGGGCGAGGCCCATCGTATACGAGTCCCACTTGGGCAGCAGGGCGAGGGCTTCGGGGTCGAGGGGTTCAGTCACGGCGAAGGCGGATTCCTGGTCGGCGGGGAGCAGCAAGCCATCGCCGAGGTCGACGGTGCGGATCCCGGCCAGGGCGGCCGTGGCGCGGGTCTTCGTACTCCCGGCCCACCAGGCGAAGTCGGCGGGCCGAGCCGGGCCGTAAGCGCGGAGGTAGGCGTCGGCGAGCCAGACGAGCGACGCGACCGGATCCGCCTCGGCCAGCGGCTCGCCCAACCAGGCGTCGGTGGCGACGTAGCGGAGGGAGTCGGACCGCAGACCGCCGCCCAGGCGCAGCACGACCCCCTCGTAGGCCATCACGCGGACGGCGGTCATCAGTTTGGCGTCGGCGGTGTCGCCGGCGGCGAGCGCGGCCTGGAGGTCCTTGGCCCCGATCGGCTCCCGGGCGATCTCCAGGGCGCGCCGCTTCAGCGCCGCGTAGTCGGCCGGGGCGATCTTGGCCCAGTCCAGGTTGCGCGCGAACTTCTCGACCGGCTGGCGGGTGGCGGCGAAGACGCGGGGCGCGATGTCGGTCGGGACCAGGGAGATGGCGAGGCGGACGGCGGGGATCCGGATCGCGTCGCGCCGCTCCTCCAAGACCGCGAACGCGTCCGGGGTCAGCCCCGGCACCCGGGCCAGCAGCGTCAGCGGCGCGGAGGGGTGGCTGCTGTAGGCGACGACGATGCGGCGGAGGGCCTCCAACGGGTCGGGGACGCCGCCGTCGAGGAACTGGCGGCGGTACGTCCAGGCGCGGAGGCGGGTGGCGAGGTCGGCGGCAGTAGGCATGGGGTGATCCTTGTGTCGAGGCGTGCCGGGACGCCGATCCGACCCGGTCTCGATGGGCGACCACCGCGCGTGTGCCGGATATCCGGGCGTAGGGGCGCTGCTTGCTGCGCCCCGGTCGCGATCCCGTCGTCCGCGATTCGCGTGGACACCCGCGACCCCGAACCGGGCGCATGCCCCGCGCCCCGACGGCTGAATCGGATCCCCGGCAGACGCGCGGTGGTCGCCTAGTCACCCTCGGTGAGGCATCGTTGGCATCGCCCGGGGTTCCATCCCTGGGCATGAGACGCCAAGGTCGAACCCATCCGCGCCGCGCCGCGCCACCCGGTTGGGTCCGCCGCGCCGTAGAATAGCCGTCGCGTTCCGATGGCGACACCGTAATCCAGGCCGAAAGGACGGATCCCGGCATGAGCTTCGCCCCCATCACCCCGGAGCTGGCGCCGGGGTACGACGGTCCCCGCGTCCGCCAGGCGATCCGGGACAACCTGTTCGTCCACTTCGCCCAGATGAAGGGGTTCCAGGACCCGGAGCACCGGCCGCTGCTGCTGGTGCGGGGGGATGGCTCGACCGTCTGGGACGCCGACGGCAAGGAATACCTGGACCTGCTGGCCGGGATCTACTCGGTCAACGCCGGCTACGGGCGGAAACGGATCGTCGAGGCGATGCTGGCCCAGGCCGAGGCGCTGCCGTACGTCAATCCGTTCGGCTACGCCAGCGTCCCGGCGGCGGTGCTGGCCGACCGGTTGGGCGAGCTGGCGCCGCTGGGCGGCGAGGCGCGGGTCTTTTTCACCTCCGGCGGGTCCGAAGCGGTCGAGAGCGCGCTGAAGCTGGCCAAGCAGTACCAGACGGTGCGCGGGTTCCCGCACCGCTGGAAGACGATCTCTCGCCGCGTGGCCTATCACGGCACCACGATGGGCGCGCTCTCGGTCAACGGCCTCTCCGGCAACCGCGGCGTCTTTGGGCCGCTGGTGCCGGGCGCCCGCCACGCACCGATGTCGCACCGCTACCGCTGCCCGTACTGCCGGGACGCCGCCGCCTGCACCCTGGTCTGCTACGACGAGATCGAGCGCCTGGTCGAGTTCGAAGGGCCGGACCAGGTGGCGGCGATCATCGTCGAGCCGGTCCAGAACGCCGGCGGCTGCATCCCGCCGGGATCGCCGGAGTATTTTCAGCGGATCCGCAAGCTCTGCGACGAGACGGGCATCCTGTTCGTGATGGACGAGGTGATCTGCGGCTTTGGGCGCTTGGGGACGTTGTTCGGCTCGACCTACTTCGGGGTCGAGCCGGACCTGATCACCGTCGCCAAGGGGATCACCTCCTCCTACGCGCCGCTGGGGGCGGTGCTCGCGAAGAAGGGGGTGGCGGACGTCTTCCTCGGCGAGGGGCCGGGCTTCCTCCACGGCCTCACCTTCGGCGGCCACCCGGTCTCCTGCGCCGCCGCGCTGGCGAACCTCGACATCATGCTGGAGGAAGATCTGCCGGGGCGGGCCAAGACCACCGGCGCCTACCTGCGCCAGGAGTTAGACGCGGCCTTCGCCGACCACCCGAACGTCGGCGATCTCCGGGGCGCGGGGTTGTTCTTGGGTCTGGAACTGGTCTCCGACCGCGTGACCAAGGAGAGTTTCTCCGACAAGGCGCTGCTCGGCTGGCTGACCGACCGGATGCGCGACCAGGGCCTGATCCTGCGCAACGACGACCGCAACGACCCGACGACGCAGCTCTGCCCGCCGCTGATCGTCACCGAAGCCGAGTGCGACCGGGTGGTGGCGATCCTGCGCGACGCCTTCGACGAACTGGGGCGGCGCCTGGGCACGGTCGGCACGGTCCACGCGGCGGCCGGCACGGAGTCGCGGGCGTTGCGGCCGGCGTCCGTTGAGGACTGAGACGGATCATTTGGGTGGTCCGGCCGGGCGTAGCGTGACCCACGGCGGTGAGTCGGCCGCGGGCTATCCTTTGACCCCGCGACCAACGATTCCGCCCGCGCCGCCTACGCTTCCGGGAGCAGCACGCCCAGCCATGTCCACGCCCATCGAGACCTTCGATTGGCCGCGCCGGGACGCGATCCCGGACACGCCCCGCTGCGCCCGTTGCGATGCCGCGCTCGCGTTGCGCTTCGGCTGGTGTTCCGGCTGCCGAGCGGCGTACTGCTTGCCGTGCGGCCGGTCGCACTTTTGCCGGCCGGGGTGCCCGGCGAACGGATGCCTGGCCGGGTTCTGCGTCCGCCTGGTGGAGAACGGGCACCTCTCCGAGACCTGGGGACTGCCGCCGGAGTAGGCGGGGCGGTCGGCGCAGGATCGGCGGATCCTCGATCCGGGCGGCGACGAAGCGGTCGACCTCCCGCCGCCAGCCATCGGTCGGCGACCGAGGCCGGTCGTCGGGTGGCCCGGCACCGTTCGGGACCTTGGGCCGGACGGGGTTGGCCCAGTCCGCGATTTCGGCCGCCGTTTACAGCTTGCCGAAGCTCACCCCCTTGTACGTCCAGCCGGCGACGGTGACGGCCTCCTGGATCGGCTTCTTGATCTCGCCGGTGGCGAAGCGGTAGTTGTAGACCTCGCCGAATTGGCCGTCTTCCTTGAAGGCGTAGGCGGTGCCCCAGGAGAACGATTTCGTTTGGCCGCGGAACGTGCTGGCGCTGAACTCCAGGTGCGGCAATCCGGCGCGCCACGAGACCGAATAGCGCTTGTCCAGGGCGCGGACCTCGCGCGCCGCCTCGTCGAACTTGAGGTGGATCTGGAAGACCTCGGTCAAGCTGGCCTTGGCGAACAGTTCGTACCAGCGGGCGTCGACGATCTTCCACTCCGCGATCAGGTCCACCCCTTCTTCCGCGCCGTCGCGGATCTGCCAGGGGGCGGTCTCGCGGTTGAGCCCGAGCAGGGTTTGGCGCACGTTGGCGGCGCTGGCGGGGGCGACGCCCGCTTCCGGACGCTTGGTGGAGTTGAACCAATCGAAGAGTCCCATGAACACGTCCTCCGGGGGTGGGTTGCGGGTGGTCATTCCCCCAGATGCGCGCCACTCCTTGCTGCGCTCGGAATGGCGCGGGCATCGGCGGGAATGACCATTACCTGCTGACGGCTGACGGCTGACGGCTAACGACCGACCGTCGGGGCGATGTTCTGGTTGAGGCGGAAGAGGTTGGTCGGGTCGTAGCGGTTCTTGGCGGCAACGAGGCGGTCGTAGGTGGCGGCCGGGTAGGCTTCGCGGACGCGGCTGGAACCTTCGCTGCCGAGGGTGTTGACGTAGACGCCGTCGCCGCCGAAGGGTTTTAGGGCGGCGGCGAAATCCCGCGCCCAGGCGGCGTGGGGGGCGGGGTCGCCGCCGGGGAAGGTGGCGACGATCCAGAACATCGCCGGCACGTCGCGGTGGGCGAACGCCGTCGCGTCCCCGGGCACGCGGGACGCGGCGCCGCCGAACCAAGCGACGATGGCCTGGCTCATCGGCGAGGTCGCCTTCTTCGCTTCCTCGATCAGGGTCGCGATCGCGGCGTCGTCGATGGTCCGCAGCACGCCGGCCTTCTCCCAATAGTGGAGACCGTGCGGCGCGGCGGCGTCGATCATGGACTGGAGGGCGACGTAGGGCATCGGGCCGACCATGTCCGCCGCCGGGGCACCGAAGGCGCGCAGCGGCGCCAGGACGCGCTCGCCGTCTTCGATCGCGCCGGCGTAGTTGACGCCGACGGCGAGGACCTGCTGACCGTGCAGGTGGGCCGGGAACGTCGGAGCCGGGGGTACGGTCAGAAAGACGTTGACGAGATTGACCTCGTCGGGGGCGGTGGCGATGAAGTCGCGCGAGAACCGCAGCACCTCGTGGGCCTGCTCCATCGGGTAGAGGATCACCCCGGCCAGCAGCAGCGGCCCAACCGGGTGCAGGCGGTACTCGAAGGCGGTGACCACGCCGAAATTGCCGCCGCCGCCGCGCAGGGCCCAGAACAACTCCGGGTGCTCGGTCTCGCTGGCGCGCAAGAACTCGCCATCGGCGGTGACGAGCTCGACGGCGAGCACGTTGTCGACGGTCAGGCCGTGGGTGCGCATCAGCCACCCGGTGCCGCCGCCGAGGGTCAGCCCGGCGATGCCGGTGTGGGAAACCTGGCCGGCGGGAACGGCCAACCCGTACTCCTGGGTGGCGCGGTCCAGTTCGCCGAGCAGCAACCCGGCCTCGGCGCGGGCAACGCGGCGAGCGGGGTCGACCTGAACGCCCTTCATCGGCGAAAGATCGAGGACCAGACCGCCGTCGCAGACGGACGCGCCGCCGACCGAGTGGCCGCCGCCGCGGACCGCCAGCGGCAAGCCGTGCTCGCGGGCGAAGGCGATCCCGGCGACCACGTCCGCGACGCCGGTGCAGTAGGCGATCGCAGCCGGGTAACGGTCGACCATGCCGTTCCAGACCCGGCGGGCGGCGGCGTAGCCCGGGTGGCCGGGGGTGATCAGATCGCCCGCGAGGTCGCGGTCGAGGGCGGCCAGGGCCGCGTCGTCGAAAGCCGCGCCGGGCGCGACGGGGAAGGCTGCCAGGGCCATCGGTGCTCCTTGGACGTGGGGGTGAAGAAGGGCGCGGGTGGCCGCTGCTGGCCACGAAGTCGCCTAGTCGGGGGCCATCCCCCGACACCGGATAGTCTGGCGATGGGGGGCGGCAAACGTTCGGCCAAAGCGTGGCGAAACGGTCACGGACGAACGGCTACCGTCGCTCATGTCTCCCTCCCCCTTGTCCGTACGCCGCACTACACCCAACGATCCAAGGGCACCGATCGTGCATACCAATGTCGCGGTGGCCAGAAGATGGCCCGAACGGTCCGCGACGTTGAACTACTTGACAGGCGCGGGCAGAGCGAAGAGGAGACGAATCGATGCGACACGTGGATCGTTTGATCATGGACGCGGTCCAAGAAGAGCGGACCTGGCTCGGCTCGCGGCGCGGCTTCCTGGCCGGTGGCGCGAAGTTGGCCGCCGGGGGCGCTTTGGCCGTGGCCGGCGTGGCGGCGGCTCCGAAGCTGGCACGCTTGAACGCCTACGCGCAGGACTTCGAGAGCGACGTTGATGTGCTCAACTACGCGCTGACCCTGGAGCACCTGGAGTACGCCTTCTACCGGGACGGGATCGGCCTGTTCACCTTCGGCAGCGACGCGTTCGGGTTCTCGATCGACGAGTTCCTGGCCGTGATCCGCGACCACGAAGGCGCCCACGTCGCCACCCTGACCGACGTCATCACCCAGCTCGGCGGCGAGCCGGTCGTCGAAGGCGCCTACAACTTCGCCGACGCCTACGCCAGCGTCGAGGGCTTCCTGGCCACGGCGGCGGCGCTCGAGAACACCGGCGTTTCGGCCTACGACGGCGCGGGCGCGTCCATCGAGTCGCCGGACCTGCTGACGGCGGCCGGCACCATCGTCGCCGTCGAGGCGCGTCACGCCTCCTACCTGAACCTCCTCAACGGCGAACTGCCGTTCCCGGCCGCGTTCGAGGAACCGCTGAGCCCGGACGAGGTGCTGGAGATCGCGGCGCCGTTCCTGGCTACCGCGGCCACCCCGGAAGCCTAATCGCCGCCCGAACCGGTGGTTCGGGCTTCCCCCACGATCGCGGTCGGCGTGGCCGCCACGACCCCCAACGAGCAGAGGAGCGATTCGATGCGAAGCGCGACGATTCCCACCCAGACTTCTCGCCGCGGTGTGCTGCGCGGCGGCGCGGTCGCCGGCGGCGGCGCCCTGGCCCTGGCGTTGGCCGGCACCGGGATCAAGATCCGCGGCGCGGCGGCCCAGGACGGCACGCCGGTCGCCGACAGCCCGTTCGATGCCCCGGTCGACGTGATCAACTACGCCCTGACCCTGGAGCACCTAGAGGCCACCTTCTACCGCGAAGGGCTCGAGCAGTTCGACGACGCCGCCTTCGAGGCGGCCGGCTTCCAGGGCGGCGAAGGCGGCGTGCGCGAGTACATCGCCGAGATCGCCGAGCACGAGGCCGAGCACGTCGAAGTCTTGACCGGCGTGGTCGAGGATCTCGGCGGCGACCCGGTGGTCGAGGCCGAGTACGACTTCGGCTACCAGGAAGGCGACTTGACCGGCTTCCTGACGGTGGCCGCGGCGCTCGAGAACACCGGCGTCGACGCCTACACCGGCGCCGCCCAGTACCTGATCGAGGAAGACGATCTGCTGACCGCGGCGCTGACCATCCACGGCGTCGAGGCCCGCCACGCGGCGTACCTTAACATCCTGACCGGCACCTCGCCGTTCCCGGACGCGGTCGACGCGCCGTTGACCCCGGACGAGGTGCTGGCGATCGCCGGCCCGTTCATCGTCGCCGACGAGGCGGTCGAGGACGAGGACGACGAGGCCACCCCCGAGGCGTAACCCGCCTTCGCCCCGCAGCCAAGACCACGAAGACGGGCCGCCGGCGTCGAAACGCCGGCGGCCCGTTGCGTTGATTGCTCGGGCGAGGGCGGTCCCCGTCGTTGGCGGCTGGTCGGGGGCACGCTCCGCCATCCTCCGCCGGCCTCAATCCGAACGACGATCCGCCGCCGCCGCCGCTCCCACGATTCCCGAGTCCGTCCCCAACGCCGCGGGGACGATCGGCAACCCGCGCGCCGCATCGTGCCAAACGTGGTCGCGGGTGGACGCGACCAGGGCGTCCCAATAGGCGCCGCCGGCCAGGCCGAGACCGCCGCCGACGATCACCGCCAGCGGATCGAGCACGTTGACCAGCCAGCCGACGGCGCTCCCCAGCGCTGCCCCCGCGGAGCGGAGGATCACGGCGGCGCCCTCGTCCCCGGCGGCGGCGGCGACCACGTCCTCGGCGTCGGCGATCGGGCGCCCGGCGAGCCGGGCGTACCGGGCGGCCAGCGCGGGTCCGGCGGCGTACTCCTCGAGCACCAGGTCGGTCGTTGCGCCGCAATGGTTGCAGGGCACCGAGTGCGGGGCGCTGGCCAAGACCAGCGCCCCGCCCCGCGCCCCGGCGTACGGCACCCCGTCCTGGACCAGGCAGGAGCTGATTCCGGTCCCGATCGTGACGTAGGCGAAGATCGGGAAGGCCCGCCCGGTGCCGTAGCGCGCCTCGGCCAGCGCCGCCGCCCGGACGTCGGACTCGACGGTCGCCGGGGCAATCGTGGCGAACCGCTCCCGCACTGGCAACCCGCGCCAGCCGATGGTGTGGAAACTGGCGATTGCGCCGTCGGTGTCCACCAACTCGGCGATCCCGATGCCGACGGCGCGGACGCCCCCGCCCCGGGCCACCGCCTCGTCGTGGAGCCGTTCGGCGAGCGCGACCGCGTCGTCCAGCACCGCGTCGCCGCCGCGGTCCGGGCGGGTCGGGACCTGGATCCGGGCCAGCACGCGGCCGTCGTCCGGATCGACCAAGCAGCCGGCGATCTTGGTCCCGCCGATGTCCAAACCGACGATCCAGCGGTCCACTTACGGAATCACCGGCGGCGGATAGGACGGGGCGACTCCGAAGATCAGTTCGGCCGGGCGGTCGGAGACGTTGTGGTATTCGTGCGGCGTCCCGGGCGGGAAGGAAAACCCGTCCTTCGGGTTCAGCTCGAACCAACTCGGGGCCGGGCGGTCGGCCAGGCGGACGTGGACCACCCCTTCCCGGACGTAGAGCGATTCGGCGCCGGCGTGGGCGTGGGGGTCGGTGCGCTGGCCCGGTTCGAGGCGGATCGTGCCGACGGTCAGGTGCTCGGTCGAGGCGAGGAGTCCGACCAGGGTCGGGTGGTGCTCGCCTTCCAATCGCCAGAGGCGGTCGGTCTCGCGCAGGACGCGGATGGTGGCGCCGGCGCGCGCTTCTGCCTGGGCCATCGGCCAGTGGCCGAGCCATTGGTCTTGGGTGTAGCGGTTCGCGGACAGGTTCGGTTTGGTCCGGGCGTAGGCGCCGGACGTTCCTTGGGAGGGCGGCGGGGCAAAAAACTCCAGCACCCGCAGCGGGTCCGGGCCGTGCGCCCAGGCGTGGTGCCAGGTGTCGCGGCGGAAAAAGGCGGCCTCGCCGGGGAGGACGCGGTGGACCTCGCCGGTCTCGGGGTTGGCGATCACCATGATCCCGGAGAGGACGAACAGCACCTCGTCGGCGGCGAAGATCGTCCGGTATGCGTCGGAGTGGCGGAACCCCGCGCCGGCGGGCAGCCCGAAGACGATCTGGTGGATGTGCTCGCTGGAAACGTAGATCCAGTCGGCGACCTCGCCCGCCTCGGCGTCGCCCCAGAGGTGGCGGGTGACGCTCGCGTAGGGGATCGGGGTCGGGTCGGGAAAACTGGGCCGGGGGGACGGCGCGTACCCGGCCCCCATCAGGTCCGGCTCGGGTCGTGGATCAGGTGGGCGGCGGTGGCGGGTTCCCCCTCCGGGTCGAAGCGCGGCGGGGTAAAGGTGCTCTCGATCGGCAGGGCCTGGCCGGTGCGGCCGGACTCCATCGTCTTGACCATGATCTCCAGGGCATGGAACGCGTGCTCCGGCGTGTTGATCGGCGGGGTGCCCGCCTGGACGCATTCGATCAGGTGGCGCAGCCCGTCGGACCAGGGCCAACCGCCGCCGACGTCGTAGACCTGCCAGCAGCCGGCGCGGTTCTGCCAGAGCTCGTAGCCGGTCGGCGCCCAGTCTTCGCCGATCATCTGGATGGTGCCGTCGGAACCGTAGAGTTCGATCCCGGGCACGCGGTAGCGCTGGATCGTGAACCCGGTGGTGACGACGGCGTAGACCGCGTCGCCGAAGTCGAGCAAGAGGTGGGCGTTGTCGTCGGTTTGGACCCGCATCGGCTCGCCGTCGACGATCCGCTCCGGGATCGCGATCCCGCTCATCGCCACCACCCGCTTGGCCGGGCCGAGCAGCCCGGTCAAAGTCGTCACGTTGTAGACCCCGAGGTCGAACATCGCGCCGCCGCCGGGGCGGTAGAACCACTGGCCCCAACTCGGCCCGGCCCAGCCGTAGAAACCGCGCGCGGTCAGCACCCGGCCGATGTCGCCGCCGTGGACCCGGCGCCAGATCGCCCGGTAGGTCGGGCTGAGGGTGACGTGGGGCGCGCAGAGCAGGTAGCCGGGACTGGTCTTCGCCAGGTCGACGATCGCGCGCCCTTCCTCCAGCGTCATCGCCATCGGTTTCTCGACCAGCACGTGCTTGCCGGCGGTCAGCGCGGCGCGGGTGATCTCCCCGTGCTCCCGCATCGAGGTCAGGACCAACACCAGGTCGACCGCGGGGTCGGCCAGCAGTTCCCGGTAGTCGGTCGTGAACCGGGCGACGCCGTAGCGCTCCCGCACGACCTCGCGCCGGGACGGGTCGACGTCGCAGGCGGCGACCAGTTCGGCGCGGACGCCCTGGATTTGGAGCTGTTGCAGCCGCGGCAGGTAGACGCCGGAAACGCTGCCGCAGCCGACCACGCCGACGCGGACGGCATCGGGCTTGGGATGGGTCATCGGTGGTCCTTCGGTACCACGCCAAGGGTCGGTTCCGAGCGGCGCTCGCCCCGAATCGGGGTCATTGCCCCTGGTTCCCGGGTCGTTCCGAGCGAAGCGAGAAATCTCGTTCTCCACGACCGACGATGTTCCTCGCCTCACGCAGAATAACCCCAATTGGATGGGTCGATCCGACATGCTCCCGCACCGAATCCCGAAACGCGCCAAAGCGGTGCTCGTTCGGCACGTCGGAGACGCCGTCGCGGTTGGCGCGGGAGCGCAGCCCGTGTTGGGTCAACTCGCGGACCTCCCGGTCTTGGCGGCCGACGAGGTCGAAGATCTCGACCGTGCCGGTCGGGTCGAAGCCGGGGCGGGAAACCTCGGCCGGGTCGAACAGCCGGTCGCAGACGACGTGCTCGCCGTGCCGGCGGTCGTGTCTTTCAGCCTTCTGGCGTCGGCGCGGATGGCCCGTGTCCCCCCGATCCGGTGGCGGTCGTGCCGGCGAGGATCCTGGCCCTGGACGTGATCGCGATGGGTGTTGCCGCGGTGGCCGGAGATCTGCGCCGACGCCCAAGTGGTCCATCGTTGCCCGTCGATCCCCCGGCGTTCGGGGCGTGGGACGGGACGATCGTTCGCGATAGGAGCGTACGCTGATGCTGGGGACGTTTACCGTCGAGACCTTCGGCCGACGCCTCGGGGAGCGGTTCCGGATCCATCCGCAGGGCGCGCCCCCCTACGACGTGACCCTGATCGAAGCCACCGCCCTGGCCCGTGATGCCGGGCGCGGGGGTGGGGACGACGGCGGGCGGACGCCGTTTTCGATCGTCTTCCGTGCCCCGGCGGACCGCCTGCTGCCGCAGCAGATCTACCGCCTGGACCACGACGCGATCGGGACGTTCGAGATCTTCCTGGTCCCGATCGGCCCGGACCGCGAGGGGATGCGGTACGAGGCCGTCTTCACCTAGCCGGCGCTCGGCCCACCGGCGTCCATTCCAGCAGCAGGTAGACGCCGCGGTCGGCGACCGGGCGGAAGCCCAGCCGCTCGTAGAGGCGCAGGGCAGGGTTGAACCGCTCGACGTGGATGCTGACGGGCTTTCCCGCCGCGGCGCCTTCGGCCTGCAAGCCCCGCAGCAGCGCCGTGCCGATCCCGCGGTTGCGGTGCTCCGGCAGGAGCGCGATGTCCATGATCCGGATCTCGCCCGGCCGGCGATGGACGTAGAGGCGACCGGCCGGGGTTCCGTCGTCCTGGATGACCTGCAAGACCGCGCCCGGGTAGTGTTCGCGGTAGGACGCGTCCTGGGCGGCGAATTGCTGCCGGACGAAGGCGTCTTGCTGCGCCTCGGTCCAGTCCACCACGGCCAGCTCGGCCGCGCGGGTGCTCGCGTAGACCCGGCGCAGGAAGGCCTCGTCGTCCGGCTCGGCCGGTCGCAGGGTGATGTTCATCGCCGCCCGCACCCCCGGTTTCCGCGGTTGCCGGGCACGGCGCGCCAACCCCGGGCGTTCTCCGCGGCCGCGGCCGCGAAGCCGAACGGGTCTCGGTCGGCGCCCAACGCCAAGGTCGCGGGCGACTTCGTAGGCCACCACAGGCAATGTGCCGGAAATCCGCGTCGTAGGGGCGCTGCTTGCTGCGCCCCCGTCGGCCGATGGCCGACCCGTCGGGTTGGGCGACCTCGTTGTGGCCCGCGGGCCACGGGCGCGGCAAGCAGCGCCCCTACGAGAATCCCACCCACTCACCGTGGCGACCTACTTAGCCCCGCGGCGGGAACACTCCTTGGAGGGCGATGCAGAAGTAGAAGGTCAGGTAAGGCTGCAGGTTGTTATGCGGTTGGTCGCCGCCGGCCGGAACGAGAGCTTGGTCGGACAGGAACGCACCTGGGGTTGCCTGAGCCTGGTAAAGAACCCCGCCGGTACTTGGCGCGAGCGAGGCCGTCGGGCTCGGAATGTTCACGTCAGCGTTGTCCTGGGTAGTAGCTCGCATCTGGTGCGAATGGCCGGGGATCTCGCTCTCGAGCAACGTAACCGTCTGACTCCCACCCGTCTCTCCGAGGGCATGCAGGGATAGACCCGGACCCTGACCGGGGTGCATCGTGGCGCGTCCCTGCAGATCCGGCAGAGCGAAGTTACTCTTGCCATCGCCGCCATAGGTCGTACCCAGGAGCGAGAACAGCGCGGTGTTCTGCGAGAGCGGCAGAAGCTGCCCGTCACACCAGGCCCAGCCTTTGGGCGCGAAGTTGAACGGGAAGATTCGGATCTCCGCAACAAACGGGTCGGCCACTGTTCCCTCCTACGTTGGGCTCGGGAAGATCCCGAACAGCGAGATGATGAAGTCGATGCATAGGTACGGCTGAAAGTTGGAATGCGGCTGGCTGCCCCCGACTGGCGTGACGGCTTGGGGGCTCATGTTGCCATCGGGGCTTTCGTTGATGTACGGCGTGATGTTGAAGGAACTGGCAGGCAGGTTTCCTTCCGGGCTGATCTGATCGCCTTGGATCGCCGCTGCGCAAAATGCGTGGCCGTGCGACGGGATCTGACCGACGGTCAACGTGATCTCTTCGGCGCCGCCACTTTCCGCAAGAGTCAATCCGTTCCCCTGATGGATCGGGATGCGGCCGCGCAGATCGGGCAACGCGAAGTTACTCTGCCCGTCACCGCCGTAGGTCGTGCCGATCAACTGGAACAGGGTTTCGTTCTCCGAGATCGGCAGGAGTTGCCCCTCGCAGAACATCCAACCGACGGGCGCGAAGTTACCGGCGAACATCCGGATCTCGCCAACGTAGGGCTGTGCCATCCGCGGACCTCCGTTAGTTCGGACTGGGGAAGATGCCCTGCAGGGCGATGCAGAAGTTCAGCGTCAGGAACGGCTGCAGGTTAAGGTGCGCTTGGCTGCCACCGACGCTTGTCATTGTCCCCGGGTTGAGCGTCGTCAGGCTCGCGGGCGCGTGGTACACGTTGTTCCCGCCCCCAAGCACTCTGCCGCCTGGACTCGAATTGCCCCCCTGCGCGGCCGAAGACGCCGCAACGGCGTGCGTATGCATCGGCAACTCGGCAATAGACAGGGTGTGCGACTGCTCGCCGGCCCGCTCGCCAAGGGTGATGCCGTCGCCGACGTGGACCGGGACGCGTCCGCGCAGGTCCGGGAGCGCGAAGTTAACGCGGCCGTCGCCGCCGAACGTCGTCCCGAGGAGCGCGAACAGCGCCTGGTTCTGGTTGATCGGCAGGAGTTGCCCGTTGCACAGCGCCCAACCCTTGGGCGCAAACTCGAAGGACATGATTCGGATCTCCGACATGAACGGCTCCGCCATTCGCTCCTCCTCGGGGTGAGGGCCGGCCCGCCGCGCGGCGGGCCGGCCCCAACTAACCGCGATGCTATCGCCCTCGCTCCCCGTCAACGGGGGCGACCGCTATCGCCGCGGCCCCCCACTGGGCCGCCCGACGCCGCCTAGGGCTGGGCACAGGACGAGCCCGCCGGGACGGTGTTCAGGAAGCCTCCGCCCGGGGGCGAGTTGACCACCGCGGACGCCGTGGTCACGGAATTGTTGGCGATGAGGAAGGCGCTGACCGCGTCGGTGTTGGTCGCGCCACCGGTGTAACCCGGCATCCGGATGGTGGTGCTTTGGCGCTGCCGCACCCGGAGGTCATGGCCGCCGTTTCTCCCGGAGCCAGCGGCGGCATTGGTGCGAATGTCGGCGCAGGTCTGGTACGTGTCGCCCGGGGTGACTCCGTTGTTGAGGCCGATCCCCTGGAACGGGCCGTCGATGCTTAGATTGGTGCCCGGGTTCGCGATCGTGTTCCCGGTGACGGTGAAGTTCACGTTCCCGGAGTAGGCGATACCTGCACCGGCCTGCAGCGAGATACCGAAGTTGTTGTACTGCCGGATTTGATTGTCGGTGATCGCCACGGTGAAGATGCCGCAGCCTGCTTGCTGGGCCACGATGCCCGACCCCTCGAGCGAGCCCGAGTTGGCGACGCCGGCGACGCCGATCGTGTTGCCGGCGATGGTGGCGGTTAAGCTCGTAGGAACCGCAGGGCAGGCACCGTTGGCAAACGGTGGACTCTTGACGACGGTGAACGCGGCCGTATGGGAATCCCGCGACGTATTGTTGCTGATGTTCATCGTCACAGCGCCGGAGCCGCCGCCGGTCACGGTCACGCCGCCGCCGCCGGTGGCGATCGCCGGGTGGTTGTTCGAGAGCGCGTTGCCGGTGAAGACGAGGGCGCCGCCCCCGGTGCCGTCACCGATGTACTGGAAGAGATCGCCGCGCGAGGAC
>CADCWE010000154.1 GCA_902806325.1 uncultured Thermomicrobiales bacterium | reverse complement strand
CCGGGGTGCTCGCGCTGGGCGGGGCGGCCGGGCCCGGCGCGGCCGCCAAGCGGCGCGTCGGCGAGGGCGGCGACCAGGGACCGGTGCCCTGCGGCGACGTCCCGGGGATGGAGTGCTCCGAGGGGTTCGCCTGCGTGGACGGCTTCTGCCTGGCCGACGCCGGCGGGGCCGGCGGGCGGGGCTGCGCGGAAGACTGCAAGCGGCGCTTCGGGCCGGGGCCGGCGCGGGGCCGGTGCGTCAGCGCCTGCGCGCAGGGCGCGGGTGAGGCCATCGACGAAGGACCGGTCCCCTGCGGCGACGTCCCGGGGATGGAGTGCTCCGAAGGGTTCACGTGCGTGGACGGCTTCTGCCTGCCGACGTGCGGCGCGACCGTCTGCGGGGCGGGGGAGTTCTGCTGCAGCGAGACCTGCGAGACCTGCGCCCCGATCGGGGGGGCCTGCACCCTGCTCATCTGCGAGTAGCGGCCCCCGTTCCCGAGGAACGACGGGAAGATCACCGCGCGGCGGCCCCGGGCTCCGGCTCGGGGCCGTTGCGCATGCCGGGCAAGGCGAGGCTCCCGATCGGTTGGCTTGGTTCGGTGGCAGCGGGCGCGAACGGGGGCGGCCCGGCTGGGCCGCGCTCGGAGAGATGGGCGTCGATTTCGCGCCCCAGAAGCGCATCGGCCGCGGGACGTTCGACGCCTTCCTTCCCGGCCTCGGGATTGCGGTCGAGTGCCACGGCGACTTCTTCCACGCCGACCCGGATGTCTACCCGGACGGGGCGACGTGCGACACGCAGCGGGGCTACATCGAGCCCGCCGGGCTTCGGCTCCTGGTCTTGTGGGAAAAGGACATGGCCAACGTTGGCGCGCGCGTTGTTAGAGTCGGCCGCGAGGCAAAGGATCGGCGGCTCGTCGCGTTGGTCGGCGTCGCCACCGTCCTCAGTATCGGCCATCACCTCGATCACCTGGCCCGTGGCAATCACCTCGGGTGGCCACTCACCTCGCAGGTGACGCCGTTCACCTTCAGCGTCATTGTCTACCCGCTGATCGCACTCGGCGTCCTCCTCCGGGTGTGGGGCAAGGGAGGACCCGGGTTCTGGGCCGTCCTCGCCGGGGCGGGGCTCGTGCTTGTGGGCGTGACCCATCTCGGGCCCTTCGCGGCGGAGCCCCCGCGGGACATCGTCGAGCCCTACCGATCCCGCGCCGTCGGCTGGGCGGCCTTTGGCCTGCTCATCGCGCTGCTGGTGACGCTCGCCACCCTTGCCGTGTACGCGGGCCGGCGCTGGTGGCGAGGCGCCTGAGGTCGGGACCGGGGCGTTCGTCCTGGGGGCGCGGGACGCGCCGTCCGCCGGCGCGCCGTCGTTGCGGCCGGTGGCGGAGCGGGGCCGGCGGCTGGGGGGCCGGGCGGCGTTCGCCCTCGGCGACGACGAGCGGGAGCGGGCGGATCGGGCCGCGGCCCCCGAGTAACGCCCGCCGAATTACCCCGTTCGGGGGATGCGCGACCCGCCCCCGCGCCCGTACGCTACCGCTTGTGGTCCGGGCGCGAACGGGCATTGAGCGGGCGGGGCGGTGGGCGCGATGGCGGACGGCGACGGCGGGTTCCCGAAGGTGGCGGACCGGTGGATCACCGGATTGGGCGGCCTCGTCGGCGTCTCCGGCATCCTGGCGATCGTCCAGGGGCGCGACGCCATCGCTCGCCTCGAGGACGGGGTCGAGCACCAGGTCGCCGGTCGCCTCTACTGGGGGCTGGGGTTCGCCCTGGCGGCGATCGTGGCCGCCCAGGTCTCGGCCTGGGGTCTCCTCGACAAGCCGACCGGTTTCGCCGCCACGGTCCGCGGGGAGGCGGTCGGCCAGGTCCAGGCGTGGGTGCGGTGGCTGCTCCTGGCGGGGTCGATGGTCTGCGCCGTGGTCGCGGTGGGCCTGGTCGCCAACGCCTCGCACAAGATCTGGTTCGGCGCGGAAGAGACCCGGACCTGGGTCGTGACGCTGCCGGGGACCCCGGTGGCAGGGACGCCGGTGGCGGGGACGGTGCTCTGCGGCCGGCTGCAAACCGACGGGGCGCTGGGGGTGGTCGAGCTGGTGCCCCACCCGACCGAGAACCCGGCCGGGCCGGTGGCGATCGCGGACTACGCCAAGGTGTCCGAGGTGGACGACTGCCCGGACCCGGAGTAGGGGGCGACCAGACCCGCGACCGGTACGCCCAGCGCCCGCGCCAGTTTCGCCAACGTCGCCAGGCTCGGCGCCGCCCGCCCCCGTTCCCACCGGATCACCGTGGACGGGTGGACGCCGGCCAGTTCGGCGAGCTCCGCCTGGCTCAGTCCCGCCGCGACCCGCGCCGCCCGCAGCGGTCGGCCGTCGAAGCCGGTCGGGACCGGTCCGGCGCCTTGCCGGCGAGGACGGGCCGGGTGACCGGCTCCTGGTGGGCCGGCAGCACGCAAAGGGGTTCGCCGCACCGCTGGCGGAGGACGTGGCCGGGCGCGATGGGGCCGATCTCGCGCTCGTAGGCGTGCCGGGTCGGCGAAACGTTCGGCCCCCGGTGGTTCGCCTCGGGGTGGCCGGGGCTGCTACAGGCGCGCAACCAGATCCGGCAGCCGTCGCCGGGTCCTCCCGGTAGGCGTGGGGCGCGATCCCGCCGTCGGCCAGCAGGGCGCCGTGGCGGTGTGGCCGGTCAGAGCGGACCTTATCTGGCATCGGGCGGTTCCCCGGCAGGCGCGGTCGGTGCGCCCGGTCGGCCGTCCCGCACCACCCCTCTCCCGCTCACGGCCGCCGCCAAAGACGCGCCCAGGCCACGACCAGCGCCACCTCCGCCGCCGCCTCGAGCAGGTACACCGGCCGGATCCGCCCCCCCGCCACATAGACCACGTCGACCGCCGCCAGGGCGGCCGCCTGGCCGGCCGCGACCAGCGCCAGTTCCGGGGCGACCCGCCGCCGGCGGGCGGCGACGGCCAGCCCGAGCCCGGTGGCCGCCACCAGCGCCCCGACGGTCCGGACCAGCCAGCGGTCGGTCTTCGGCCCGGTCACGGCCTCGAAGCCGCGCATCGCGACGAGCGGCCAGACGCCCGTCGCGCCGTAGTAGAGCGCCTGGTGCCGGGCGAGGTGGACGGCCGGGCCGGTGGGCGGCATGGCGGGGGTCCTCCTTCGGCGCGGCGTCCCGGCCTCACCCGGCGACCACGCAGACCAGCGCGTCGTCGAGCCAGAACGGGGGCAGGTAGGCGTTGGCGTCGGAGAGCGGGAGGACGTCGGGCGCCAGCCGGAGGCCGAGCGCGCCCTCCATGAAGGCGCGCCGCGCCGCGACCCGGCGCCAGAGCTCCGGGTGGTCGCGGGCGAGCGCGTCCCGCAGCGCGGCGTCGGCCAGGGCGACGGTGTCCTCGCAGTTGAGGGCCGTGCCGGCGGGCAGGGGCGTCGGGATGATGTCGCACTGGAAGACCATCCCGGAGGCGATTCGCTCCTCGCTGCCGGGTCGGATCGGCGAGTGGACCCACTCGTCGTAGGAGGTCTGGTGGCCGGGGTTGAGCAGCGGCCGGAAGCCCGCCCCGGCCGCCGCCAGGGCGCCGTCGACGGCGGCGTGGACCTCGCCGCCGGTGACGCCGACGCGCATCGCGGCGTACCAGGCCGCGATCGCCGCGTAGTAGGGCCGGACGAAGCGGTCGACGAACGGCCCGTCCGGCGCCGCGGTCAGCAACCCCGCCCGGCACGACAGGGATCCCCAGTAGCCGACGCCGACGGTGATCCCGTCGCCGCGCTGCAGGCGCCGGGCGCCGGGCGAGCGCAGCCCGTTGATCGGCTCCCCGGGCGCGCCGGACGCCACGATCGGGTGCATCGAGAGCGGCTCGCCGGCGTAGCCGAGGAGGCCGGCCGCGTCCGTCTCCGTCATCCCCGGCTCGGCTCCGCGGACGACTTGGAGGACGGAGCGGCCGACGCGCGCCGCGGCCCACTCGAAGGCGGCGATCTGCGCCGCCGAGTTGCGGACCCGGAGGCCGCGGACGGGGTGCATCAGCTCCGCGGTGACATCGCTTGGGGCCGTCCCGGTCGCCCGCTCGAGGTCGCGCACGAGGAAGGCCGGGACGAAGGCGGGGGCGGCCGGGTCGTCGGTCTCGGCCGCCTCGAGGTACTTCCAGCCGGCGACCCCGACCCGCGCCCCGGGCCCGATCCCGACCCCGCGCAGGACGTCGAGGAGCCGCGGCGCCGCGTCCCGCGGCTGGCCCAGCAGGCTCAGCGACTGGCCGAGGACGATCTCGACCGGCAGCCGCGCGACGCCGGCGTGGACGACCCCCTCGTTGCCGACGACGAGGACGCGACGGTCCTCCGGGCCCAGCAGGAGGATCGCCTCCTCGAAGCGGGGGTCGAAGCCGCACAGGAACAGCAGGTTGGCGCTGTGCTCGCGGTCGCCGT
>CADCWE010000153.1 GCA_902806325.1 uncultured Thermomicrobiales bacterium | reverse complement strand
AAGGCCGAGATCCAAAGCCTGATCGACGAGCTGGCGACCGGGGGGTTGGGCGTGCTGATGATCTCCTCGGAGATCGAGGAGTTGACGGAGGGCGCCGACCGGGTCGTGGTGCTCCGCGACGGCCGCTCGGTCGCCGGGTTGAACCGGAGCGAGATCACCCAGGACGCGATCATGGGCGCGATGGCCCACGGTGCCGAGGCGCCGCCGATCGAGCGCGAGACCGACGCGGTGGCCGCGCCGGTCGCCACCGGCGAAGGGTGAGGCGCGGGATGGCGAACGTCGGCCAAACCCGAACCGGCGTCGACGCGGCGACCGCCCCGGCCGAGCGGGTCCCGTGGCGGCGAACCGTGACCGGTCTGGGACAAACCTCCGGCACCCTCGGGGCGCTGCTGGTCCTGATCCTCTACAACGCGATCGCCAACGCCAGCACGTTCCTCGATTGGGACGCCGTCACGATCAACCTGACCCAGGTGGCGACCATCGCCATCGTCGCGGTCGGGATGACCTTGGTGGTCGCGACCGGGGGAATCGACCTCTCGGTCGGGGCCCTGATGGCGATCAGCGGCGCAACCTCGGGGCTGATCCTGCTCAGCACCCGGTTTCCCTTCGATGTCCCGTTCTTGGGTGGCACCCTCGCCTACGTGATCCCGGTCCTGGTCGCGGGCGGGTTCGGTCTGTTCAACGGTTGGCTGGTGACCGCCTTCCGGATCCAGCCGATCATCGCCACCCTGATCCTGTTTCTGGCCGGGCGCGGCATCGCCCAGGTCCTGACCGATGGCAAGCTCAAAGTCTTCAAGGAGCCGGACTGGCAGTACCTTGGGCTGGGTCGCCCGTTGGAGATCCCGTTTCAGGTGATCGTGATGCTGCTGATCGTCGCCGTCGCGGCCTGGGCGATGCGCGCGACCGCGTTCGGCCGCTACGTCCTGGCGATCGGCGGCAACGAGGCGGCGGCGCGCTTGGCCGGCGTGCCGGTGACGCGGGTCAAGCTCGCGGTCTACGTCATCAGCGGCCTCCTGGCCGGACTCGCCGGGTTGATCGTGATCGCGATCAATGGCTCGGCAGACGCCAGCCAGATCGGCGAGAACATGGAACTGAACGCGATCGCCGCGGTCGCCGTCGGCGGCACTTCCCTGATGGGCGGTCGGGCGACAATCCCCGGCACCCTGGTCGGCGCGCTGTTCATCCAACTGGTGCGCTACACCCTGCTGACCGAAGGGGTCGACGACGCGGTCGCCCGCGTGATCACGGCCGCCACGATCATCGTCGCGGTCCTCTTGCAGCGGCGGCGCGCCGCCTGACCGGTTTCGACCCGTCCCGGGAGTTCTCGATGGTTGCGGTGACTTCGGATCCGCGCGGCGCCCGGCAATCCAGCGCCTGGGCGGTGGCCGCCAGCCGGCTGCAGCAGCAAGGCGCCTTGATGGCGCTGGCGGTGGTGCTGGTCTTCGGCTGGCTGCGCTACGGCGACAACGGATTCACATCGTCCTACAACCTGACCTCGGCGCTGCGCTACAACGCCATGTTCGCCCTGCTCGCGCTGGGGATGACCTTCGTCATCATGACCGGCGGGATCGACCTATCGGTCAGCGGGATGGCGGTGATGACCAGCGTGCTGGCCGCGCTCTGGAGCCCGCACGGACTCCTGGTGGCCACCGGAGGCGCGATCCTGGTCGGGGTCGCGGTCGGCCTGCTGAACGGCGGCCTGATCGCGCGGTTCAGGATCCATCCGTTCGTGGTCACCCTGGCAACGCTGCTGGCGGCGCGGGGCATGGCGCTGGTGCTGGCCGACAACGCCCGCGTCACGGTCGACTTCGACAGCAACTACCTGAAGCTGGACGCCAAGATCGGGGCGGTACCGGTCCCGGTCGCGATCGCCGGGGTCGCCTTCGTGGTCGGTTCGATCCTGCTCAACTTCAGCCGCTTCGGTCGCCACGTCTTGGCCCTCGGCGGCAACGAAGAAGCGGCGCGGTTGGCCGGGCTGTCGGTGCCACGGATCACGCTCGGGGTCTACGCCCTCAGCGGCGGCCTGGCCGGCTTGACCGGCGCGATCCTGGCGGCGCAGACCTTCACCGGCAACCCGACCGAAGCCGTCGGCTGGGAATTGCAGGCGATCGCCGCGGTGGTCGTCGGCGGCACCCTGCTCTCGGGGGGCGTCGGCTCGGTCGGGACCACCCTGGTCGGGGTCCTGCTGCTCGGGTCGATCATCAATATCCTCAACTTCGAGGGCATCGACCCATACTGGCAAAACGTCACCCGGGGGGGATTCCTGCTGATCGTGGTGATCCTGCAGAGCCGGTTGGCGCGGCGCCGAGGGTAAGCGATGGGCGAGGACGCCGAGCCAACGCCGCCGCCGCTGGAGCCGAAAGCGCGCTACCGGGTCGGGTTTTGCCAGCGCGCCGCGCCCGGCGCCTGGCGAGACGCCCAAACCGCCAACCTCCACGCCGAGGCAGCGCGCCAGCATCACGACCTGCTCGTCGAAACGTCGGATTCGGTCGCGGCGCAGATCGCGGCGGTCGAGCGGTTGGCGGCGGCCGGGGTGGACGCCCTGTTCCTGGTTCCACACGCCGATCCGGAGGCGGCGCGGGCGGTGCTCGCTGCGCGCGACGCCGGGTTGCCGACCGTCCTGTTCGAGACGGCGGTCGACCCGAACCTGGCCAAGGCGGGCCGCGACTACCTCTGCCTGATCGCCGCCGACTTCGCGGAGCAGGGACGGCGTTGCGCCCAGTTCCTGGCCCGCGTCGCGGACGGCAAAGCGTCAATCCTCGAACTCGAAGGCACCGCTGGCACCCTCCGCGCCAAGGATCGCCAACGCGGCTTTCGCGGATTCCTGACCGGCAAGGTCCCCGGCCAAAAACAGGGCGAAGGATTCCCAGAGATGACGATCCTTGGGGCACAAGTCGGCAACTTCGACCGCGCCGTTGGGCGGGCGGCGTTCGAGGCGCTGTGGGCGACGTACCCCGAAGCGACCGCGGTTTTCGCCCACAACGACGAGATGGCCCTCGGCGCGATCGCGGCAATCCGCGACGCCGGCGAGCAGCCGGGCGAGACGATCGTGGTCGTCTCGATCGGCGGCACCCGCGCCGGCCTGGCGGCGATCGTCGGCGGCGACCTCTCCGCGACCTGCGAATGGAGCCCCCGCTACGGCCCGACGGCCTTCTTAACCCTCGCCCGCCACGCTCGTGGCGAAGACCTCCCGGACCGGGTGCCGAACCCGGACCGGTTCTTCGACCGAAGCAACGCGCGGCGTCATTTGGACCAGCCGTTTTGAGGAACGAACACGAGACCCGGGTGGGATCGGCGGAACGGGTCGTCCTCGCCGCCCGGCTCCTTCGAGCCGGGCTAGGCGCCATAAGCCCCGCAAACAGGGCTGCGCCTCGATCGCCGGCGGGAGCGTCGCACGCAGCCGGCTTCAGCCGGCTTATGCTGACGTAACCCGGAGCGTCAGGGCCGGGCGACCGGGTCGCGGCGTTCCGATTCGCACCCCGTTTCCCCGCGGCGGGCGATCGGAGCGGCATGCTTCGCGTCTCACCACCGGAATACGCCTGGGAGCGGTGAAGGCCACGCGGCGCGCTGGCCGCAATCGCCGGCATCCACCAGAATGCCACCCGATCGACCAGCCGCCCTTGCCCCGCTCAGAAAGGACCTTGCCCCGTGACCTCCCCGTCGCTCGTGCGGACCCTGCCCAACGGCCTCCAGGTGATCCTGCGGGAAGCGCACGACGCCCCGCTGGCCTCGTTCTGGGTGTGGTACCGGGTCGGCAGCCGGAACGAGGTACCGGGTTTGACCGGGATCTCGCACTGGGTCGAGCACATGCAGTTCAAGGGCACGCCGACGATCGCCAAGGGGCAGATCTTCCGCGACGTGTCGCGCCACGGCGGCACCCTGAACGCCCTCACCTCACACGACTGGACGGCCTACTTCGAAACCCTGCCGGCGGACCGGCTCGACCTGGCGATCGGGATCGAGTCCGACCGAATGGCGAACTCGTTGTTCGAACCGGCCGAGACGGAATCCGAGCGGACGGTGATCCTCTCCGAGCGCCAGGGGGCGGAGAACAGCCCGACCTACGGCCTGATCGAGGAAACGACCGGCGCCGCGTTCCGCGCCCATCCCTACCGCCACATGGTGATCGGCCACGAGACCGATCTGCGCGCGATCACCCGCGACGACCTCTACGGCCACTACCGGCGCTACTACCAGCCGAACAACGCCTTCGTCGTCGCGGCCGGCGACTTCGACGCCGAGGAGTTGTTCGGCCGCATCGAGCGCGCCTTCGGCGGCATCCCGGCCGGCGATCCCGTGCCGCCGGTGCGGGCGACGGAGCCGCCCCAACTGGGCGAGCGGCGGATCACCCTTCGCCGCCCCGCGCCGACGGCCTACCTCCGGGTCGCCTAC
>CADCWE010000152.1 GCA_902806325.1 uncultured Thermomicrobiales bacterium | reverse complement strand
CTCTTCGGCGGCAGCATCTTCGCCCTCTTCGGCGGCATCTACTACTGGTTCCCGAAGCTGACCGGGCGGATGCTCGACGAGAAGATCGGCAAGATCCACTTCTGGACCACGTTCGCCTTCTTCAACATCGCCTTCTTCCCGATGCACTTCCTGGGGTTGGAAGGGATGCCCCGCCGCTACTACACCTACGCCGGGGACAGCGGCCTCCAGCTCTGGCACACCATCTCCACCTTCGGTTCCTATGCCCTCGGCGGCACCTTCCTGATCTTCCTCTACAACGTCGCCAAGTCCCTCCAACACGGCAAGCGGGCCGGCAACGACCCGTGGGACGGCGCGACCCTGGAATGGTCCATCCCCTCGCCGCCGCCGGTCTACAACTTCCGCGAGATCCCGATCGTCCGCCACCGCGACCCGCTCTGGGAAGAGAAGTACGGCAAGTACGAGGGCGAAGGCCAGAGCGAGGAGCAAGACCTGGAGGTCAGGATCGCCGGGATCAAGATCGGCTCCGCCGAGGCGCCCGACGAGGACGCGCTGGAACAGGCCGAGCGCCGCGCCGAGGCCGACGACGAGACCAACATCCACCTCCCGGACCCGTCCTACTACCCGCTGCTGACCGCCTTCGGCATCTTCCTCGCGGCGATGGGCCTGATCTTTAGCTACCCACGGATCGAGATCGCCCGCCTCGACCTGCCGATCCTCGCCCTGATCGGCGTGATCATCATGTTCGCCGGCGTCTTCGGCTGGTCCTTCGAGCCGGCCAGCAGCGAGCACCCCGAAACCCACGCGCCGGCGGGCGCGGGCAGCGCCCACGCGTGACGACGTCGGGGCGCTGCTTGCCGCGCCCGTTCCGCAAGGCGGCGTGACGAGTCCAGGAACGACGGTTCGGGACATCGTCGCGCCGGCCACCGAGCAGGGCGCAGCACGCAGCGCCCCTCCGGGAACCGTCCGAGGAGCACACGATGGCCCAGGCAACCGCGACGATCCCCCACATCGAGCAGCCGCGGCCCCAGCAGGCGGGCGGCGCCGGGCACGGGGCCGGGCACGACGCCGGCGGGCACCCGCCGACGAGCACCGGGCTGGACCACCGCAAGCTCCTGATGTGGGCCTTCTTGGCGTCGGACTGCATGTTCTTCGGGTCGCTGATCGCGACCTACATGATCTACCGCGGACGCTCCGAGGACCTCGGCACGGGGCCGTTCCCGGCCGAGGTGATCGACATCCCCTACACCTCGCTGTCCGCGTTCGTGCTGCTGATGAGTTCGATGACGATGGTCCTCGCCCTCGGCGCGCTGCAGCGCGGCAACGTCCGCGGGACGCGGGTCTGGCTGGCGGCGACCGCGCTCCTCGGCTCGATCTTCCTCGGCGGCCAGTACTTCGAGTTCACCGAGTTCTTCCACGAAGGGTTGTCGCTCCAAACCAACGTCTTCGGGGCCAGTTTCTTCACCCTGACCAGCTTCCACGGCGCCCACGTCACCATCGGCGTGATCTGGCTGCTCTCGCTGCTCTTCGTTTCCCTGCGCGGCGGCCTGAAGCAGGAGGACAGCCTGGACGTCGAGATCGCCGGGCTGTACTGGCACTTCGTCGACATCGTCTGGATCGTGATTTTTACCCTGGTCTACCTGATCCCGTACGACGAGGTCGAGCACGCCGCCGAACCGGCCGTCGAAGGCATGCTCCGCTTCGCCGCGTTGCTCCCGTTCTAGTCGCCGGCTGATCTGAATGACGGAGGTTCCCACGATGGCGCACCGAGCGGCGGACGCGGATAGCCACTCCCCCGACGTCGGCTCCCAGGGACCGGGCACCAAACCCGGCTCCGACCACCACGTCGACGGCCACGAAGGGCACCCCGACGACCGGACCTACATCACGGTCGCCGCGATCCTGGCGGTGGTGACGGCGATCGAGGTCGCGATCTACTACGTCGAGGCGATCGAGGATTTCCTGGTCCCGATCCTGATCGTGCTCTCGGTCGGCAAGTTCGTCGCCGTCGTCGGCTACTTCATGCACCTCAAATTCGACGACCGCCGCTTCACCTGGATCTTCGTCGCCGGCTTGCTGATCAGCATCTCCGTCTTTATCGGTGCCGCCGCGATGTTCGGCGCGGACGATTACTCGTTGCGGTAACCGTGCCCGCCGCGACGGTTTTCGGGGTTGGAGCCGCGCGCCGCGGCGCCAGGGTTTGTTCGAGCGCGCTATCTTGATCCGAGCATCGCCGCGACTCGGCCACCCGGGGTATGGTGATGCGCGTGTTTTTGCTCGGATCCTCGTCTTTACGCCGATGAAGCACCTCCGAGACCGAGACGACTGGCCATCGCGGCACGCCGACTCGAACGGCTCCGCGATTATCCCCACGGCGCGGACGACGCGGTCCGGGCCGGGGTTGCCGACGACGGCAGGTGACCGATGCTGCTCGAAACCCACGACCTTGGCCCGGCGCGCCTGAACCCGCTTGCCGGGATCGCCCGCGATCCATCCCAGTCCGGGCTCGCCGGATCCGGCCCAATCCGGCCGCTCGCGATGCCGCTTTGGCTGGGCGCCGAGCGGCCGGGGGTCGAGTTGGGCGCGGCGGCGCTGGACCAAGGGCTGCGGGAGCGCTGGCGCGCGCGACGCATCCCGGCGCTGCTGGACCGCCTCGAAGCCACGATCGCGATCCCGGTGCCGGACCCCGCCGACGCCTTCGACCGGCTGCACCGACGCACCCTGGAGTTCGTGCCGGAGGTGGCGGCCGGGTGCGCGGCGTTGGCCGAGTCGGTCGCCGCCGCAGTCTCCAACGGGGAACTGGCCCTCACCCTCGGCGGCGACCACGCGCTGACGATCGGCAGCCTGGCCGGGGCGGCGCGGGCGGCGGCGAATGCGGGCGACCGGGTCGGCGTCCTTTGGTTCGACACCCACGGCGACCTCAACACCCCCGCCACCAGCCCCAGCGGCCACCTCCACGGGATGGCCATCGCCGCCGCGCTCGGGTTGGACGCGCCGGCGCTGGGGGCGCTCGGTCGGTTCGGCCCGTCGGTACGGCCGGAAGACGTCTGCCTCCTCGGCGGGCGCGATCTCGACCCGGCCGAGCGGGACCGGATCGCCGATCTCGGGATCTGGACGCTGACGATGGAGGAGTGGACCGACGCGGGGATCGTCTCCGGCGTTGGCGCGGCGCTCGACCACCTGGCGGCGCGGCGTGTCGCCCACGTCCACGTCTCCTTCGACCTCGACGTGCTGGACCCGACGGCGCTGCCCGGCACCGGCACCGCCGTCCCCGGCGGCCTGACCGTGCGCGAGGCGTCCCAGGTTCTGCGCCGCCTCCGGGCCTGGCCCGGTCCGATCCGCTCGGTGGATTGGGTGGAGCTGAACCCGCTCCTGGACCCCTCCGGCCGCAGCACCGAGACGGCCGTCGCCCTCCTCGGAACGCTGCTGGGGGAAACGGCACGGTAGGACGTGGGGGCTGGGGTCTGGGGTCTGGGAGGCGATTGCCGGGGCGCATGGCATGCGCCCGGTTCCGGGCCACGCATGTTCGCGCCCGCCGCGATCGTCCCCAGACCCCGGACCCCAAACCCCAAACCTACCCGTGAAACCGTCTCCCGTCCCCAGGCGTTAGCTTAGGGAAGGCCGGCGTGCCGGCCGCGGCGTGGCGGCCGCGGCGGGTGTCCGAACAGGTCCTATGGGCGCTTGACGCGGGGGGTTGCGGCTGGCAGCATAGGGGTAGCCCAGGCGTGGGCCGTCGCCCGGCGTTCCGCCGCCGGGGGACGGCCGGCGAACCGCGGGTTCCCCGCGCCTCCATCTGCGTTGGCCGACGGCTCCCGTGCCCTCGCCGCCCAACCGCATCGCCCCGGATCGCCCGCCGCGCCGCCATCGGCCCCGGCCGCCGTCCGTCTTCCCCTTGACCCGGACGCTACACTTCGACCGACCGACGGCCCTCTGCCCATCTCCCACTGCCGACGACCGTCCAGGGGAAGGATCGCGCCGTGTCCCACTCGTTCTCCCACCATCACTCGCCCTACGCCGCGCCGCGCCAGGCGGCCCGCTGGCCGTGGGCGATCGGCGCCTTGATCCTGGTCGCCTTTGTCGCGGCCGGGGGGTTGATGCTGCGGGAGGGCACCTTCGCCGTCGCCGGGGTGAACCTGGGCGGCAACGGCGACGACCCGGCGCCGACGGTGCCCGCCCTGGCCGCCCAAGACGACGCCCCCACCGTTGACACCCCCGTCCTGGTCGTCACCGCGCCCCCGGCGCCGACGGCGACGATCGTGCCGACGGCGGCTCCACCTCAGGACCCGGCGGTGCCGCCGACCCTAGCCCCTGGCGGCACGGCACCGGACCCGTCCACGTCCACGGCATCCCTGTCCGCCGCCGAACTGTTGGGCGACCCGGACCCGGCCAGTCTCGGCGCCACCGCGGACCAGATCGCCGTCGCGCGGCAACCCGTCGGCCAAGCCGGAGCGGAGGCCGCGTCACCGGCCGAGAACGGGGCGGATGCCCCGGCCGGTCCCGCCACGGGGGACGCGCCAGTTCCCGCCGGGGAAGCGATCCCGGAGCCACCCCAGGACGCGGCCCCGGCCCGGCAGGCGGCGGGCCAGGACACGGGCGAGGATGTCGCGCCGACCGCCGCCCAGAACGCGGCCCAGCTTCCCGCCGCGGCCCAGGACCCCGCCGCCTCGCCCGCGCCCGCGACGACCTCGGCCGTGGCGACGATCGAGGATTGGGGGCGCCGCTGGGGTTCCGGCGATTATCGGGGCCTCTACGAACTCCTGACCGCCGATGCCAAGAAGGCGATCACCGAGGACGAGTTTCTGACCAAGTACCAGGCCATCACCGAGCGCGCCGCCTTAACCAAACTGACCCTGACCGTGCTCGGCGACGCGACCCTGCGTTCGGAGGTCCCGGTCCACGTCGTCTTCGAGTCGGAGCGGTTCGGCACCTTTGAGGAAGACAACCTGATCCCGGTCGCCCGCGAAGGCGACGCCTGGAAGATCGGTTGGATCCCCGGCGTCTTCTTCCGCGATCTGGGCGAGGACGGCTGCGTCGATCTGGCCGCCGAGACCCCGAAGCGGGGCGCCATCCTCGACCGCGACGGTGACCCGCTGGCGATGGACGGCACCCTGGCCCAGGTCAGCATCATCCCCGGCGAAATCGAGGACGAGCGAGCGGTGCTGCGCCAGGTCGCCGAGCTGACGGAGATGGACGAGGACGACGTCAAAGCCCGGTACGAGGACCAACCAGAGACGTGGGCGATCCCGATCAAGGCGTTCCCGGAATCGAAACGCCAGGACCTGATGAACGCCTTCGCCGACGTGCCGGGCGTAACGGTCAACTCCAAGACCGCCCGCGTCTACCCGCTCGGCGAAAAGGCCGCCCACATCACCGGCTACATCAGCACGGTCAACGCCGAAGACATCGAACGCGATCCGCTGCTGACGCCGGACAGCCTGATCGGCCGCGACGGGGTCGAGCAGGGCGCCGAGGAGTTGCTGACCGGCTCCCCCAGCGTCGAACTGCAAGCCGTCTCCTGCGACACCCGCGCGGCGCGCGAGACGATCGCCGAGAGCAAGGGGAAAGCGCCCCAGGACGTGGTGTTGACCGTCGACGCCGACTTCCAGGCCGCGGTCTTCGACATCCTCGGCGCGGTCGCGGTCGACGGGGTCAAGGACCCCAAGGGCAGCACCGTGATCCTCGACCCGCGGACCGGCGGCGTGCTGGCGATGGCCAGCCGCCCATCCTACAACCCGAACGACTTCGTCTTCGGCCTCAACCAGCGCGAGTTCGACCGCGTCTACGACGACAAACTGACGCCGCTGCTGAACCGCGCCGCCAGCCAGGCCCTGCCGACCGGCTCGATCTTCAAGGTGATCACCACCGCCGCCGCGATGGCCCACCTGGGGATGGACGCCAACACGGTCATCCCCTGCCCGTCGAGGTTTAGCCTGCCGGATCTCCCCGACGGGGGGTGGAACGACTGGACCGTCGAGTCGGGCCTCGGCGCCCAGGGCGATCTCTATCTCCCCGACGCCCTGGTTCAGTCCTGCAACACCGTCTTCTACAACCTCGGCTACCAGCTCGACGAGAAGGACGACCGCCTGCTGCCGGACATGGCCAAGGCCTTCGGCCTCGGCGCGCCGACGAACATCCCGTACTTTCCCGAGGTGGGCGGCGTTGTGCCGGATTCGGAGTACAAGTTGAACGTGATCGGCGACTTCTGGGCGACGGGGGACGCGATCAATCTCTCGATCGGCCAGGGCTTTTTGACGGCGACCCCGCTCCAGATGGCCGTCGCCTACGCCGCGATCGCCAACGGCGGCAATCTGCTGGAGCCGTTCATCGTCGAGTTCACCCAGGACGCGAACGAGAAGCGGACCCGCGTCGGCGAGGAGAAGGTCCGCTCCGAACTGCCGTTGGACCGGACCGAGATCGCGACGATCCAGGCGGCGCTGCGCAAACAGACCAGCAACGACTACCAGGTCGGGTCGGCCCGCGTCTTCTTCGATTTCGCCTTCCCGATCGCCGGCAAGACCGGCACCGCCCAGGACGAGCGGGACAAGGACCACCCGCATTCCTGGTTCGCCGCCTACGGCCCCGAGGCCGAGGGCGAGACCCCGACCATCGCCTCGATCGTCCTGATCGAGAACTCCGGCGAAGGCGTCGCCTTCGCCGCCCCGGCGACGCGGCAGATCTACGAGCTCTATTTGGCGTCAGATCTGGAGCGGTAAGCGGGCATTTTGGCCCCAATTCCCCAACTCCACGGTCCCTCTCCGGAGGGGACGCCAGGATGCCACGGGGATTCCGCATCCGGAAACCGTGCCCGGAATAGCCCCTCCCCCAGCGTTGGGGGAGGGGTTGGGGAGGGGGCCTTCCCCGCCCCCCTGAACCCATCACCTCGACCAAATCCGCGCGAACGCATTCCCGGCGCGAGCCGCGAAAGGCGCACCCCCGATGGCGACCGACAGCGACAACGGCAAAACGGACGACACGACCCCGGCCCCCGGCACCGGCAGCGCCGGGCAGACCTTCCTCAAGGGCGAGACGATCTACCTCCGGGCGTTGGAGCTGGGGGACGCCAAGCACGCGACGGCCTGGCGGCGGTCCCTCTTCCCGATCCCGGCCGAGCGCGCCGAGGAGTTGCTGAAAAAGGAGGTCCCGGAGCAGTCCAAGAACCGGCGGTGGACGTTCGTCGCCTGCCGGGTGGCGGACGACGTGCCGGTCGGTTCCCTGGAATGGGGGTCGTGGGACGGCCGGACGACCGACCTGGAGGTGCATGCCCCGGATACCCTGCCGAACGCCGGGGCGATCAAGGCGGAGATGATCCGCCTGATGGTGCCGTACCTGCTGCACGAGCGGGAGATGATGGCCGTCTACCTCTACGCCGCCGACAACGAGCCGGAGGTCGCCGGCGCGGCCGAGGCGCTGGGGATGGCGTTTACCGGGCGGCTGCGGGAGGCGCGCTGGGTGGACGGGGCGCGGCGCGACGAGCTGTTCTGGGAGCTGCTGCACCCGGTCTGGACGGAGCGGCTGGGCGCCCCGACCCCGGTCGCCGATCCGGACGCGCCCCGCCCGGAGGGGCGGCGGATCGTCGGCGCCAAGCGGCGCCCGGTCATCACCGGCGACCCGCCGCGCAACGCGGTGATGATCGGGGAGCGGGTCTACCTGCGGCCGTATCAGGTCGAGGACGCGGAGAAGATCGCCGTCTGGTCGCGCCAGGAACCGGAAACGTTCTTCGACAACGGGCGCGATGTCCGGAGCGAGATCGGCTTCGCGCACTGGATCCGCAAGCTGGCCGAGGACGACCCGCAGGAGTGGGTCCGGTTCGCGATCGTGCTGCGGGAAAACGACGAACTGATCGGCGGCAACGGCCTGGCCGACATCGACTGGGTCCACAAGACCGCCGAAACCGAAACCTTCCTCGACCGCCCGGAACACCGCGGCGGCGGCCTCGGCACGGAGGCCAAGCACCTGCTCCTGGAGTACGCCTTCGAGCGGCTGGGCCTGCACCAGGTGCGGTCGTTCGTCTGGGACTTCAACACCCGCTCGGCGGCGGCGCTGCGCAAGCAGGGCTACCGCGACGCCGGCGGCTTCCACTGGTCGGGGATCAAAGGCGCCCAGTTCGCGGGTGACGTGATGTTCGATTACCTGGCCAGCGAGTGGCGGGCCTACCGGGACACGACGACCATGGCGCCGTCCGACACCGCGTCGGACGGCGCCGAAGCGACGTCGGATGGAGCGTCGACGGCGGTCAGGGAGGGATAAGGCGGCCCCAAGGGCGGGTTTCCGCCTCCCGACGCGGTTGGACCGGGACGAGGTCGTCCACGAAGGATCGCCCTCGTCCCGGTCCAACCGCGTCTCATCGGGAATGCCGTCGCCCGCTTCGCGCTACGAGCGTGTCAAGCCTCGAACAGATCCTCCAACACCCCCTCGACCTCGTTTTCCTCCGGGAAGCGGCCGGTTTTGGCCTTCGAGAAGAGGGAGCGTTCGCCCAACGAGACCTCGAAGATGCCGCCTTCGCCGGGGACGAGGTGGACGCCGTTGGGCAGAGATTCGTGGTGATCGTGCAAGATGTTGTCCGCCAAACTGACGGCGCGCTTCAGGTAGCCTCAGGAGGTGCAATATTCGATCTTCACCGGGTCGGTCGCTGGAGTCGGGTCGGTCATCGGAACAATCCTTCGTTGTCGGCCGAACCGGTCGGCCCCGGACGGAACTGGTGTCGCTCCCGTTGCAAACGCGGTGCCGCGACGGGGCGGCGGAAGCTGGTAGGCTACACGAACGGTGGGACGACCGGCGCGGAGCCGGCGCGACGGCGCCGGATGCCAAGAGGGGAGACACCATGGCGATGATCCAACTGGGCGGACGCGGGCGCGAGGAACGGGCGGGGGCGGGCGAGCCGACCACGGTCAACGGGCTGATCCAGGCCCGGATCGATGGCCGGATCTCCCGCCGGGAGCTGACGCGGCGGGCGGCGGTGCTGGGGATCGCGGCGCCGGTCGTCGGGGTGATGCTGCACGCCACCTCGGACCACGCCTTCGGGGCGCCGAGCCGGGGTCGGGCGCTGCCCACGCGCTTGGCCCAGGAGGCGGTTCCCGTCTCCGGGCCGACCGCCCCCGAAGGCACGCCCGCGCAGGGCGGCACCCTGGTCGTTGGCACCGCCTCGGAGCCGGACACCCTCCAGCCCTACATCAGCCAGACCGTGACCGCCGCCGACTTCCAGACCGGCATCTTCGACGGCCTGCTGGGCTACGACAGCACCCAAACCCTGCAACCGGCCCTGGCGACCGAGTTCGCGATCTCGGACGACGGGCTGGTCTACACCTTCACCCTGCGCGAGGGCGTCACCTTCCACAACGGCGACCCGTTCACCGGCGAGGACGTGGTCAACGCCTGGAAAATCATCATGGACGAGGAATTCGGCGCCTTCAACACCCAGGGCTGGGACAAGGTCACCGACATCGCCGTCGACGGCGCCACGCTGACCATCACCACCGGCGAGGTCTACGCCCCGTTCATGTCTTACGTCCCGGTCACGGATCTGGTGCCATCCTCCGCGATCGCGAAAGGGATCGACAGCTTCAAGCAGGAGTTCGGTCGCGCCCCGATCGGCACCGGGCCGATGCGGTTCGTCGAGTGGAAGGCCAAGGAGCAGATCGTCGTCGAGCGCTTCGACAGCTACTGGGGGAATCCGCCGAAGCTGGACCGGGTGGTGACCCGGCTGGTGCCGGACGACAACACCCAACTGGTCCAGCTCCGCACCGGCGAGATCCAGATGGTCGGCAGCGGCGGCGCGCTCTCCCCGACCCGGGTCGACGAGGCGCTGGAGATCGAGAACGTGGTCATCCTGGAGCACCCGACCCAGGATTGGCAGCACATGGACCTCAAGCACGTCGATTTCCTGCGCATGACCAAGGTCCGCCAGGCGCTCGATTTCGCGACCCCGACCCAGGACATCATCGACAAGCTGCTCAAGGGCCGCGCCGTGCGCAGCATCGCCGACCAGGTGCCCGGCAGTTGGGCGCACAACCCGAACATCGAGCCCCGCCCCTACGACCTGGAGCAGGCCAAGGCGCTACTGGCCGAGGCCGGGCTAACCCCGGGCGACGACGGCGTGCTGGAAGGCAAGGTGCCGACGACGGACCCCAACGTCGGCGACGGCGAGGTCAAGCCGTTCGAGATCGAACTCTGGTTCGTCTCCGGCAACTCCGAGACCGAGCGCAATTGCCAGGTCGTCGCCCAAAGCTGGAACTCGATCGGGATCAAGACGGAGGTCTTCAACCAGGACATCTCGACGATCTGGGGGCCAGAGGGCTACCAGTTCACCGACGCGATGACGGCCTCGATGTGGACCTGGACCAACGGCAACGACCCGTCGGACGAGTACTACTGGGCCAGCTCCCAGATCCCCGACCGGCCGGACGGCTCCGGCGGCAACCTGCCCGCCTACTTCCACGAGTACAACTTCCAGGCCGAGATCGACGACCTAACCGCTCGCGCCGACGCCACCACCGTCCAGGAGGAGCGCAAGGCGATCTTCGACCAGATCCAGGAGGTCCTGCACCGCGAAGTGCCGGTGATCTTCATGTACTGGCCGAACAGCTACCCGGCCGTTGCCCCGAACATCGGCGGCTTCTGGCCGAGCGCCTTCACCTACCTGATGTGGAACGTGCAGGATTGGTATTTGATGGAGTAGGGGGCAAGCCCTCACCCTGGCGCTACGCGCCACCCCTCTCCCGTGCGCGGGCGAGGGGACGAGAATGCCCGAGCGGGGGGCGGATCGACGCTCCCCGAGAGTACTCCCGAGTCTCGCAACCGCGTCCCCTCGCCCGCGCACGGGAGAGGGGTGGCGCGTAGCGCCGGGGTGAGGGCTTGCCCGCCATGCTCCGCTTCACCGTCCGCCGACTGCTTGGCGCGATCCCCCTCCTCCTTGGCGTCTCCGTGTTGAGCTTCGTCTTCATGCAACTGGCGCCGGGGGGGCCGGACGCGCTCTACGCGCGCAACAAGCGGATGAGCCAGGAGCAACTCGACCAGATCCGGGAGAACATGGGGATCGGGCGGCCGGTCCACGAGCAGTTGGCGGTCTGGCTGGGGAACCTGCTCCAGGGGGATCTGGGGACCAGCTACACCCAGTACCGGCCGGTGGCGGACGTGATCTGGGACGCGTTCCCGAACACGGTGCTGCTGATGACGGCCGGGTTGGCGATCGCGCTGGTCTTCGCGCTGTTGTTCGGGACGCTGGCGGCGCGCAAGCCGTACGGGCCGTTCGATAACCTGACCTCGTTCGTCTCCTACTTCGGGTTGGCGATGCCGGTCTTTTGGTTCGGGTTGATGCTGCAAATCCTCTTCGCCGTGAAGTTGACCTGGCTGCCCTCGGCCAACATGCGCGGGGTGGATGGGGGCGGCGTGCTGGACGTGGCGCGGCACCTGGTCCTGCCCGCGTTCACGATCGCGATCGGCAGCATCGCCGGCTGGAGCCGCTACGTGCGCTCCTCGACCCTGGAGGCGTTGAACCAGGACTACGTCCGAACGGCCCGCGCGAAGGGGGTGCGGGAAGGCGCGGTGATGACCCGCCACGCGCTGAAGAACGCCCTGATCCCGTTCGTCACGGTCGCCAGCATCGATATCCCGCTCTATTTGACCGGGGCGGTGCTGGTGGAGACGGTGTTTTCGTGGCCGGGGATGGGGCGCCTGTTCTTCGACTCGTTGCAGGTCCGGGATTACCCGGTGTTGATGGGGACGCTGGTGCTGGGGGCGGTGCTGATCGTGCTCGGGAACCTGATCGCGGACCTGGCCTATGGGCTGCTCGATCCGCGGATCAAGTACCGGTGAGGGATGGACGATGAAGGGGACGTCGGCGGGGGAATCGGGAGGGGTTGGTCGCGGGCACGGGCGGCCGCGGTGGGCCGTCCCTACAGACCTGTTGGCGACGCGCATCGAGCGTCGTAGGGGCGGCCCTCCGCGGCCGCCCGTGCCGCAACAGCCCACGTCGCGATCCCACCAACACGCGTCCCGGCACCTCCTCGGACCACGCCCATGAACGCCGACCCCTCCATCGAATCCCGCCCCGCCCCGCACCCGTTCGTCGATCCGGCGATCCGGGCGACGCCGGGGCCGACCGGTCTCGGCGCGCTGGTGCCCGACCCGGCGGCGCGCAAACCGCGGGGGCCGGTCCAGTTGGCGCTGGGGCGGCTGCGGCGGGCGAAACTGGCGATCGCCGGACTGGTCGTGATCGTGGTAATGATCCTGGTCGCGGTGTTCGCCGACCTCCTGGCGCCGTACGGGCAGAACGAGGTCGACCTGTTCAGCGTCGAGGCGCCGGTCTCCTCGGCGCACTGGCTGGGCACCGACGAGCTGGGTCGGGACGAGCTGAGCCGCCTGATGTACGGGGGGCGGATCTCGCTCCTGGTCGGGGTGGCGGCGGCGGCGATCTCGACGGTGCTGGGGATTCTGGTCGGGGCGGTGGCGGGGTTCTACGGGGGGTGGCTGGACGCGGTGCTGATGCGGTTCGTGGATCTGATGCTGGCGTTTCCGGCGATCTTTTTGCTCCTGATCGTGTTCAGCATCCGCGGCAGCTCGGTTGGCAGCGTGGTCCTGTTTCTCGGCGTGTTCGGCTGGATGTGGCTGGCGCGGATCATCCGCGGCGAGTTCATGTCCTTGAAAGAAAAGGAGTTCATCGAGGCGGCGCGGGCGGTCGGGGTGCCGAACGGGCGGATCATCTGGCGCCACCTGATGCCGAACGTGCTGGCGGCGATCATCGTCGCGACGACGCTGGCGATCGCGATCAACATGCTGGCCGAGGCCAGCCTGTCGTTCCTCGGCTTCGGCGTCCCCTCCGGCACCCCGACCTGGGGCAACATGCTCAACGGCGCCCGCGACTCCTACCTGACCCACCCGCTGCTGGCGATCGCGCCGGGGCTGACGTTGACGATCGCGGTGCTGGCGATCAACTTCGTCGGCGATGGGCTGCGGGACGCGTTCGACCCGAAGGGCGGGCGGTAGGCCGCGGGCCGTGGGCGGCGGGAGGACGATGGGAACGGGCCAGGGATTCCGACCGTCGTCCCATTCCGGGATGCCGCCGCCGGCCGTAGCGTCGCGGACAGGGTCGACGGTGCGCTTCGGCGGATGGGGGGATGGGATGCAAACGGGGGCGCCGGTGAACGCTTCCGGCTACGGCCAGCCGCGACGGGTGGCGCGGGAGTATGGCGGCTTCTGGCGCCGGTTGGCAGCGCTGCTGGTGGATGGGTTGATCCTGCTCCTGCCGGGCGGGGCCCTCTTGGTGATCGGTTGGGCGATCGTCGACGTCGCCTTCGGCCAACTGCTGCTGTCGCTGCTCAGCTTCGGCTACGCGGCCGTCCTCAATGGCCAGGGCGGCACCTTCGGCAAACGCGCCCTCGGCCTGCGGGTCGTGGATCGGACCGGGAGTCCGCCGGGGATCGAGCAAGGTGCCGTCCGGGCGTTCCTGCCGATCGGCTTGGGCATCCTCGTCTCGTTCGTCGGCAGTGCGCTGTTGGACAGCCTGGTCTCGCTGCTCGTGCTGGTCGACCACCTGTGGATGCTGTGGGACGAGCGCAGCCAGACGCTGCACGACAAGATGGCGGGGACGTACGTCGTCCGGTAGGGGCGCCCGGCACGGTGCCTGGCGTGACGGTGCCCCGGACGGTCGTGGACGGATTCGCGATCCGGCGGTGAGGAACAGGACGCATGCCGTGCGCCCCTACGGCGTGGTCGTCGCCGGCGTCGGGATTGGGAACGGTGGCGGTCGGGGCGCGGTTCGTCGCGCCCCGACGCCGGGAAGTTCCCCACCCGTTCGCGGTCTATCGCGTTTCCCGCGGGTCCAGCGCGTCGCGCAGTCCGTCGCCGAGAAACGTGAAGGCGAGCGTAATCAGGGCGATGGCGGCGCTGGGGGCGATCAGCATCCAGGATTGGGCCTGCCAGCTCTTGCTGCCTTCGAGGATCATCTGGCCCCACGAGGTGGGGAAGGGGGTGTCGACGCTGACGTCGGGGCGGACGCCGATGCCGAGGTAGGACAGCACCGCCTCGGAGATGATCGCGCCGGGGACGATGAAGGCTCCGGCGACGATGATCGGTCCCAGGGCGTTGGGCAGGATGTGGCGGAGGATGATCCGCCCGACGCTCGCGCCGTTGGAGCGCGCCGCCTCGACGTACTCCTTCTCCTTCAGGGCCAGCGTGTCGCCGCGGACCAGCCGAGCGATGCCCGTCCAGTTCAGGATCGACAGCGTCACGAAGAGCAAGATGAGGCCGCCGAGGAGTTTGCCGAAGCCGGTGTCCTTGAACGAGATCTGCATGATGATAAAAAAGAGGATCGAGGGAAACGCATAAACGACATCCGTCAGCCGCATCAGCAGGTTGTCGATTCTCCCGCCGGCGAAACCGGAGGCGAGACCGAGCGGGACGCCGATCGCCAAGATCACGAACATCGGCACGAAGCCGACGACGAGCGAGACGCGGGTGCCGAAGACCAGGCGGCTGAAGACGTCACGACCGATCGAGTCGGTGCCGAGGGGGTAGGTCCAGTCGCCGGTGCGGAGGGGATTGGCGTCGTCGAGCCAGGCGGCCTTGCGGTAGTTGCCGGCGGTGCGGACATCGCTGGTGACCGGATTCTGGGGGGCGATCGCGGGCGCCAGCACGGCGACGAACGCCAGCAAGACGAGGTAGACCAGGCCGGCCATCGCCATCTTGTTCCGCCGCAACCGCCGCCAGGCATCGCGCCACAATCCACGACCCGGCCGCCGCTCGGCGAGCGTCAGCGCCCCGGACGATTCGCGCGGCTGCGGCGTGGCGACGGGGGCGACGGTGGCCATGAGCGGCTCCCAGGCGGTCGGATGGGGACGGCCGATGGTCGGGGGCATCGCAGGCGCCCTTGACCGGGTCACCGGTGGTCGTGCCCGCCGCGACCACCGGGGTTGGGACCGGGCGCGTGCCATGCGCCCCGACCTGTCGCCTACCGCTTGACCCGTATGCGCGGATCGACCAGCCCGTAGCTGAGGTCGACGGTGACGTTGGCGAGGGCGATCAGGACGGCGTAGAAGAGGGTCGTGCCCATGATCATCGAGTAGTCGCGGCGGCCGATCGAGGTCACGAACTCGCGGCCGAGACCGGGGACGTTGAAGATGGTCTCGATGATGAAGGAGCCGGTGAGCAGGTCGGCGGCGGCCGGACCCAGAATCGTGAGCACTGGGATCAGGGCGTTGCGCAGCATGTGGCGGCCGACGACCTTGGTTTCGCCCAAGCCCTTGGCGCGGGCGGTCCGGATGTAGTCCTGGCGCTTGATCTCCAGCAAGCTGGACCGGGTCAGGCGGGCGATGTAGGCGGTGGTGCCGAGGCCCAGCACCATCCCCGGCAGGAGGTAGGCGCGGCCCAACCCTTCCCACTCTTCCGGCCGGCGGATCGGCGAAACGCCGAACACCTGGCTCATAAAAATCAGGACCAGGATGCCGCTGACGAAGGTCGGCACCGCGGCGCCGATGGTCGAGGTGAACAAGGCCAGGTAGTCGACCCACGTGTTCTGGCGGAGGGCGCTGGCGATCCCGAGCGGCAGCCCGACGATCAGGGCGAAGACGAGGGCGACCAGGCCGACCTTGGCCGAGGTCGGCAGCTTGTCGACGATCACCCGCTGGACCGTCTCGGTGCCCTTGGAGGCGTAGGACGGTCCGAGGTCGAAGCGGAAGACGCCGATCATGTAGTTGGGGAACTGGGCGTCCAGATAGGCGCGACCGAGGGTGAACGGGTTATCCACCCCCTGGTCGCGCTTGGCGGCGACCGCGTCCGGGTTGACCCAGAGCGGCTTGTCCAGCCCGAAGCGGCGGTTGAGGTTCTCCCGCGTCCCGGCCGGGACCGGCTTATCCGTATCCCACGGGCCGCCGGGCGCGCGGTACATGAGGAAGAACGTCACCGCCGCGACGGTGAAGACGACCGGCAGGATCCAGAGCACGCGCCGGAAGAGGAAACCGAGCATGGCCGCCTCGGGACGAAGTCGGGGAGTCGGGGAGTCGGGAAGTCGGGAAGTGACGCCCCGTTCTTCCCGACTCCCCGACTCCCCGACTCGTTACTCCGTAATGTCCATCGTCAACGCCGAAACCCGTTCGCCGGGCCAGGAGGCGTCGACGGAGGTTGTGGTGTAGCCGGTGACGGTCGGCTTGATCAAGAACACATTGGCGGCGCTGTAGAGGGGCGGACCGGGCAGATCTTCGAGCAGCAGTTGACCGGCCTGCTCGTAGAAGGGGATCCGGGCTTCGGGGTCGGCCTCGGTGTCGCCCTGCTCGGTCAGGCGGTCGAACTCCTCGTTGCAGTAGCCGACGCGGTCGGCGAAGGTGGCGTTGCAGGTCCAGTAGACGCTGAGCCAGTTCTGGGCGTCCGGGTAGTCCTGGAACCAATTGTAGATCGAGAGCTGCGGGTACTGGTCGGGGTCTCGGCGGAGGCCGACCAGGGTCTGGCCTTCGGTCGGCTCCAGGATCACCTCGACGCCGAGGATATCGCGCCATTGGCCGGCGATCCACTCGATCCGGGGCTGGGCCGCGGAATCGTCGCTGTTGTAGAAGAAGCGGATCTCCGGCAGGGCTTCGGCGCTGCCGTAGGTGGACTCGGCGAGGGCCTGCTTGGCCGCTTCCGGGTCGAAGGCGTAGAGGTCGGTCTGGATCGCGCCGGGGACGCCCTCGGCGACCCAGGAGTAGACCGGCACGCAGTCGCCGTTGCGGATCACCGAGCAGTAGGTTTCGCGGTCGAAGGCGTAGGCGAACGCCTCGCGGACTTTCTTGTCCTCGAACGGCGGCAGCTTCAGGTTGTAATTGAGGTAGAAGGTGTTGGCCCCGGCGTATTGGAGGAGCTGGTCGGCCAACTCCGGGTCGGCCTGGATCTCGGGGATCTGGGACGGGTCGACCTGGAACGTGTCAAGGTCGCCGGAGCGGTAGGCTTCGAGCGCGGTCGCGCTGTCGGTGACGTAGACGATCTCGACGGTGTCGATCTTCGCCCGCCCTGCCCAGTAGCTCTCGTTGGCCTGGAAGGTGACGAGCTGGTCCTGCTCAATTCCGGTCAGCTGGAAGGGGCCGTTGCCGATCTGCTTGGTGGGGTCCTTCCACCAGTCGGGGCCACCTTCTTCGATCAGCTCCTGCTTGGCGGGAAAGAAGACCCACAAGCTGGCGATGGTCGGGAAGTAGGGGGCAGGCTCGACGAAGTCGATCTCCAGGGTCAGGTCGTCGACCGCCCGGACGCCGAGGTTGTCTTTGGCCGCTTCGTACGCGGCCTCGTCGACGGTCACCGGGGTGCCCTCGCCGGCGCTGTTGAGACCGGCCAACTCGCCGCAGCCGGCAACCACGTCGCCGAGGACGTACTGGTAGCCGCCGGCGACGTTGGGGTCGCAGGTGCGCTCGACCGCGTAGCGGAAACGCTCGGCGGTCAGCGGCGAGCCGTCGGAGTAGGTCAGCCCGGCGCGCAGCTTAAAGGTGATGGAGGTCAGGTCGTCGTTGAAGGTCCAGCTTTCGGCGGCGCCCGGCACGGTGGCCAGATTCTCGTCGAGTCGGGTTAACCCTTCGTAGTTGTAGGAGAGGATGTCGATCTCGTTCGAGGCTGAGGCGATTTGGGGGTCGGCCGCCTCCGGGTAGAGCGCCTGGTGCAAGCGGATCGTCTTGCCGCCGTCCTGGGCCGACACCCCGGTCGCGACGACGGGGACCATCAAGCCGAGCACCACCATCAGGGCCACCAGTTTGGCCCAAATCCCCGATCGGTTCCTCACCATGCTGCTCCTCCTTCGGGCGACGCCACTCTTCAAGTTGGCGGACGGACCCTACCCCATTGTTGCGGCCGCGTCAACGCCCGGCCGGGGCGGCGCGTGCGTAGAATGGCCGGGATTCGGGCGCGGGGTACGACGGGCAGAGCGAGGAGCGCACGGTGATCCGGTTCGGCTTGGTCGGCGTGAACACGATGCACGCCAACGTCTTCGCGGGGCTGTTCAACGGCGGGCCAAACGGGCCGCCGATCCTCGACGGCGGGCGGGTGGTCGCGGTTTGGGGCGGCCCGGCCGAAGCGCGGGACAGGTTGGTGGCGGACCACGGCATCGAGACGGTGGTCGAGGACCCGGCGGCGATGATCGGGCGGGTGGACGCGGCGCTGATCGTCGACGACCACGGCGGCGGGGCAAGCCACGCGGCGCTGGCGCGGCCGTTCTTGGAAGCGGGGCTGCCGACCTTTATCGACAAGCCGATGACGTTGGATCTGGCCGAAGCGATCGCCCTGTTCGACCTCGCGGAAGGCCGCGGGGCGCCGCTGATGAGCTGCTCCGCGCTGCGCTTCGCCGACGAACTGGTGGCGCTCAAGGACCGGGCGGCGGGGTTCGGGGCGCCATGCTCGGTCGTCAGCGTCGGGCCGGGGGACTGGTTCTACTACGGCGTCCACGCCGTCGAGGCGTACCAGACGCTGGTCGGCGGCGGCGCCCCGTCCTGGGTCCACCGCCACGCCTTCCCGGAGCGGGACGTGGCGGTGCTGGGCCACGACGGCGGGCCGACGGTGGTGGTCGAGACGCTGCGCGACGCCGCCTACGTCTTCCACCTCGCCGTCTACGGCACGGACGGCTGGGGCCAAACCGAGATCGCCGACCACGCCGCGTTCTATCGGAACACGATGGCGGCGGTGCTGAAGATGGCCCAAACCGGGGTGCCGGGGGTCAGCCGCGAGGAGACGCTGGCGGTGCTGGCGACGCTGGCGGCGGGCAACCGGTCGGCGGAGACGGGCGGGGCGGTGCGCGTGGACGAGGTGGGGGCGGGGGACGGGAACGCGGGACGGGTCGCCCCGGCCGCCCGGCCCTGATCCCTTCTCTGCTCCCGATTCACCCACCACGCGCGGCGCGACGCTCCCCTCCCGGGCCGCGGTGATGTCGGTTTCGATCATCTCCGCGGGGACGTCGGACAGGATGCGTTGCTGGATCGATTCGACCAACCGCCCGACCCGCCGGTTCTAACCGTCGCGGTCACGGAACCGGGCGTCGAGCTACGCATCGACCGCCGGGCGGACGATGGTCGCCAGGCTTTGGCGTTCTTCGGCCGCGACGATCTTTGGCGCCCGAAGTTGGTCATCGTCGAGACAGACGTTGGTCCGCCGCATGGGCAATCGCCTCGAAAGACACGATACGAACCGATGGACGACGGGCAGACATCCCGGTGTTGGGGCAACAGGCGAGGGCAGCGGCGAACGTTTCGGCGGCGTGAGCGCAGTGCCGACCGTGACGACGCCGGGCAGCGTTGACGGCGAGGCGTCGGGGGCGACGCCGGAGCCGGGGTCGGCGCCACGATACTATCCCCACGGGTCGTCGCCTTCCGGCATCAGGCCGCCGAAGCGGCCTTGCTCGCCGCGGTCGGCGATCGCGAGTTCGACCAGGCGGTCGAGGAAGGCGTCCAAACCCGTTTCCGGGCGGTGGAAGCGGAAGCGGCCGATCTCGTAGCTGGTCTGCTGGCCGGGAACGAAGGCGTCGTCGTGGAGGGCGCCGACGCGGGCCAGTTCGCGCAGGCGGGGGTCGTCGTCGGGCAGGGCAAGGACGTGGGCGGCAAGGTCGTCCAACCCGGCGGCGGTGCGCAGGTTGCGGGCGTCGCGATCGTACTCCTCGGCCTTGGCGCGCCGCCAGGCGGCGACGCTCCAGAGGTGGTCGGCGATCGCGCGTTGGGCCGATCCGGGGCTGGCGAGCGACACGGGGGCGGGCCTGCTTTCTGGCGACCGCGAACCGGTCGTCCGACGAGGAGGTGACAACCGGGCACGGTTCGCGGTATAGGTACGGCGCCCGGCACGGGGACGGGCGCGGCGATGGTACCGCGACCGGAGCGGGCGCGGAAAGGCGGGGGCGATGGGCGCGAGCCGGGGCGGGGCGGTGGTCGAACGGGCGACGGCGGAGCCGGGTGTCCCGCGCATCCCGCGCTACGAGCGCCCGCACGAGGCGGCGAGCGCGGAGGCGCCGGCCGGGCCGTGCGTGCCCTACGCCGACACGGACGCCGCGATCGCGGGGTCGGCGCTGTCGCCGGGAGCGCGGACGCTGCTGCGGGGGCTGCTCCGGGTCGGCACGACGCGGGTGTTTGGCGGCGGCGGGGTCGGGATCGAGTACGCCAGCCTGCTCAAGACGGCGGCGCGGCCGGAATACCTGTTCGCCCACGCCGAGGAAGCGGCGGCGCACCTGCGGGCGGCGCGGGCGGACGTGTTGATCGTGCCGGGGATGAGCGGCTACCCGGTGGCGGCGATGTACGCCATCGTCGCCGGGCTGCCGGCGATCTTCCTCAAAAAGGCCAAGCTCGGCGCGGAGGAGCCGGGGGCGCTCCCGGCCGGTTCCTTCGTCATCCCGTCCTACACCGGCGACGGCGACGTCCTGATGCACGCCGACGCCGACGCGGCCCAGGACATCGTCGACGCCGTGGTGTTGCCCCAACTGGCCGCCCAGGCCGACCATCCCCACCCGACCCTGACCCTGCGCGCCGCCGGCGCCGACGACATCATCGACAAGGCGACGATGGCCGAAGCGGTCGGGGTCAGCGCCGTCGCCCTCGGCGAGGCCGCGATCGCCGACGTCGTCCGCCGCCACCGCGCGGCCACGGGCGATGTTCGCCCGATCGCAACGCGGGTCGAGCTGGCCGGATGGGTGACGCCGTTGATCAAGGGGTACAACCGGCCGAGCGAGCGCCTCGAAGCGCGCTTCGGCCTCCGCCCGTTCGCGGGGATCACGGTCACGTCGGTCCACCTCGACCCGCCGGCGATCGGGGTCGAAGGGGTGGGGGTGGTCGGGTTCCGGGGGCGGTGAATCCCTCCCCTCTCAACCCCCTCCCGCTTCGGGAGGGGGGAGGGATTCGCCGCCGCTTCACGGCTGCCCAATCGTCGCCCCCCGGGCCGCCGCCCAGGCGTCGATCAGGCGGCGGGCGATCGAGAGCCTGGGAGGGACGCGGGGCAGGTCGGCCAACCGGAACCAGGCGGCCTCGGCCAGTTCGCTCTCCTGGATCCGGATCTCGCCGGCGGCGTGGGCGGCGGTGAAGCCGACCATGATCCCGTGCGGGAACGGCCAGGGCTGGCTGCCGAAGTAGCGGGGGGCTGCGATCTCGATTCCCACCTCTTCGGCGATCTCGCGGCGGACGGCGTCCTCCAAACTCTCCCCGGCCTCGACGAACCCGGCGACGAGACCGAAGCGGCCGGCGGCGAACTGGTGGCCGCGGGCGAGGAGGATCGCGTCGTCCCGCTCGATCAGCACGATCACGGCCGGGGAGATGCGGGGGAACGCGGTCAGGCCGCAGGTCGGGCAGCGTTTCGCGCGCTCGCCGGGGAGGGGGTCGGTCGGGGTGGCGCAGCGGCCGCAGAAGCGGTGGTCGCGGTCCCAGGCCAGGAGTTGGACTGCGCGCCCGGCGACCGCCCACTCGGCTTCCGGCAATCGCCCGTGCAACTCGCGCAGGCCGTGGCAGGCCATCCCGGGCGGCGGGGTCGCGTCGCCGTCGATGAGGCGGGCGGCCCAGCACGGGTCGCCGTCGAGGGTGCCGAGGTACAACGGCGGGGCGTGCAACGGCACACCGAGGTCGGCTGGGCCGGCGAGACGGGGAACGGCGGCAGCGGCGCGGCGCGGTTCCTGGACCAGCAGCTCGGCGTCCCGGAACAGGAACCAGCGTCCGGGGTGGGGGCCGCCGGGTGGCGGGTCCACCGCGGGCGCGAAGACGCCGATCGACGCGGCGCGCGATGCCCCGGCTTCCACCTACCGCGCGGCGCCGATGCTCGAACCGGCCGCCGCCAGTTCGACCCAATCGACGAGGACGTCACCGGTCAGGGACCCGGCGACGGTGCCCCGCGCGTCCTCGGTGGCCACGGCGAGGGCTTGGGTGTCACCGACCCCGTGGTGGCGCGACGGCGTCCGCACCAGGGCCGTCGCCGCGGTTTCGGCGCCAGAACGCGCGGTGCCGCTGCCGACCTCGACATCCCACGGTTTGTGGTGCACGGGGCTACCTCGGTGTTGGGGGAGCGAATGCTGGCGCCGGGCGATCCTTCGGTCATCCTATCAAACCGTCCCGCGGAAGGGCGGTGCCGCTTGAATCGCGTTGTCCGGGGGGCGGGCGGCCGCAACGGATCGCTCCTACAAACCATCTGGGTGCCGATCGGGGCCGCGCGGTTTCGAACAGAACCACCCCGAGCGATGGACTGCCCCCTCGAACCCCGGACTCCAGCGGGAGGTCGTCGCGCACGATCGGCGCTCCGGCCTTGGGAAACCGCCTCCCGATCTTGCGAGCCCCGCCTCGGAATCCCACGACGAGACGGTGCCCCAACAAAGGTCCAACCGGCACGCGCCGCCCCGACTCCGACCGGAGGCCCGCTTCCCTACACCTCCACCAGCGTCAGCGCCACCACCGACTCGCCCCAGCGGGCGCCGTCGGCCGGTTTGGGGACGTCCTCGGCGATGCCGACGATCCGGGTCTGGACCGTCTCGGCGGTGGCGTCGAAGTCGAGGTCCTGGAACGGGACGGTGGCGCCGGCGCGCCAGGCGGCCCAGAGGTCGGCGGCCAACTGGCGGCCGGTGCGGGGGGCGGGGGCGCCGTCGCGCTGCGCCGCGGCGTCGCGGGCGTGGACCTTGAAGCGCCAGCGGCGGCGGCGGGCCGGGGCGTCGAGCAGCTCGTACTCCGCCCAGAGGCCGGTCAGGACCGGCGCCCAATCCGAGACGCTGCTCCAGGTCAGGCGGAGCTGGATCGTGCGCGAGGCGGCGGCGTTGTTGGCCAGGGCGGCGTCGAGTTCCAGCACGCGCCGGGTGGGGTCGGCGACGACGGTGCTGGCGGCGTTGGCGAAGGTCTTGCCGCCGTCCACAGAATAGGCCAGGGTCAGGGTGACGGCGTCGGCGCTGGCCTGGTTGCCGCGCGCTTCGGGGACGGCGAAGACGGCGCCGAGTTTGCGCCAGGCCTTGGTTTTGTCGCGCTCGCCGGCGTCGAGGAGCGAGGTCCGGAAGGCGCCGGAGGCCGGGTAGGTCTGCTCGGTCGGCGAACGCCAGAGGAGGCGGTAGAGGTCGACCGTCGCGGCGGCGCTGCCGTCGCGCAGGGTCACCAGGTCGACGTTGCCGGCGCCGCCAGTGTGCAGCGGCCAGATCCGGGTCGCGCCGGTGCCGAGCGCGGCGCGGTGGATCAGCCACCAGCCGGAGCCGTCGCCGGCCCAGGTCTCGGTGTCGCCGAGGCGGGTGGTCAGGCAAACGACGAGGTAGCCGGCGGCGATGGTCGCGCCGTGGCAGGTTTGGCCGCCCGGGCCGGCGGCGCGCCACCCGGCGCGGTCGCCCTCCGGGTGGTAGAGCATCACCTGATTCGCCAACCAGGTGTAGAGGCGCCCGCCGAACCCGAGCAAGAACGCAAAATCGTCGTCGGCGGACCAGACGCCGTGGGTGAAGAACGGGGCCGGATCGGACACCCAGGTCGCGGTCGCCGGGTCGCTCCTGCCGCCCAGGGTCCAGAGGCTAGCCCGGGTGGCGATCGCGATCTTGCCCTGCCACAACCCCATCCGCACGATCGGGGCGTCCAACTGCCGGGTATCGATCCCGCCGCCGGTGGTCATCCGGAGCTGGTCGGTTTGGCCGGGGGCGGGGTCGGCGTAGACCAGCCGGTTGGCGTACCCCACCCCCAGTCGGCCCTTCTCGCCGACCTGGAGCACGGCGGTGGTGCCGGCGGCGACGGCCCCGAAGCCGGTGCCGAAGATCCGGATATCCGCCGCGTTGCCCATCAGCACCGCCAGGTCGCCCCGGTAGTAGGCGAGGTCGGTGATCGTCGCCGGCGCGGTGTAGACGAGGGCGAAATCGGCCCAGGCGGAGGCGGAGAGCAGGACGGAGCGGAAGAGTTTGGTCCCGACCGCCAGGTAGGCCCGGTCCTCGACCACCAAGCTCGGGCAGCGCTGTCCCGCGCCCGGCACCGCCGCCGCGCCGTTGAGGCCGAGGTCCGTGTCGACGGTGGCAAAGGGCCACGGCTCGACCCCCTGCCCGCCGTAGCACGGCCCGACCCCGACCGAATCCCAGCTCCGGTCCCGCTCCAGTTGCACCGCCCGCCGCTGGCCGCCGAAGAAGTCGCGGACCACGATCCTCCCCGTCCGCCCTTCCGGCGCCCCGTCCTGCGTCCGCTGATACGTCCCGGGCGCGACCATGTAGCCGGCGCCGTCGATCGAAACGTCGGTGGCTTGGGTCACGGTGGTTCCTCCTTGGGGGACAAAAAAGCCCCTCCCCCGGCGCCGGGGGAGGGGTTGGGGAGGGAGCCATTCCGCCGCGCTACTCGTCCAAATCCGCGAACAGCGCCGCCGGATCGATCACCAGCCCCGGAACCACCGTCGAGCGGAGCAGCCCGTTCTCGGGTTCGACCGAAACGTAGACGCCGCTCCTAAGCGTGAGGAGGGTCAATGCGGGGGAATCCGGGTCACCGATCCAGTACTCCGGCACGCCGAACTCGGCGTACAGGCAGGGCCTTTTCATTCTAGCCGTGAGGGGGTAGGGTGGGGGCGGATTGGTCGCAACCCGGAGGTGCCCCGTGCCCCCACCGGCC
>CADCWE010000151.1 GCA_902806325.1 uncultured Thermomicrobiales bacterium | reverse complement strand
TTACCTGCCGCGCGACGCCCGGGCCTGCAACGTGCCGTACGGGGGCGTCGACACGGCGCGCCTGATCGACGCCTTGGGGATCGCCGAGGTGGCGATCGAAGACGGGGCGGCACCCGCCCGGCGGGTGGTCGTCGGGGCGAAGGGGGTCAGCCCGCTGCATTCTTTGATCAACGCGCGGCAGGAGATGTTCGACAACGTCTACTGGCACCACACCAACCGGGCCTGCATGGCGATGCTGCTGCGCGCGGTCCAGGAGGCATTGGTCGCCGGGGCGATCGGGCCGGAGACGCTGACCGACCACGACGACGCGTCGCTGCTGGCGCTGCTGGCCGGCGACGCGATGCCGGAACCGACCCGCCGGTTGACGGCGGCGCTGGCCGAGCGCCGGATCCACAAGCGGGCGGTCGAGGTCGGCGCGCGGGCGATCGAGCTGTACGGGCGCCTGGGCAACCTCTACTTCGACCCGGCGGCGCGTCGGGAGGCGGAGACCCGGATCGCGGCCGGGCTGAGCGATCTGATCGGGGACGGTGTCCCGTCCGAGGCGGTGCTGATCGACATCCCGAAGCCGGAGAAGTGGCGGACCGACGTTTGGGTCCGGTTCGACCGGCCGCCGATCGGGTTTCGGCCGCTGATGCCGTGGCGGGAGGTCGTCGGTCTGGGCGACGAGGAGTTTAAGCGCTACGAGGAGCACCGCCGCCTGATCCGGATCGTGGCGGCGGCACCGTACCGGGACGCGCTCGGGGAGCATTGGGAGCGGTTGGTGCTGCCGCTGCTGGGCGGGGTGCTGTAGGGAACGGTGGTCGGGAAGACGAGGGGTCGGGACGTCGGGAAGCTGGTACGCTTGCGCGCGATGGAAACGCCGCAGAAGCGCCGCCGGCGCCAGCAAACCCAAGCCGTTCCGAACGCCCCGGTCCCGGCCGCGGCGCCAGAGGCCGTCGTGGCGGAACCGGTGCCCGGTTCGGCGGCGGCCGAACCGGCGCCACCGCCGGGGACGGCGGTCGAGCCCGGCGTCATCGCGGTCGAGGGAACGGCGCGGTGGCTGGGGATCGGATTGGCGGTCGGTTTGATCGTGTTGTTGGGGGTGTGCGCATTGGCCGTGTTGATCGCGGCGAACCGGGCACCGGTGACGTAGGCGGCGGGATTCCCCGTCCCCCCAACCCCCTTCCCCGAACCCGGGGTTCCGTTCGCGAGGGGACGGAGGGCTTTCCGCTGGCGGTGACATCGGCTCCCCCGTGCCGGGACTCGGGGACCCGCGATCGGGGGAAAGGGGGACGGGAAGGTTGGGTGGGGGGTTATCGGGCCGCTACCGCCGCGCTCCCCGCCACGCTCCGCCGTTCGATCGCGCCGGTACGCCGGGGCCGGATCTGCCAGCAGATATCCCCCAGGGCAACGAACAGGAGCGCCATCAGCGCGGCGTGGCCGAGGGTGGCAAAGAGATCCAGGCGCGAGATCACCACGGCGGCGCCCATCAGGACCTGGCCGACGATGACGAGACCGGCCGCCTGGCTGGGCCGCTGCAGCGCGGGGTGGGTTGCGGCAAGCCGGCGGGACCAGACCAGCAGCCAGCCGACCAGGGCGACGGCGACCAGCGCGGCCAGGCGGTGCGCCAACGACCAGGCGACGCCGGGTCCGAAATCCGGCACCAGGGCGCCGTCGCAGCTCGGCCAGCGGTGGCAGGCGAGTTCGTAGTGGCCGTGCCGCAGATAGGCCCCCAGGTACGCGACGACCAGGGTGAAGCCGAGCGTGCCCCAGGCCAGGCGACGGTAGCCGGTCGGAACGGACGAGGACTGGAGACCGAGGACCGAGGACTGCGCCGACGTTCTGCCGTCTAGCGACCGGCGACCGGCGACCGGCGACGTCGGTTCGTGGAGGACGCGAGCAACCAGGAACGTGCTGCCGAGGCAGACCAGGGAGATGCCGAAATGGATCGCCAGGATCGCCGAATCCTGGGGGTACATCACCGCCGAGGCGCCCATCCCGGCTTGCAGCAGCAGGGACCCGACCATCAGCGCGACCAGCACCCGTGTTGCCCGATCCCGCCGCAGCCAGAGGGCGCCGGCCGCGGTGGCGGCGATCAGCAGGCCTTCGATCGCGGTCACGAAGCGGTGGCTGTACTCGATCGCGGTGTCGAGGGCGTAGGCCGGGATGAATTCGCCGTGACAGAGCGGCCAGTGGCGCCCGCAGCCTTCGCCGGAGCCGGTGTTGGTGACGGTGGCGCCCATCACCAACACCAGGAACATGCCGGCGGTTGCCACGATCGCGATCCGTTTGACGATGGTTTCCATGCGCCCCCGTTCCGCCCGATCCCGCCCATCGCGCGTCCGCCGACAATGATGGGGGCGGAACGCCGCCGGAGGCAACCAAGCCGCGCGATGCTCCGGCGGGGATGCCCCGTTCGCTCGAATTGCCGATGGAACGACCGCCCGTCCTCAGTCCCGGAGGGACCGCGTATCGTTCGCTCGAGCCTTCAGCCCCGAGCGCACACGGCCTTTCGCTACCGTTCCTCCACTCCCACCGCCCCCGCCGGAAAATAGAACGGGTCGGCGCCGCCGGTCAGGCGGCCGTCGGCGGCGCGCAGGACCCCGGCGGGCGAAGCAAAATCGCCGCCGCCGAGCGTTTCGTCGCGGGTCACGACGGCGTGCCCGAGGGCGGACAGGGCGCGTTGGGTGGCCTCCGGGAGGCGGGCGCTGACCAGCAGATGACCGGTCGAGGCGTCGATCCGGGGCGCGGTGATCGCGGCCTGGATGCCGAGGCCGTGGTCGAGCAGGTTGGTCGCCAGTTGGGCCTGGCAGTTGATGATCTTGCGCCCGCCGCTGGCGCCGATGCTGGCGACGGTTCGGCCGTCTCGCACGACCAGGGCGGGGGCCATGTTGCTCAGCGGGCGTTTGCCGCCTTCGACCGAGTTGGGGCGACCGGGTTCGGGGTCGAACCACATCATCCCGTTGTTGAGCAGGATCCCGGTGCCCGGGACGACGACGCGGCTGCCCCACAGGCTGAGCAGGGTTTGGGTCAGGGAGACGGCCATCCCGTCCCGATCGATCACGCCCAGGTGGGTGGTGCTGCCGGAGGCGGCTTGGGCGGTTTGGCCGGTGTACTCCGGCATCGAGACGGCGAGGCCGTGGGCAACGCCGAGGCGGGCCGGGTCGCCGGCGCGGGTCGGCCCGGCCCGGTCGGGGGAGAGGCGGGCTGCCCGCTCCGCGGCGTACCCCGGGGAAAGCAGCGCGTCCAGCGGCACGTCGACGAACTCCGGATCGGCCAGGTACGCGAACCGATCGGCAAAGGCTTGGCGGAACGCCTGGGCGACGAGGTGCAGTGCCTCCACGGTGTTGTGGCCGAGCGCGGCGACATCCAGGTGTCCCAGCAGGCGCAGCGATTGGGCGAGGGTGGTGCCGCCGGTGCCGCCGCCGGGGGTGAAAATCTGGTGGTCCCGGTACGGGGTGGCGAGGGCGGGGACGACGCGGGCTCCGTAGCGGGCGAGGTCCTCGACCGCGAACGGGGCGCCATTCTGGGACAGGTGGCCCGCGATGGCATCGGCGATCGGCCCCTGGTAAAAGGCGCCGGGTCCTTCGGCGGCGAGGGTTTGGAGGGTGCGGGCGAGATCGGGTTGGCGGAGCCGGGCCGGGTTGCCCTGGTCCACCGTCGCGGGCGGGATTCCCTCGGGGCAAAAGACGGCGGCGGTGGCCGGGAACCGGGACAGGTTGCGCACGTCCCGGCCGACGGCGTAGGTCGTGTGCCAGGTGACCGGCACACCCTCTTCGGCGAGCCGGATCGCCGGGGCGAGCGCCGCCGCGAACCCGATGCTCCCGAACCGCTCCAGCGCCAGCGACAACCCGGCCACGACCCCCGGCACCGCGACCGCCCGGTGGCCGACGATGTTGGCGGCGTCGACGACCCCCGGCCAGCCGAACATCGCCGCGTCCGCCCCCGCCCCCGAGAGCGGGAACATCCCCGCCGTCGCCCCGGCGGGCGCCACCATCGGGAACTCGACCACGCGGCCGGTCTCCTCCCCCGGCCGGTGGACCACCATCAGCCCGCCGCCCCCCACCCCGCTCATCCACGGCTCGGCGACCCCGGCCGCGAACGCCGTTGCCACCGCGGCGTCGACCGCGTTGCCCCCTTGCCGCAACACCGCGGCCCCGACCTCGGCGGCGTGGACGGTCTTGGCGGCGACCATGCCGCCGCTGGACGCGGCTTCGGCGCGGTCCATCAGCAGTTGTGTGCGTGCGGTCAAGGCGGTGTCCCTTCTCGCGGGTCAGGGCGCGGTGGACCGGGTGCCGATCCGGTGGTCGCCCCCCGGCCGACGCGGGCTGGAGCCGACGGACAACGCCCCGTTCGCCTCGGCACCATCGTTTCTTGGGGGATTGTATGGGTAACGATTGCCTTTAGAGCGTGTCATGAACTCGGGCCGGGTCGTAAACTCACGAAATGAGCACCACCCGCAAAGCCTACCCGAGCGACGCCACCGACGAGGA
>CADCWE010000150.1:340-4486 GCA_902806325.1 uncultured Thermomicrobiales bacterium | reverse complement strand
GAGTTCCCGGGAAGCGGGCGTTGATGTCCTCGACCCCCGGAGGCGGTGGAGCGCAACCGGGACGGCACCGGTCCCGAGCACGACGCGGCGACGGCCGACGCGGTCGGGCCGGCACTGCCGGTCGTGCTCGACACGCTGGCGCCGGCGGAGCGGCTGGCGTTCGTGCGGCACGACCCGTCCGGGATGCCGTTCGACGAGATCGCCGTGATCCTGGGGCGGTCGTCGGACGCGGCGCGGCGACTGGCGAGCCGAGCGCGGTGGCGGGTGCGGGGAGCGTGGTGGACGCGAGAGGCCGACCTCGAGCGGCAACGGGCGGTGGTCTACGCCGTTCTGCGGGCCTCGCGCGGTGGGGGTGTTGCGGCGCTGCTGACGGTGCGCGGCCCGGCCGTGGTGATGGGGGCCGATTTTGCTGCGGCGGACGGGAAGGTTACCGCGATCGCCCCGGTGGCAGATCTGGAGCGTTTGGATCTCCTTGACGTGGGGTTGCTGCCGCGCCGGAGGCAGTAGGGCGCGATACCTGGGTTCCAAGTGCCGGAGGCGTGGCGGTCGCGAGGATGGCGGGGCGTTCCCGTGGTTGTGCCTCTCCCCGCGGCGCGTCCGAGCTTGGCGCGAGGTGAACGAGCTGCCCGACCGCGAGCTGATGCGCGACGGCCGCTGGCTGATCGACGAGGAGAGGCGTGTCGTGTCCGACGAGGCAACCGAGTAGGATTGACGGGGGCGGCGCGCGAGCAAGAGGGCCGTCGCCACCAGGTCTCGCAGAGGAGCACGCAAGGGATGGCACAGAAGTCAGCCAAGAGCACGACCGCGATCGACGAGGCGCCCGAAGGATTCACGGTCGAGGAACGGGCCGCGATGAAGGAGCGCGCCAAGGAGCTGAAGGCGGCCTCGCGCCGCGGCCCGCGCCCGAACAAGGCGGACGCGGAAGCCGACGTGCTCGCGAAGATCGCCGAGATGCCGGACCCGGATCGCGCCCTGGGCGAGCGGCTCCACGCGATCGTCAAGGCCAGCGCGCCATCCCTCTCGCCGAGGCTCTGGTACGGGATGCCCGCGTACGCCAAGGACGGCAAGGTCGTCTGCTACTTCCAGGCCGCGCAGAAGTTCAACTCCAGGTATGCCACGCTCGGCTTCAGCGACGACGCGAACCTCGACGAAGGTACCATGTGGCCGACCGCCTTCGCGCTGACGACGTTGACCGCCGACGACAAGGCAAGAATCGGCGAGCTCGTGAAAAACGCGGTAAGCTGAAGACCGGGCTCGCCATCGGGCCCCGCCCCCGGTGCGGTCGCGGACGGGAGGGTCGGGCATGGGACACCCTTACCGGGGATGCAAGCTCCGGACTGGGCCGTGCCCTGACGGGCGCTGAGCGCGAGGCTCTGGAAGGCGGCCTGTGCTCGCCCGCGGCCTTCGCCGTGCGCCCTGCCCGGGTCGTGGTGGCGGGCGCCCGCGGCGAGCACGGCCCGGCCATCGCCCGTTCCTTGGGCGGCGACGAGCAGAACGTGCGCAACACGCTCCACGTGGGACCTCGGCCGGGCACATAAACCAGATCGCGCGATAGGAGTCACGGAGGGGCGGGATCGTGGGCGACGAACGGCGGCAAGCCGGCCTTTCTTCAACGCTCCTCGCCACCGGTCGCCTGAACCGGCGCGCGCTTCTCCGAACCGCCGGCGCCGTCGCCGTTGCCGGGCCGTTCGGCGTCACCGCCCGGCAACCCGGCGCCGCGGCCCAGGAAGCCGGCGGCGCGATCGTCAGGTCGCGGCCGCGAGCGGCGGTGATGCGGGAGATCCTCGACGCCTACCCCGCTCTGCGGCGCGACGGCGCTCCCGAGGGCGGCTCGGTCACCGTCGCCCACCTCGGGGATCTGGACAGCTTCAACCCGCTTTTTGCGCTTGGCGCTACCACGGTCGAACTCCTCTCGCTGGTCTACGAGGGGCTGGTCGGCGTTCATCCGGTCGACGGCTCGATTATTCCGTGGCTCGCCGACTACGAGCGCGCGGCCGATGGGGTGACCTACACCTTCCGCATCCACCCGGACGCCCGGTTCCACGACGGCGCCCTGGTCACGGCGGCCGACGCCGAATTCACCCTCGACACGTTCCTCGATCCGGACAGTCCGGTGTACTCCTCCAGCGTCAAGGACGTGCTGAAGGAGTACCGCGCCGTCGACGACCGGACCTTCGTGCTGGTCTCCAACGAACCGATCGCCAGCTTCCTCTACGACGTGCCGCTCCTCGTGATGCCGAAGCACGTCTGGGCGGGCGTTGTCCCGGCCGACTGGCCGGGCGACCCCGGGAGCACGGGCCAGGACCCGGCGCGCGTCGTCGGCAGCGGCCCCTTCACGTTCGTCGAGTGGGTCCAGGGCGACCACGTCACGCTCGCGCGCAACGACGACTACTGGAATCGGGAACTGAGCCGGGCGCCGTACCTCGACAACCTGATCTTCCAGATCATGACCGACAGCTACGCGCGTGTCCGGGCGCTGGAGGCCGGCGACATCGACGTGACGCGGTTGCCTCCCACGGAGATCGACCGGCTCAAAAAGGCCGGAGCGGTCGCGGTTGTCTCTCACGATGATCTCGGCTTTGTCTACTACGCCTACCAACTCGACCGGACCAAGACGCCGCTCTTCCAGGACAAGGCCGTCCGCCAGGCGCTCTTCGTCGCGCTCGACCGGCAAGCAATCGTCGACACGATCATGGCCGGTCAAGGCGAGGTCGCCCGCGGCACCCACCCGCCGCTGTCGCCCGCCTACCGCCCGCGGGAGTTTGCCGACTATGCCTACGATCCCGCTCGCGCCCGCCAACTGCTGGCGCAGGCCGGCTGGGCGGACGCCGACGGCGACGACATCGTCGAGAAGGAGGGGCGGCGCTTCAGCTTCACGATGCCGTACCGCGGCGACGTGAACACCGGCCTCGCCGCCTACATGCAGCAGGCGTGGGCGGACATCGGCGTCGAGATGAAGCCGGAGTCATTGCCCCCTTCGACCCTGTTCGAACGGGTCGTCGCGGGGGAATTCGAGATGGTTCTGGTGGGGATCGGCCTCGCGGTCGACCCCGGTCAGGGCTGGATGTTCGGAACTGAGGTCAACTTCTTCGGCTACAGCAATCCCGAGTACGACCGGCTCGAAGCCGAGCAACGGAGCAACCTGGATCCGGAGGAACGAATCGATCTGATCGTCGAGCAAACGAAGATCGTTTGGGACGAGCTACCGGTCGGCGTCCTCGCCTTCACCACCATGGCCGTCGGCCACAACGAGCGGTTGCGCAACATCTTCCCCAACGCGTTCGGGCTCACGTGGAGCGCCCCGTTCTGGTACCTGGAGGGATAAGCGGCCAAGCGGCTCGGCGTTGACGGCCGGCCCGGCGCGGCGGATGATTGGCGCGGTCGCCCCCCGCCGTCGGAGGTTCCGCCCGTGGCCAACCCGACCCCCGTCGACCGCCGCCCTCGGCCGGTGCCCCTGGCGCCGCCGCCGGATCGGGCCAGGCTGGCCGCGCGACTGCCGGCCCCGCCGACGAGCTTCGTGGGCCGGGGGCGCGAGGTCGCCGCCGTCTGTGCCCTCCTCCGGGAGGATGTCCGCCTGCTCACCCTGATCGGTCCGGGCGGGGTGGGCAAGACGCGGCTGGCGCTCCGCGTCGCCACGGAGTTGGCGCCGGCGTTCCCGGCCGGGGTCGCCTTCGTCGGTCTGGCCTCGCTCGCCGACCCGGCCCTGCTGCTGCCGACGATCGCCGAATCGTTGGGGATGCGCGAGTCCGGAGACCGGCCGCTCGGCGAGCGCCTGGCCGCGTTCCTCGGCGACCGCCGCTTGCTGCTGCTGCTCGACAACTTCGAGCACCTCGTCGATGCCGCACCCGGGTTGGCCGAGCCGCTGAGCGCTTGCCCGGGGTTGACCCTCCTGGTCACCAGCCGGGTCGTGCTGCGTCTCTCCGGCGAGCACGTCTACCCGGTCCCGCCGCTGGCCGTGCCCGTGGCGGACCGCCCGTTGTCGCTCGCGGACCTGGCGGCGTACCCGGCGGTCGCCCTGTTCGTGCAGCGGGCGCGGGCAGCCGACCCGGCGTTCGTGCTCGCCGCCGAGCAGGCGGTGGCCGTCGCCGAGATCGTCCGCCGGCTGGACGGGCTGCCGCTGGCCATCGAGCTGGCGGCGGCGCGGAT
>CADCWE010000150.1:0-330 GCA_902806325.1 uncultured Thermomicrobiales bacterium | reverse complement strand
CCACAAGCCGGCGCGGCTGCGGACGATGCGGGACGCCATCGCCTGGAGCCACGACCTGCTCACCCCGGCGGAGCAGACGCTCTTTCGGCGGCTGGCGATCTTCGCCGGCGGCTGCACGCTGCCGGCGGCGGAGGCGGTGGTGGGCGCCGGCGATCCGACCGGCGACGACGTTGACGAGGGCATCGGCTCCTTGCTGGACAAGAGCCTGCTCCAAAAGGTCGCGTCGCCGAGCGGTCCCCGCTACGTGCTGCTGGAGACGGTACGCCAGTTCGCGCGCGAGCGTCTCCAGGCCAGCGACGATCGCGAGGCAATCGAGCGGGCGCACGCCGC
>CADCWE010000149.1 GCA_902806325.1 uncultured Thermomicrobiales bacterium | reverse complement strand
CGACCGAGACGGCGACGCCCGTCCCGACCGCACCACCGTCCAAAACGCCGACCATGACGCCGACTTCGGTCCCGACCGCGCCGCCGACCGACGTCCCCACGATCGCGCCGACCGCGCCACCGACGGCCATGGTTCTCGCGCCCCAATCGGCCACCGAGGAGGCCCCGACCTCGGCCGCGCTGCCGACCGAAGCGCCGACCGAAGCGCCGACGACGACCGCCACCCTCGAACCCAGTCCGACCGCGACCACGGCGCCCACCCAGACGCCAGAGCCGACGCTTGAACCGACCCCCTCCCCGACCCAGGGGCCGAGCGTGGTGGACGGGGAGATCCCGGACCAGGCGCTGTCCGATGGCCCGTTCCGCTACACCATCGAGGCCAGCGCGCACGCGGTCGAACTGCCAGAACTCGGGTTGTTCGCGACCGACGGCGGGGAGTGGGTCGTGCTAGTGGTTCACGCCCGCAACTGGTCCAGCCAGGCGGCGACGCTGCGGATGGCCGACTTCCGGCTTTCCGCGCTGGGGCCGGTGCCGCAGGTGGTGCCGCTGGACCCGGCCAGCGGCGAGATCGCCGCCTACCTCGGGTTCTCGCCGGTCTACGGCAGCGGCGACGAGGTGATCTTCGCGCCGGGCGAGTCGCACCGGCTGGCGCTGGTGTTCCACGGCCAACCGGGCGCGTTCGAGCGCTCCTTCATCGCCGGAGCGAGCCGGGCGCGGCTGGACGAGGTGTTTGAGACCCCAGGCGATCTGGCCGCGCTCGGCGACCCGCCCGCTAACCCCAACGTGGTCGAAGCGACGGTGCTGGGGGTCCTCGACGGGCAAACGATCTCCGTCGAGCTGGCGGACGGGACGGTCCAGGAGGTCGTCTACCTCGGCGCGGTGGCGCCGGCGCCGGGCGCTTGCTACGCCGTCGAAGCCGCCAACGCCAACGCTGCCCTGGTCGGCGGTCAAACGGTCTATTTGGAACGCCAAAACACCGACGTCGATGCCAACGGGCGGTTGCCGCGCGACGTCTGGGTGGACGGGCCGAACGGCGAGCGGCTGCTCGTCGCGGAGCGGCTGGTCGCCGAAGGCGCCCTGGAACCGATCCCGGACGCGGTCAACACCCGCTACGCGGCCTGGTTGGCGACCTCAGCGGCGAACGCGCGCTACGACGCGCTCGGCCTCTGGGGGGCGTGCGGCTTCGCCGAGGTGGCTCCCCCGGTGGCGTTCATCCCGGTGGCCAACGGCGAGAGGACCGCGCCGTCCCGGATGGCGTTCGATCGGATCTGGTTCGCGGACGAGTAAGCAGACCCGGCACGATCGGCAAGACGGGGGCCGGCGGGTGTGCCGGCCCCCGTTTTCGTCGTGTCATCGCGAGCGTCCGTCGGTCGCCCCTGCCGCCGATGTGGCCAGGGGCGACCGACGGGCGCTCGCGTATAATCGCCGTCGTGCGGGGGGAAGGTCGGGGCCGGGGACGAGTTTGGGGTGGTGGGACATCCGCCCCGGAACCCGATCACGCGAACGGCGGACGAGGAGGACGGGGTGGCGGACCGGCTGCGGCACTTGCTCGACCACATCGTGTCACGATACGTGGTCCAGGACGAGTTGCGGGTAATCGACCTCGACGCGCCGCCGACCGAACCGGGCGAAACGATCGCGTCCGACAAGCGGGAAGCGGTCCGGCGCGAAGAAGGGCGGGCCAACGACCTGGCCCACGCGTTCGCGCGCGGGTTGGCCCTTGCCCACCGGGAGCGGGATGGCGGGCGCCCGGAGCTGGCGCTGGACGACCGGGATCCGGAGCAAGACCGGATGGCGGACGCCTTGATCCGCTTCCTCGTCAGTCACGACCTGGCCGCGTCCCGGACCGAGGAAACCGAACCGATGCATTATCGCTACCACGTCGCCGTGGACTGGGACCGCCTGGCGGCGGTCGCCGCGGAAGCCGAGGTGGACCTGGACGCGGCGCTGCGGAAGGCGTCGGCGTAAGGTATGGAGTCGGGAGTCGGGAGTCGGACGTCGGACGTGGCGGAGGAAACGACGGAGGATGAAGAACGCTCGCCGTTCGTCCACCCCTCGCCCCTCGATCCCCGCCCCCTGGCCCACCCCGTCGCTTCCGGCTTCCAACTCCCGACCTCGGACTCGAGCGCGGAGCGACTCGCGGATGCGCTCGGGATCGCGTTCAAGGATCTCGGCGGGCTGCGGTTGGCCCTCACCCACCGGTCGGTGCTGAAGGATCTGCACGCGGCGGCGTTGGCGAAGGGAATCGAACCGCCGCGGGATTGGCAAAGCAACGAGCGGTTGGAGTTCTTGGGCGACGCGCTGCTGGGCGCGATCGTGGCCGACACGCTCTACCGCCGCTACCCGGAGGCCACCGAGGGCGCCTTGACCGCGCGCCGGGTGGCGCTGATCCGGGCCGAGACGCTGGTCCGCTGGGCGCGCGAGATCGACCTCGGGGCGTACCTCCTGCTCGGCCACGGCGAGCGGGTCACCAGCGGGGCGCGGGACCGGATGCTGGCCGGGGCGTTCGAGGCCCTGGTCGGGGCGATCTTCCTGGACCGGGGGCAACGCGAGGCGGCGCGGTTCGTGCGCCGATTTCTGCTGCGCGACCTGGAGCCGGTGGTCGCGGCGGCGGACGCCGGGAACCCGAAGGGCCGGTTGCAGGAGCTGTTCCAGGAGCGATACCGCTTGTCGCCCGCCTACGCGATCCTCGAGACCGAAGGCCCGGACCACGACAAGATCTTCACCGCCGAGGTGCGGTTGGAAGGTCGGCCGCTGGGGATCGGCGTCGGCGTCACCAAGCGGCTGGCGGAGGAAGACGCGGCGCGGGAAGCGCTGGCGGCGATCGAGACCGGCGCGAACCCCTTGCCGGTGGGGCGGATCCGGGGTCGGGCCAAGCCGCCGGGCACCGGCACCTCGCGGGGGGCGCGCCGGCGGCGGGCGGATCAGGGGCGGGCCCAACCCCAGATCCCAACCGGGGACCGGGGCGAGGCGACCGCGGCCGAGCACCACGCGGGGGAACGAATCGTGGGCGATCCGGACGGGTCGGGGGAGGACCAAGGGTGAGCAGGGTCTACGACCAGATGACGATCCTGACCGGCAACTCGAACCCGGCGCTGGCGGCAGAGATCTGCGACCACATCGGGATCCCGCTCGGCCGGGCGGAGGTGATGAAGTTCAGCAACGACAACACCTTCGTCCGGATCGGCGAGAGCGTCCGCCACAACGACGTCTTCGTGGTCCAATCCTTCGCCGACCCGATCAACGACGCGATCATGGAACTCCTGATCATGATCGACACGCTGAAGCGGGCCTCGGCCGGGCGGGTGACGGCGGTGATCCCCTACTACGGCTACGGCCGGACCGACAAGAAGGACCAGCCGCGGGTGCCGATCACGGCCCGCCTGGTCGCCAAGCTGATCGGCACCGCCGGCACCGACCGGGTGTTGACCCTGGACCTCCACGCCGGTCAGATCCAGGGGTTCTTCGACATCCCGGTCGACGAGATGAGCGCGATGTTTTTGACCGCCAACTACTTCCTCGAAAAGCGGCTCAAGGACCCGGTGGTGGTTTCGCCGGACCTGGGCAACACCAAGCGGGCGCGCAACTTCGCCGAGATCCTGGATGCCTCGCTGGCGATCATCGAAAAGCGGCGGATGGGCAACCGGGACCGCTCCGAGATGCTGAACCTGATCGGCTCGGTCGATGGCTGCCCGGTGGTGATCGTCGACGACGAGATCGACACCGCCGGCTCGATCACCCAGGCGGCGGACCTCTGCCTCCGCCACGGCGCGACCGAGGTCTACGCGACCTGCATCCACCCGGTCTTCTCCGGCCCGGCGGTCGCCCGCTTGGCCGCCAGCCCGCTGCGCGAGGTGGTGGTCACCAACAGCATCGCGCTGGCCCCCCACCAGCGGACCGACAAGGTGACGACCCTCTCGATCGGGCCGCTGCTCGGGGAGACGATCCAGCGCATCCACACCGGCACCAGCGTCGCGGCGGCCTACCGCGCCGCCGCGACGCTGCAGACCCGGCTCAGCTTCGCCGCGGCCGGCGTCAGCAGCGCGGACGCGCTCGAGTGACGGGACGGTGATGCCGGCGGTCTTCGCCGCACCGAGCGTCCTCAACGGAACGCCCTGCCAGCGACGGGCGCGCTGGTCGTTGCCCGCCGATGATGGACAGCGACTGCGGGCATCGCGAGGGCGATGCGTTATGGGAGGCCCTGGTTCCGCCCGGTCGGCTACGGTATGACCCACCCGCCCCCGGCAGTGCCGACCACGCTTGACGCGCCGCCCCGTCCCGGATACTGTACGTACATCATTGGGGGCGGCCGATCGGCGCGAGACCGGGGGTGAGCGGTGATCCTTTCCGACAAGCACATCCGGGAGGCCTTGGCGAGCGGCCGGATCCGGATCACGCCGTCGCCGGACTTGGGCACGCAGTTGGGATCGGTCTCGGTGGACTTCCGGCTCGGGCCGACGTTCATGGTCTTCGAGCACAGCCGGCACAGCTTCATTGACCCGCGAC
>CADCWE010000148.1 GCA_902806325.1 uncultured Thermomicrobiales bacterium | reverse complement strand
CGGCCGGGGCGGCGGCGACGGTCGGGGCGATCACGGGGGTCCTTGGTTGGGGGCGATGGGACGGGCCGACGGCGTCCGATCCGACCGAGCGTACCACGGCCGGGATCGCGGCCACGGCGCCCGCCCCCGGAAACGGCGAAGGTCGTGGGGCCACGCCGGCCGATCCCAAGCCGCGATCGGCTCGCGCTCGCCGGGAAACCTGCGCCCGGTAAGACCGCGAACACCGCCGACGCGGGAAACGCGAGACCCGGCAGCGGCGGCAAACCGGGATTCGGCGAGGGCGACGTGGTGGACGGCGACGACGCGCGACCCGGTTTCGCGCGGCCAGGGGCGGAGGGGTTGGCCGAACTGGCGGTTCCGAGGACCGCGCGCGCGGGAGGTGAGGGCCGCCCGGTTCGGGACCTCCTTCCCAACGCCAACCGGCGCCGGAGCGCCTATCCTCGGTGGCAAACGTTCGCCGCCGCCACTCGTCCCGAGGACCCCGCCATGGAGATGTCGCCCTATTCGGTGGACGCGATCAACGCCGTGCTGTCGGTGCTCGGCTTCGCCATCCTGGGACGGGGGGTGCTCGCGCGGTTCGATCCCCGCGGCGCCACGCCGGTGACGCGGATCCTGTTCCAGATCACCGAGCCGATCCAAGGACCGATCCGCAAACTGGTGCTGCCCGCCGCCGGGTTGGACCTCTCCTGCTGCGTCTCGCTGCTGCTGCGGATGGTCAGCGTGGCCCTGATGCAGTCGGTGGCGATGGAGGGGGCGTCGACTCGGCGGTGTTGCCGCTCGGTCCCCACGACCCAAGGCACCAACCCGCCGGTTCCCGAACCCGCTCGATTCCCCATCCCTGGCACCACGGCCGCACGGGAACCCGCGGCGCACGCACCGACCCGACCGCCAGGTCGACCTCGTTGACGACCGTGGCCGCCATCGCGCGGACCCCGTCCCGCTCCGGTTGCGGCGCGTTCCAGCTGGCCACGGCCCGATCGCGTCACGGGCCGTGGCCAGGGCCTTCTCGACCGTTTCGCCCTCGGTGACGAGGGTTCGATGAATCGCGTCCCGGCGGAAGGGGGTTGGTCTGATCGTCGCGTGGCGGTGTGGGACCGGGCGACCATACGCCGAGAGGGCACCCGGATCGCCTCGGGGGGGTTGCTCGGGATCGGGTCCAACCCGTTGCAGGGGGCGTGGCACGCGCCCTCGTTCGTCGCCAACGCCGACCGCCGAACTCAGACCCCCGTCAGCACCGCCTCCCGCCCGGCCGGAACCGCCGCCTCAACCAACGGCAGCGCCAGCTCTGTCGTCGCGTCGAAGAGGTGGAGGTGGGCCTGGTCGAATTCGACCCAGATCGGGTCGTCGGGGTTGGCCCGCCACTCGGCGTCGGCGCTGGCGACCAGGAGGTGGGAGCCAAGGCGGAGGTGGACGTAGGTCAGGTCGCCGGTCGGCTCGACGGTGTAGACCCGGGCCACCGGGCAGCCGGGCCGCTCCTCCCGGAACAGGCGGACCTGGTTGTGCCGGATGCCGAGCACCAGGGCGCCGTTGGTCGCCGCCTGGGCGCGGGCGGTGTTGGCGGGCGAGAGCGGGTGCTCCCAGCCGTCGTCGCCCCGGATGATGCCCTGGCCGTCGGCGTGGACCAGCGTGCCGTTGAGCAGGTTCATCGCCGGGCTGCCGACGAAGCCGGCGACGAAGGTGTTGACCGGGTGCTGAAAGATCTCGCCCGGCGGGCCGTACTGCTGCAAGAGGCCGCCGCTCATCACCGCCATCTTGTCGGCCATGGTCACGGCTTCCATCTGGTCGTGGGTGACGTAGAGCACGGTGGCGTCGATCTCGAGGTGAAAGCGCTTCAGTTCGGCCCGCATCTGGACCCGCAGCTTCGCGTCGAGGTTGGAGAGCGGCTCGTCCATCAGGAAGGCCTTCGGGTTCCGCACCAGCGCCCGGCCGAGGGCGACGCGCTGCTGCTGACCGCCGGAGAGCTGCTTTGGTCGCCGGTCCAGCAGGTGGCCGATGCTGAGCAGGTCGGCCGTTTTGCGGACCCGGGCGTCGGTCTCGGTCTTGTTGATGCCGCGCATCTTGAGCGGAAACGCCAGATTGGCGAACACCGTCTTGTTCGGGTAGAGGGCGTAGTTCTGGAACACCATCGCCAGGTCGCGGTCCTTCGGGTCGAGGTCGTTGATCAGCCGGTCCCCGAGCAGGATGTCGCCGTCGGTCAGCTCGATCAAGCCGGCGACCAGATTCAAGGTCGTCGTCTTGCCGCAGCCGGACGGGCCGACCAGGGCCACGAACTCGCCGTCTTCGATCTCCAACGAGACGCGATCGACCGCGACCACGTCGCCGTAGGTCTTGTACACGTCGCGGAGCGTGATGGTGGCCATGCTCGGTTACCCCCGGCCCGTTGTAGGGGCGGACCCGCGGATCCGCCCGTTCGACCATCGCGGCAGTGGCATTGGTCGCGGACGTTCGCGGTCGGTCCGGATGGCGCCCGCGTCGGAACGGGCGGACAGACGGGTCCGCCCCGAGACCCCCGTGTTATGTCTTGACCGCGCCCTCGGTCAACGCCCTGACGAAGTACTTCTGCAGGAGCAGGAACAAGGTGACCACCGGCACGCTCATGATGAACGAGGCGGCCATCAGGCCGGGCCAGTTGCTGGCGTACTCGGTGAAGAACTTCTCCAGGCCGACCGGCATCGTCATCAGCTCCTCGCGGTTGATGAAGGTGCGGGCGTAGACGTACTCGTTCCAGCCCTGGATGAAGGCGTAGATCGCGGTCGCGATGATACCCGGCGAGGAGAGCGGCATCACGATCAGGCGGAACGCCTGGAACCGGGTCGCGCCATCGATCCGCGCCGCCTGCTCCAGCTCGACCGGGATGTTGTCGTAGAACCCCTTCAGGAGCCAGATCGAAAGCGGCAACCCGAAGGTCAGATACGTCAGGATCAGCGACCAGTGGGTGTCGATCAGCCGCAGGTTCTTCATCAGGATGAAGAGCGGGATCAAAAACACCACGACCGGGAACATGTTCCGCACCAGGACCGAGAAGAAGAGCAGATCCCGGCCCGGGAAGTTGAAGCGGGAGAAGGCGTAGGCCGCCGGAACCGCGACCAGGAGACCGAGCACGGTGGTCGCGGTCGAGACCCAAACGCTGTTGCGCAGATAGCCCAGGAATTGGGCGCCGGTCTCGTCGGCCGGGTTGAGCAGCGTCTTGTACTGCTCCCAGGTTGGCTCGGCCGGGATCCAGATCGGCGGCTGCTGGATCGAGCTGAACGAGGTTTTGAGGGACGTCGAGATCATCCAGGCCATCGGGACTACGGTGAAGGCGAGCAAAAACGCCAAGAAGAGCCAGCCGAACACCCCGAGCGGCGTCGGCCGGAAGCGCCGTTTGCCGCCCCGGGTCCCGGTGGTGGCGCGGGCCGCGGCGCGGGGCAGCGCGGGCGCGGTCGAGACGGCGGTCGCCGCCATGGGACGGGCAGTCGCGGTCGGGTCTGGGGTGATCGCGCTCATGTCGCCCTCCGCTTGTCGCCGCCGGTCAGGGCGCGGACGTAGAAGTAGCCCAACGAGAGCATGATCAGGAACAGGATCACGGAAAAGGCGGAGGCGGCGCCGTAGTGCAACCCCCGGAACGCGAGGTTGTAGATCTCGGTGATCCAGAGTTTGGAGGCCGATGCCGGTCCGCCGCCGGTCATCAGCCAGACCAGGGTGAACGAGTTGAGGTTGATCACGAAGAGGAGCAGGGTGGTGATCAACACCACACCCTTCAGGTGGGGCAGCGTGACGTGCCAGAACTGGTTCCAGACCCCGGCGCCGTCGACCCGGGCCGCGCGCAACAGCCCTTCCGGCACCGTCTGCAACCCGGCCAGGAGCATGATCATCACGAACGGGAACTCTTTCCAGACATTGACCATGATCAGGGTCGGCATCACCTTGTCGATCGAGTCCAGCAGCACCAGCGGCCGGTCGATCACGCCCCACCGGATCAGGGTGCCGCTAACCAAGCCGTAGTCGCTGTGCAAAATCCAGCGCCAGACATACGCGGCGGCGACGTAGGAGATCACGTACGGGATCAGCAGAATCGCCCGCACGATCCCCCGGCCGACGAAATTCCGCTGCACCACCAGCGCCGCCCCGAACCCGAGGACGAAGGCGAAGAAGGTTGAGCCGACGGTCCAGTAGAGCGTGTTGCGGGTGATCTCCCAGAACGTGCGGCCGGAGAGGATGTCGCCGTAGTTGTTGACCCCGTTGTAGAGGTACTCGCCGGTGCTCGGCGGCGTCTCGAAGAACGAGAGGTAGACCGTGTAGACCAGCGGGTAGCCGATCACCAGCACCATCACCAGCAAGGCGGGCGCCACGTACAAGTAGTCGGCCCAGTGGCGCCGGATCCGGCGCCCCAACCCAGGTTCCTTGCGTCCAGGAGCCCGGGGGGCGGCAATCGTCGGCGAGGGGGCGGTGGCGATGGCCATGGGTGGGGGTCTCCGTGCGGGGCGCGGGGGACTCCCCCTAACCCCCCAACCCCCCTTCCCCCCGCGA
>CADCWE010000147.1 GCA_902806325.1 uncultured Thermomicrobiales bacterium | reverse complement strand
CATCTTCGGCATCGGCGAGGGCCTGGAACGGGCGCGGAGCACCGGTGCCGTGTCGGCGGCCGAGGCCGACGCCTGGGTTCGTGGGCTGCGGGACGCCGACCAAGCCGGCGAGTTCTTCAGCGCCATGTGCGGGTTCATCGTCACGGGGCGCAAACCCTAACCCGAGCACGGTGGCCTCGTCACCGTCGTTCGAGCGCTCTCGGGCGCGGACGGGGTCTGCCATGGCATCGTGGGTTTCCGGGGGCCACTTCGGGCGCCACCCCGGCACCGTAACGATGGCCACGATCACGCTCGACGGGCCGGGGACAATTCCCTGCGCTTCGTGCTGGCCGGACCACGAAACACCGGCTTCCCGACCCCCCGGCTCCCGAGAATGGCGTAGAATGCGGGCCGGAGCGGCGGACCGACGTGGCCCGGCGTCGGGGAGTTGCGCGTCGGGGGGCAGCGTGCCGTCGCGGATACTGGTGGTCGAGGACGAACCGGCCGTCGCCGACCTGATCGGCCAGGTGCTGGAAGGCGAGGGCTACACCGTCGCCGTGGCACGCGACGGCGCCCAGGGCCTGATGCTGGCCCGCGACTGGAGCCCGGACCTGATTTTGATGGACATCATGCTGCCGGGCGTGGACGGGGGCACCCTCACCCGTCGCTTGAAGGGGGAACCCGAAACCGCCGAGGTGCCGATCATCGCGATGTCCGCCGGGCGCAACATCCGCAACCACACCGGCGAACTCGGCGATGCCGACGGCGCCCTCGCCAAACCCTTCGACATCGAGGCCCTGCTTGCCCAGGTCGCCTTCCACCTGGCCCGCCGTCGTCCCCCGGACGGGTGAGCCGGCGGATGGAGCGTTCCTGCCCCGCGTCCCGAACGACCGACGGGTTCCCGGACGACGCGCCGGGCCTTGCCTGTGTCCTGGTCGTCATCCCGACCTACAACGAGCGCGACAACCTCCGCGAGTTGGTGCCCCGCGTCCTCGCCATCGGCCCGGCCTATCGCGTCCTGGTGGTGGACGACAACTCGCCCGACGGCACCGGCGCCGTCGCGGAGGGGTTGGCCGCGGAGTACCCCGATCGGGTCCGTGTCCTCCACCGGCCGCAGAAGCGGGGCATCGGCCCGGCCTACGTGGCCGGGTTCCGCGTCGCCCTCGCCACGGACGCGGCCCTGGTCGTCGAGATGGACGCCGATCTGTCCCACAACCCGCACGATCTGCCGCCGCTGGTCGCCGCCGCCGCCGACCACGACCTCGTCCTCGGGTCCCGCTACGTCCCCGGCGGCGGCACCCGTGGCTGGCCGTGGTATCGCCGACTGATCAGCCGCCTCGGTTGCCGCTACGCCCGCCGCGTCCTCGGCGTGCCGGTCCACGACCTGACCGGCGGCTTTAAAGTCTTCCGGCGGGAGACGTTGGCGGCGCTGGATCTCGACGCCATCCGTTCCGACGGCTACGGGTTCCAGATCGAGACCACCTACCGCGTGCTGATGGCCGGTGGCCGGGTGGTCGAGGTGCCGATCCTTTTCACCGACCGCGTCGCCGGCGCCTCCAAGCTGTCCCGCCGGATCGTGTTCGAAGCGGTCGTCATGGTCTGGCGGCTGCGCTTGGCACGCCCGCGCCACCCCGGAGTCGCGCTCCATGCCGCCGACCACCGCTGACCCGAACGCCGTCGCGCTGACCGCCGACGAGGCCCGCCTGCTCTCGGTCGCCGCCCAACGGCTGGACCGCCGCCCGCCGGGGCCGCCGACCAAAGACGGCCTGCTGGCCACGATCCGCGCCCTCGGCTGCGTCCAGCTCGACACCATCTCGGTCATCTCGCGGACCCAGCAAACCGTGCTCTGGAGCCGCCACGGCCCCTACGACGTGGCCTGGCTGGACGAGTTGCACCACCCCGACGGCGCCCTGATCGAGTACTGGGCCCACGCCTGCGCCCTGGTCCCGGCCGAGGATTTCCCGTTCTACCGCGAGGCGATGGCGTTCTACCGCGCCAAGTACGACGGGTACGCCCGCGACAACGCCGACCTCCTGGACCGGGTCCGGGCGGCGATCCGCGAGCGCGGCCCGCTCTACTCCCGCGATTTCGAGCGCCCCCCGGGTCCCCGCCCCGACCCCTGGACCTGGTACGGCGGCAAACCGGAGCGAGAAGCCCTCGACGCGCTCTGGACCTGGGGCGAGGTCGCCGTGCTGCGCCGCGACGCCTTCCAGCGCATCTACGACCTGACCGAGCGGGTGATCGCCCCGGAGATCCTGGAGCGCGCCCCGACCGAGGACGAGCGCCGCCGCCACTTCGTCGGCACGGCCCTGTCCGCCCTCGGCGTCGCCACCCCGAAATGGGCGGCCGACTACTTCCGCAGCAGCGGTCGACCCCACGTCCGGTTCAAGGAGGTCGCGGCCGAGCTGAGCCGGATGGCCGCCGACGGGCTCGCCATCCCGGCGACGGTCAACGGCTGGACCGATCCCGTCTGGCTCTCCCCCGCCGCCCATGCCCGGCTGGACCGCCTCCGCGCCGGGGAGGACGCGCCGACCCTGACGACCCTGCTCGCCCCGTTCGACAGCCTAATCTGGCACCGCGCCCGCACGTCTGCCCTCTTCGGCTTCGACTACCTGCTGGAAAGCTACACCCCGGCCGCCAAACGCCGCTACGGCTACTACACCCTGCCGATCCTCCGCCGGGGCCGCCTCGTCGGCCGCCTCGACCCGTCTTTGGACCGCAAACGCGGCGTCCTGACCGTCCGCGCCCTGCACCTGGAACCGGACATCGTCCCAAACCCGGAGCTCGCGGCGGACATCGCCTGGGCGCTGAAGGATCTGCTGGCGTTCTTGGGGGGCGAGTCGGTGGTGGTGACGGCGTCGGACCCGGTCGAGTTCGGGCCGATGGTGGCGGAGGCGCTGGGCGGGGGTGAATCCCCCTAACCCCCTGCCCCCCTTCCCCCCGCGATCGGGGGGAAGGGGGCGTTTCGGTGGCGCCCACCGGCTCCCCCGTTCCCCCTCGCCAGGAAGAACGGGGGGCTGGTGGATAGGGAGATTCAACCGCCTCCCCTTACACCAACACCCCCTCCATCGCCCCCGCCAGCGCGCCGTGCAGCGCCAGCCCCGCCCGGTGGATCGTCGCCAGTTCGTCCGGGCCGATGGTTTGGGCGGCGTCGCAGCGGGCGTTGTCGGGGTCCGGGTGGACTTCCACGATCAGGCCGTCCGCCCCGGCGGCGAGTCCGGCGAGGGCCATCCGGGTCACCAGGGAGCGTTTGCCGGTGCCGTGGCTGGGGTCGACGATGACCGGCAGATGGGACAACTCCTTGGCCAACGGCACCGCGTTCAGGTCTAAGGTGAAGCGGACCAGCGGGTCGAAGCCGCGGATGCCCCGTTCGCAGAGGACCACGTCCGGGTTGCCTCCCGCCAGCAGGTACTCGGCGCTCATCAGCCATTCCTCGACGGTGGCCGAAAAACCGCGTTTCAGCAGGACCGGCTTGCCCGCCCCGGCCACCCGCCGCAAGAGGGGGAAGTTGGCCATGTTCCGGGCGCCGACCTGGAGCATATCGGCGTAATGGGCGACCAGGTCCACCTGCTCCGGCTCCATCACCTCGGTCACCACCGGCAACCCGGTCGCCTCGCGGGCGTCGGCCAGGTGGCGCAGGCCGTCCTCGCCCAACCCCTGGAAGGCGTAGGGGGAGGTGCGGGGCTTGAACGCGCCCCCGCGCAGGATGCCGGCCCCGGCCGCCTTGACCGCCTCGGCCGCGCGCAAGAGCGATTCCCGCCCCTCGACCACGCACGGCCCCGCCATCAGCACCGGCAGCCCACCGCCGATCGGCACCGCGCCGACGTGAACCACGCTCTGGGCGCGGTGCTCCTTGCTGGCCAGCATGTACGGCTTGTGGGCGGCGTGGACCGCGCCGATGCCCGGCAGGTCCAGGACATCCGGGGGCAACTTGCCGTCGATCCCGACCAGGGAGCCGCCGCGCCCGTCGGCGATCGTCCGCGCCTCCAACCCGAAGGCGGCGGCGGCGGCGAGCAGGGTGTCGGTGGTCGCGGCGGGGGCGTCCGGGCGGAGGGAGACGATCATCGGGGGACTCCTTCGGCGGTCGGGCGCCCGCGGCGCCGGCGGTGGGTCTGAGCGAGGACAACAAAAAACCGAGGCGATTGGCCTCGGGTCCCCGGCGGTGCTGGTGTCTCGAACGACTCAGGCGGTTCGGCTCATACGCGCCTCCCGCCCACCAGCAACGCCGGGGCCAGATAGGGAAACGCCCACCACGAACCGAACGCGGACACGCCGAAACCGACGGTCGCCTCCGCGATCGCCGGGATCGTCGCTTTGGGGGTGATGGCGCGGTCGGTTTCCATGGGCGGGAGGGTAGCGGGTGGCGGAGGGCGTGTCAAGACCCGGCGGAGACCCCAGCCCGCCGAATCCGCCGGCGATGGCGTCGCCAAGACGCGGCAGGGGGCGCGGACGGGGGCGTGGTTCATCACGCCCCCGTCCCGATTCACCCCGTCCCGAACCTCGCGCCACCCCTACGCTACACTCCTCTCGCAACGAGCGCCTCCGACCCGACACCAAGGACCGCCGCCAATGACCCCCTCCTCGTCCGGCCAGCCGATCGCCCTCACGGTCAACCCGAAGCTGGACGCGGCCCTCGCCGAAGGGCACGCCGCCTGGGACGCCGCCGCCCGCGCCGCTGGGGTCGGCGCCGTCGCCGGGTGGCTGGCGCAGCGGCTGGGCGACGCCGGGCTGAAGCGCGAACTGCTGGCCCCGGTCCGCTCGTTCCTCGAAGCCGAGGACGACGAGGACGTCGCGCTGGCGCGCGCCGAACTGGCCGAGATCGTCGAAGGCGGGGACGACGCCCTGGCCGACGCGCTCTGGGAGGGCGTGCTCGCCTACGGCCGCGACGCCGGGGACGCCGACACCCTGCTCGAAGCCCTGACCCACCTCGCCGCCATCGCCGAGGCCCACGCCGACCCGCTGGCCGCCGCCGAGTACTTCTTGGAATTCCTCAACTGGCGCCGCGAACCGGGCCACGCGAGCGATCCGGAGTCGGTCGAGGTCGCCTTCGACGAGATCATCCGCCTCGCCGAGCGCGACGGCGACCCCAAAGCCGCCGCCATCTACCAGTTCCGTCAGGCCGCCTTCACCCGCCTGTTAGAGGCCGACGACCCCCGCGCCGAGGAAGGCGACTGGGAGAGCGACCCGGCGCCGTACCAGAGTTGGGCGTAACCCGGTCCGAACGCTGGCCACGGACTTGCGGCACAATGACGGTGGCCGGGCGATCAGGCCCGGTTTGCGACGAAGAGGAGAGATCTAGCGATGGCCCACGAACTTCCCCCGCTGCCCTACGCCGAAGACGCGTTGGAGCCGCACATCGACGCCCAGACGATGCAGATCCACCACGACCGGCACCACAACACCTACGTCACCAACCTCAACGCCGCCCTCGAAGGCAACGCCGAGCTGGCGGATATGGATGCCGAGTCGTTGATCAAGAACCTGGACCGGGTGCCGGACGACAAGCGGACCGCCGTCCGCAACAACGGCGGCGGTCACGTCAACCACACCCTGTTCTGGCAGATCATGGGGCCGAACGGCGGCGGCGCCCCGACCGGCGCCATCGCGGCGGCGATCGACCGCGATTTCGGCTCCTTCGACGCCCTGAAGGAGGCCGTCGGCAAGGCCGGGGCCGCCCGCTTCGGCTCCGGCTGGGCCTGGGTCGTCCTCGGCGGCGACGGCAAACTCGCCGTCACCAGCACCCCGAACCAGGACAACCCCCTGATGGACGGCTCCGGTACCCCCGTCCTCGGGGTGGATGTTTGGGAGCACGCCTACTACCTGAAGTACCAGAACAAGCGCCCGGATTACCTGGCCGCCTGGTGGAACACCGTCAACTGGGACGCCGTCAACGAGCGCTACGCGGCTGCCGGCGGCCGGTAGATCCCGGCACGGTGCCACGGAAATGGGCGTGGAGCGCGCGGGTGGCCATTTGGTCGCTCGCGCGCTCTCTTGAAATGGATCGCGCGTCGAGCGCTTCTGCGCGCAGCATTGGTCGTCGCGTGACCCGTCCCCTTCCGAGCCGGCAGCGGAGCGTTTTTATCCAAGGGAGTGAGAGACGGCCGCGTCGTTGGCGACGACATCGTGGGCGAACGCCTCGCTGGCGGACCAGCGAAGAAGCGCCATCGCGCCGCCTCGCCGTCACTCCCCCTCCTTACCCCCGCCGCCACGCCCGCCACGGCCCCTTCGGCTCGGCGTCCGGGGAGAGGGCCGCGCGCTCAGGCTCGATCCCGGCGGCTTCGACCAGCGGTTGGAGGGTTTCGATCAGCGCCGCCAGGCGGGCAGCGACCCGCTTGGCGGCGGCGGCGTCGAGCCGGGGCAGGGGCCAAATCTCGTAGAGGTGACCCCACGACGCGGTCCAGCGTTCGAGCTCGACCCGCGGCCCGAGCGCGTGCTTGAGTTCGACCAGCTCGCCGTCGAAGTGGGCCAGGTAGGCGGCGGTGGAGAGCGGGCCGTCCTCGAAGTGGAGACCGATCTCTAACACCCCGAGCGCGCCGTTGACCGCCACCTCGTAGTGGACCCGCTCGTTGCCGTAGTGAATCTTGAGCAGCACCGGGTTGCGGTGGTGGCGGAACCCGCGCCGCTCCTCCGGCAGCTCCTCGCGCAGCCGCGCCGCTACGTCGTCGAAGAAATCGCGCCGGGTCAGGCCGCCGGTCGCGGGCGCGGGGCTCGGACGCTTCGCCGCCGGCGCCAGGGCGTGGGACATCGCCATCGCAGAACCTCATCGGGTGGGAACCAGCCGTGTCCGTACGTTCGTCAGTCTACCGCGCCGAAACGTCCCATGCCCGACCGAGACCATCTGGGGATTCCGCCCCGTCCCCGGTCCGCTATGCTGATGGAGCACCGAAGACACGCGGGGACGGGCCCGCAAGCTCCTTCTCTCCTCTCCCTTCTCCTCGGGCCGCTGTTGCCAGCGGCCCACCCGTGTTGCCCCGCGGCGGTCAGTTCCCCAACCGCGACAGCCAGAAGCAGGCCAGGGTGACCCCGGCCATCAGCACCACCAACGCCGTCCCCGCAATCAGCCACACCAGCCCGTGGGCGACGCAGCCGTGCTCCCGTACGTCCGCCGCGGCGGACTGCCCGGGGGATTCATCCGCGGCGGCGTCCGGCGTCTGGTCCGTCATGCCGGACCATCGGGGATCGGCGAGGGATCGGCTCCGGAACGCGCCGGTGCGCCCGTGCGATCGGCCAGCAACCCGGTCGCCCGGGCGGCGATCCGGTCCGCGATCGCGTCCAACAATCGCTCTCCCCGCTCGGCGCTGGCGGACGTTTCGGGGTCGTTCGCCGCGCCGTCGACGCCGGAAAACAGGCCGATGTATTTGGCGGACGTGTCCCGGCGCCGGGCGAGGTGCCGCGGCTCGGCGGCGTAGTCGGCGGCCAACGAACGGCCGGTTTCCAGGGTCTTCTCCAGCGCGACCAGATCCGGCCGGATCGCCATCAGGAGCGACGTCTCGCCGCCGGCCGCGTGTTCGTAGGGAAAATCGGCGTCGGGCATCCCGTCTCGATCGGTCAGCAGAACCCACCCCTGGCCGGGGTGGTGTTCGATGAACGCCGCCCCAGCGTCCCGGATCGTCGGCAAATACCCCCGCGGCGACCAGTGCCCGGCGACGACGACGATCGCCCGAAACCCGCGTCGCCGCATCGCCTCCCAGGCGTCGAGGAGGAGATCGCGAAACGTGTGCTCCCGGATCCAAAACATCGAGCCTGGCACGTGGTAGCGCTCGCCGCGCTCGATGCCGCCGGTCAGGTAGTCGCCGCCGGGCAGGTCTTCCCGCTCGTCGGCGCCCCACCAGAGCGCGGGCACGACCACGCCGCCGGAGCGGCGGGCCGCCGCCTCGCAGACGGCCTGGGCCTTGATCCCGTCCAGACCGACCGCGTTCTGCTCCCCGTGCCATTCCAGCACGCCGAGCGGTTGGTAGCAGATCGGCGCGGCGGCCATCGCCCGCGCCAGCTCCCACGGAAACATCTCCTCGAACCGGACCTTGGTCACCGGCGCGAACTCCGCGCGGGCGCCGGCGGCACCGCCGCGAACCGGCGTTGCGCGCCACCGAACCGCGACCTAGACGGCGGCGGGAGCGCCCGGTTCCGTCGCGGTCGACAACGCGGCCGCGATCTCGAAGAGGCCGATCCCGATCAGGGCGCCAACCACCGCCTTGCGCTCGTTCGTCAGCGCCAGCGGCGCCGATGCCAGCATCGCCCCGCTGGCCGCGTCCAGGGCCAGGTGGGCCGGCATCGGCAGCAGCTTGACGGCGCCCAACTCGTAGCGGGTCAGCAGGCTGTAGACGAGCGTCGAAGCGGCGGCGCCGGTCAGGAGGTTCGTCACCGGCGGACTCCAGCCGAGCGCCCGCGGTAGCGTCGCCAGCGCGGCGACCGAAACGTAGTCGAGGACGGCGTGCGTCTTGGTCGACACGAGCTTGACCACGGGACCCTCCATTGCTTGGGCAGCGCGGCCGAAGCCCGACCCGGCGATCTTCCGCCCGCGGTGAGGGCAGGAGGCGTGCCAGCGAACGCGCAACGCCCCGGTAGCAGGTGCTAAGGGGCCTGCCGATGTCACCCAGGGCGTGGAATCGGGCTTGCGTCCAGGGGCCGCCGGCGGCCCCGTGCCCGCCCCCCCGGAACTCGCGCGGCGGCATCCAAGAAGGGACCCTCGACCCACCCATGGGCACCTCCAAGACCCCGGCGACGAAGCGTCGCCCATCGACGACGGTGCGCATCCGGCGCACCGCGCGCGAGACGTTCGGCTACGACGAACTGCGCTCCGGCCAGGAGGCCGCCGTCGCGGCGGTGCTGGCCGGGCACGACACCCTGGCGGTGATGCCGACCGGCTCCGGCAAGTCCGCGATCTACCAGATCGCCGGCGCGCTGCTGGACGGCCCGACCGTGGTGGTCTCGCCCTTGATCGCGCTCCAGCGCGACCAGGTGGAGGCGATCGGCGAGCAGGATGCCGCCGCCGCCGCTCAGGTCAACTCCGCGATCTCGGCGCGGGAGCGGCGGGCGACCTTCGCCGACCTGGCGAGCGGCGACCTGGAGTACCTCTTTTTGGCGCCGGAACAGTTGGCCAACCCGGACACGATCGACCGGATCCGGGCCGCGAAACCGTCGTTGGTGGTGGTCGACGAGGCCCATTGCGTCAGCGAGTGGGGGCACGACTTCCGACCGGAGTACCTGCGCCTGGGCGGCCTCGTCGAGGCGCTTGGCCACCCGACGATCTTGGCCTTGACCGCGACCGCCTCGCCCCCCGTCCGCCAGGAGATCGTCGAGCGCTTGCGCATGGACGGGCCGGAGATCCTGGTTCACGGGTTCGACCGACCGAACATCTGCCTCGCCGTCGAAACCTTCGCCCGCGGCAAGGACGCGGAGAACGAGGCGGCCAAGCGCGAAGCCCTGGTCGAGCGGGTGGTCGCCGGGGCGGGGCCGGGGATTGTCTACGCCGCGACCCGGAAACGGACCGAGGGCCTTGCCGCCGAACTGACCGCCCGCGGCGTCGCCGCCGCCGCCTACCACGCCGGGATGTCCACCGCCGCCCGCGAGCGGACCCAGGACGCGTTTATGTCCGGCGGGATCGCGGTGATCGTCGCGACCACGGCGTTCGGGATGGGGATCGACAAGCCGGATGTCCGCTTCGTCTACCACCTCGACATCAGCGAGTCGGTCGACGCCTATTATCAGGAACTCGGCCGCGCCGGTCGCGATGGTGAGCCGGCCGAGGCCGTCCTCTACTTTGCGCCGTCCGATCTCGACCTGCGCCGCTTCTTCACCGCCGGTGGCTCCTTGGACGTCGATGAAACGGAGCGGATCGTCCATCTGGTCCAACTCGCGGACGATCCCGTCCCGCCGATCGCCCTGCGCGACGTCGTCGGGATGACCGACACCCGCCTTGGGCGCGCCCTGAACCGGTTGGAGGAGGTTGGCGCGGTCGAACTGCTGCCCTCCGGCGGCGTCGTTTCCGGCGACGCCGGCGCCGATCCGGCCGAGGCGGCCCAGGCGGCGGTCCACGCCCAAGACAACCAGCGAAAGGTCGACCACTCCCGATTGGAGATGATGCGCGGCTACGCCGGAACCCGCGCCTGCCGCCGCGAATACCTGCTCAATTACTTCGGCGAAGCCTTCGCGCCTCCGTGCGGCAACTGCGACAATTGCCTGGCCGGACTGGTTGCGCCGGCCGCCGAGGCCGACGCCGATCGCCCGTTCCCGCTCGGGAGCCGGGTCCGGCACGGCAAATGGGGCGACGGCCTGGTGGTGCGCTACGACGACGGGGCCAAAATCGTGGTCCTCTTCGACACGGTGGGCTACCGCTCGCTGGTCCTCGACCTGGTGCTTGGGGACGGGTTGCTGGCCCCGGCCTCGTGATCCGGGGCGGCAGTCCGTCGCCCGATGCCGTCGTCCCGGCGCCGCCGATCACCAGCGCAGGCGCCGGCGGCGGATCGCCAGGTCGAGCACCGGGCGCGTCCAGACCAGCAGGTCGACGACGGTGTGGCGCCCGGCGTACCCGACGGCCAGCGGCAACGGCGGGGACGGATCGCCGGTTTCCCGGTCCAGCCTCCGGCCGCGACCGACTCGCGCCGCCACCAACGCCGCGACGATCACCGCCCACGGCCCGACCCCAGCCCAGCGGGTCCACGGCCACGTCACCGGCCAGCCGAGGATCGCCGTCCCGAGCGCCACGATTCGACCGCTGCCGCGCAGTTCCCCGGCGTCACGGTACCGCCAGCCGTGGAGCAGCGTGTTGCGCAACCAGCGCGACTGCTGCCGCAGATACGGACCGATCTGCTCGTGGTACCGCGATTGGACGGGCGCCGGGACGAAGCGGATGGTGCCGCCGGCCTCCAACAGCCGCACGGCCAGATGGTAATCCGTCCCCATCCGGACATCTTCCCGGAGGTTCCCGGCGATCGCGACCCCCGCGCGGCCGATCGCGAAGTTGCGGCCCAACAGACCCGTCGCGACCGGACCGCGCCGGCGATCGACGTCCCGACCGGTCGCCCACTGGTGCCGCACGAGCGGGAGGCGGCGTTGTTCCGGCAGCGGCTCGGACGGGCCGGTTGCGGCGTCGACCTCGCCGGCGATCACCGGCGAGATCACGGCCCGGAAGGTCGCCTCCGGCACCACGCAGTCGGCGTCGGTGAAGTAGAACCAATCGTGCCGGGCGTGCGCCAGGCACCGCCGCAGCGCCACCTGCTTCCCGTCGCCCCGGTGCTGCTCCAGGGCCACGACCCGCCCCGGGTGCGCGGCGGCGTAGCGCTCGGCGATCGGCAGCGTGCCGTCCCACCCGCCGGCGCAGACCACGATCTCCAGTTCCGGCCAGGCGATGGCGAGCAGCGAGTCCAGGCAGCGGCCCAGCGTCGCCGCCTCGTTCCAGGCCGGCAGCAGCACGCTCACCGGCGGCGTGGCCGTCATCGCACCACCCCCGCGACCACGCGCGGCGTTGGCACCGGGGCGGCGAAGGTCGCGTCGGACTCCGTCGGAGACCGATCGGTGATCGCCGCCAGCGCCCGGAACGCCTTGTCGCACCAGCCGACCACGCCGACCTCGTCGGCGAACCGGTCCCGCCGTCCCCGCCCCGGCACCACCCGGCCGAACCCGTTCGCCGTGGCGATCCGGCCATCCGGGCGGGTGCCGCCGAGGATCCAGGCCACCGTCGCATCGGCGGAAACCGGCGCCCCTTCGGCGGCAACCAGCGATAACGCGCGGACGATGTCCCCTTGGCCGGCGATCCAGCGCGGGTAGCGGTTGCGCCTCCCCCGCGGGTAGAGCACCTGCGGGAAGCCGCCGTCCGGCTCGCGGATCCGGACCAGAAATCGGGCGGCGGCCACCGCGGCGTCGCGGAACCGGGTCTGGCCGGTGCGCTCGGCAACCTGCAGCAGCGCGGGAACACACCGGGCGATATAGAGCGGGAAGTACTTCTCGACCACGCGCGTCCCGAGCACGTTCTGCGCGATCGCGCCGTCGAGCGGGTCGCCGAAGCGGCGGATCTGCAACCCCACGATCCGCTCGGCGGTCGGCACGGCGTAGCGTTCGACAAGGGCGTCGTCGCCGGTCGCGGCGGCCAGGAGCATGGTCGCCTCGGCGAAGGTGGCCGCCTTGTTCGGGACAAAACCGACGGCGCCCGGCGCGTCCCACAGCGTCGCGGTCGGGGCGTGCCAGAGTTGACCGAAGGCAAAGGCTTCCAGGTTCGCGCGCGCGGCGGCGAGGTACCGCGCCGCCGCCGGGTCGGCCGCGCCGGCCAGGGCCTGGGCGAGGAGAAGCAACGCGACATCGGCGGCGACCTCGTGCGGGGTGCCACCGGTGCCAGGGTTGCGTTCGAAGCCCGAGTTGCGGAAATGCCCGTCCGGCAACTGCCCGGCGACCAAGTCGTCCCCGGCCCGCCGGGCCTTGTCCAACCAGCTTCGGTCGCCGAAGCGGCGCCATAAGGTGAGGTAGCCGGCGACGATGCCCTCGTAGCGCCAATCGAGCCCGGCGCCCTGGTAGGCCAGACAATGGTTCCACCAGTGGACGACCGGTCCGCCGTAGCCGGGGAACGGGCCCCCGATCCGCATCCCGTCGAACCACCAATCCAATCCCGCGACGGCGGCGGCGATCGCGGCCGGATCGGGAGCGGCGGGCGCGTTCACGCGCGCTCCCGGTAGGCACGGACCGCGACCGTCGCGAGCGACCGATGACCGCCGGTGGCGACCATGCTCCGGATCAACCCGATCCGGCAGCGGTCGGCGAGATCCGGTCGCCGGCCGGCGGTCCAAGCCCGCTCGGCGATCGCCCAGAGGACGGCGCCTGGGCCCTCCACGCCGTCGGCCGTCGCGGCGACGTAGCCGAGTTCGCGCCAGGCCGCCGGCGAAAGATCGGGGAGGAGCGGCACCGGCGCCGCGCGCAGCGGCCGGAGCAACGCGCCCAGCGGCCCGGCGGCCACGGTCCAGACCCGCGCCGGGCGGTGGGCGACAATCGCCGCCCGCGCTTCTTCCGGAGACGCGCCGAGAGCGATCAGCGCATCCGTGACCGCCGCCGTCCCGTAGCGTTCGAACTCCGCGATCAACCACGGCACGCCGATCGTGCGGGCGGGGGCCGGCCCGTCTGGTCGATCGGCGTCCCGCGCAATCCCAGCCACGACCAGATCGAGCGCGACCCGGATCGACAGCGGCACCACCAACACCGGCCCGGCGGTCGTGCTCACGCGCTGGTCACCACCGGTCGCCCACCGGGATCCGCCGCGTCGCCGCGGTGCGGCGGGGGCATCGAAGATCGCGCATCGTCCCGCCAGGATACCATAGGGTCCAACGCCGCCCGCACCCGGATCGGACGACGGAGGGAACCCTGTTCCGGCCAGAAGGCCGGCCCGGCGACCGCTCGGGAACGGCGGTGCCGTGTATGCTTCCGGGTCACCATCTCCGGGCGCGAGCGGCGCTCTCGACGCGAAAGGCGGCCCCGCGTGACCACCACCCCGGAGGCCACCGGTTCGCTGAGCGGGGTGGGCACCGGCGCGACCGGGACCGACCTGACGGTGGTGGTGCTCCTGGTGGTCTTGCTGATCGCCAAGGAGATCGCGACCTCGGTGCCTGGTCCGCGGGCGCGGCTGGTCGGACGGATCTTGGACGTCGGATTGGCGCCGCTGGCGCTGGTGTTTGCCGGGATCGTGGCGCTGCGGCTGCTGCGCGCCTTCTAGCCGTCCCGCCGGAACCGCCCCCCGCCGATGGCAGGTCTCGCCGATCGGCGACCGCGACCGGCGCCAAGGGATCGAGCGGCGCGAACCGCCCGTCGCGGAGGAAACGGTGCTCGACCAGCCGGCGCGCCGGGATGCGCCATCTCGACCCCGATCGCCTCGCCCGTCCTGGGACGCGGAGGAGGTGATCGCGAGGCCGGCGGCGGTAACCTCGGGGGCGGGCGCGCTCGATCTGGTCCTCGCGGCCGCGCTGGCCTGGATCGGGGCGGCCGCGGTTTGGTTGGAGGCACCGGCGGCGGCGCGGGTGGTGCTGGGACTGCCGCTGGTGTTGTTCCTGCCGGGCTACGCGCTCGTCTCGCTCTTGTTCCCCAGCCGTAGCGGTCTCGACGCGGTGGAGCGGCTGGTGCTGGCCGGCGGGCTATCCTTGGCGAGCGTCCCCCCGATCGCGCTGGCGATCGAGTTTTCGCCCTGGACCCTGGCGCCGACGCCGATCGTCGTCGCCCTGCTCGGCGTGGTCACGGTGGCCGGCGCCGGCGCGGGGATCCGCCGGTCGCGGCTCCCCCGGGAGGAGCGGTTCGCCGCCGTCCTCGATCTGCCCCGCGTCTCGCCGCCCGGCCGCTGGACCACTTCGACCCGGCGTCTCGCGGCAATGGCGCTCCTGATCGTCGGCCTGCTCGCCACGAGCGCCGCACCGGTGCTGATAGGGCGGCTCCGGCCCTAGCCGTTGACCGAGATCGCGTTGCTGAACGCCAGCGGCGAGGCGCGGTGGTACGAGCGCGATCTCGTCGTCGGCCAACCGGTCGAGGTGCGCCTCACCGTCACCAACCGCGAGCGGAAGACGGTCGGCTACCTTCTGACGATCTCCGGCGGCGGCGCCGCGGTCGATCCCCTGCCCGTTTTCACCGTCGAGAACGGGGAAACCTGGACCGGACAGATCCGCTACGTGGCCACAACCGAAGGCGAGCGACTGCCGATCCGCTTCGAGCTTTGGCGTCAGGACCGCCCCGACGACACCACGCCGTATCGCGTCGTCGAACTCCGGGTCAACGCCGAGCGGCCGACGCCGGCATCGGCCGAGGCCCCGCGTCGTACGATCCCTCCCGTCGGATGAGTAACACCGGCGCGCGCGACCGCCGCTATCCGACATGGCCCGCGCCGGGCGTCCCCCCGGCGGCGGCGACCCGAGGACGGACAGTGTCCGCCGCGTTCTGGGCCTGGGCGGTCGTCGCGGCGGTGATGTTGGTCGCCGTCGAGATCGCCGCCACCTACGCCCCGCGCTGGGGTCTGCTCGGTCACGGGGCGTTCCTGGCCGTGATCCTCGCCACCGCCGCCCGGACCGCCGGGCGCGGCGTGGACGGTTCGAGCGGCGACCAAGCGTCGGCGACGACCGCCGGCCTGGTGGCGCTGGCGCTGGTGCCCCTGCTGCGGGTGATCGGGATCGCGCTGCCGCTCGCGGAGGCGTCCCCGCTGGCCCGGCACGGGTGGGTCGCCGCGCCGGTGCTGCTCGGCGGCCTGCTGGCGGTGCGGGCAGCGGGGTTCGACCGGGCGGCGGTCGGTCTGCGGCTGCGGTGGCGATGGCGCGGGGTGCCGTTGGATCTGGGCGTCGGAATCGCCGGCATCGCCCTCGGCTACGCCCAATACCGGGTCCTCCGCCCGCCGCCGGTGACCGACGGCGCCACCGCTTGGTCCCTGGTCGCCGCCGGGACGGTTTTCCTGCTCGCCGGGTTCGCCCAGGAGTACGTGTTCCGGGGCGTGGTGCAACGCGCCGCCGGTGACCTCGCCGGTCCGGTTCCGGCGATCGTTGCCGCGGCGGCGGCGGACGCGCTGGTCCACCTCGCCTACCGCTCGCCGGAGCTGATCGGCATCGTCTTCGCGGCCGGGTTGGTCCTTGGCGGGACGCGCCACCTGACCGGATCGCTGCTCGGGCCGACGCTGGCACGCGCGTTGGCCGCCGTCTGCCTCTTCGCCTTGTTCCCGCGGTACGACCCGTCGCTGCCGTTTTGGTAGTCGGACGTCGGAACTGACAGGGTCGCCGGTCGCCGGTCGCCGGTCGCCTGATCGCAGGTCGTACGACCGACTTCCGACCTCCGTCTCGCCTTGCGCGAACCGCCGTTTGGGCCTACGGTGGCGGCCGTTCGTTCGCACGGCGACGATGGCGGGGGAGTGAACGATGCAGGGGATGGGCACGGGTTCCGGGGCCTTGGTGGCGCGGATGCAAGGGGCGGCGCGACTGAACCCCCACACCTACGAGGAGGTCGAACGCGACACCACCGCCACCGGGCAGGCGGCGATCGTGGTCGTGTTGGCGGCGGTGGCGGCAGGGATCGGCTCGATCCGCGACGAAGGGGTTGGCGGCCTGATCGGCGGCATCTTCACCGGCGTGATCGGGTGGGCGTTCTTCGCCGGAATCGCGTTCCTGATCGGGACCCGGCTGCTGGCGGGCGCGGCCACCTCGGCCACCTGGGGCCAATTGCTGCGCACCCTCGGGTTCGCCTACACGCCGTCGCTGCTGGCGGTCTTCGGCTTCATCCCGGTGCTCGGTCCGCTGCTGGCGTTCGTCGGCGGGGTCTGGTTCATCGTCGCGTCGGTGATCGCCCTCCGCCACGCCCTGGACATCAGCACCGGCCGGGCGGTGGCGGTCGGGATCCTTGCCTCCCTCGCCCCGATCGTTCTGATCGCGATCGTCGGACTGTTCGGTTTAACGCTCTACGGGATCGGCAGCCTCTTCTAGCACCGGCGCGGCCGATCGCCGGCGGGATCCGGGGCGTCGTCACGATGCCCCGGGCCGGAGACCTGCGGATGCCGCGGCCCGCGGGTGGTCCCTGGTGGGTCACCGCCACCCTGCTCCTCGCCGAGCACTCGGTCGAACGGCGCCGTCACCGCGCCAACGCCAAGCTCGGCGTCTCCAGCCGCAACGAGGTCCCGCCCCGGGGTTTCCGCGAGACGGTGTTGGGGAGGACCGACGACGGGGACGCCGAACGGGGGTTGGGTCGGCCGTGCGGCCCTACGCGCACCCCGTCCCCCGTTCCCCGTTCCCCGTCCGCCGGACCCACCGCCGGTCATCCCGGCTACCACCCCGGTGGCCACGATCCCCACACCAACCACGCGCAGCGGGGTCACCGCGTCCCCGTCCACCGCCGCCGCGCCGAGCAGCGCGCCGATCGGGATCAGGCCGGTGAACAACCCCGCCCGCGCCACCCCCAATCGCTCGACGCCGGTGTAGAAGGCGACGAAGGCGCCGGCCGTGACCGCGACCGCCAGCACCAGCAGGGCGGTCGCCTCGGTCGCCGTCGGCCGGGGCATGGCCGACGCGCCGTCGACGAGGAACGCCCCGCCCCCGAGCAGCAGGCTACCGGCGACGCAAGCGTAGGTCGACAACGCCAGCGGCCCGAGCCGGGGCAGCACCGGCGCCGCCAGGAGCGAAAACGCCGCTTCCCCGAACAGCGCGCCGACGGCGAAGAGCACCCCGGCCAACGTCGCGCCGCCGCCGCCTTCGACCAGCGCCGCGCCGAGGACGACCACCCCGGCGGCGACCAACACCCGCCCACCCGGTCGCCGCCCGGCCATCAGCGGCCCGGAAACCGCCAGCAACACCGGCGCGCAGCCGACGATCACCCCGACCGCCGCCGGGTCCGCCGTTTCCAGCGCCGCGAGCAAAAACAGGTTGAACCCGATTAACCCCGTGGTCGCCAGCGCCACGACGTAGACGAGATCCCGCCCGCTTGGGCGCCGGAACCCGCCTTCCCGCGCCCGCAGCAACCCCGCCAGCACCGCCGCCGCGACCGCGTAGCGCGCGGCCTGGCCACCCAGCGCCGGGTAGTCCGTCAGCAGGCTGGACACGGCGACCGAGGCGCCGACCGTGATGGTCGCCGCCGCCGCCGACAGGGCGCCAACGAGGTCGTGATGGTGGTTGCCTCGCGCGGCGGCGGCGTGGGTCACGGGAGGAATGGTACACGGGTCGGGCAGATGCCCCCGATCCCACCGGCCACCCGTTCACCCACCCTTCGGGGAAGAAGGGAGCCGCCGGCTGGCAAGCGTGAATGCAACGGCGAAAGCTCCGCCCCCAGGGTCAAGAGCAGAATGCGAGGACGGACGATCTTCCCCGCCCCGTTCCTCCTCGACCGTCGCCCCCGCAAACCGCGGCCGGTTCAGCCTCCCAACCCGGCCGTCCGCCACGTCGCCGACCCGCCCGACCGGTGGCCCTAGTCTGGTCGGGCGAGTTCCGTTTCGCCGTCCGCCGGGAGCCGCCGCCCGATCGCCGCGATGCCGAGCGAGGTGCCGACCACGAGCGTCAGCGCCAGGCGCAACGACGACCACGACGCCAACAGGCCGATCAGCGACGGGGCGACGACCAACGAGCCGTGCCCGGCGACCGTGACCAACGAGACCGCCGCCCCGCCCCGCCCCGGCGCGGCCCGGCCCGCCAGCGAGAACGCGATCGGCACCACCGGCGAGAGGCAGAACCCAACCAGCAACAGGCCGGCGATGGCGACCCCGGTGGCTCGCGTGCCGAGCGCGACCGCCACCCCGACCGCCGCCCCGACCCCGGCCACGACAACAACCCGCCGCTCGCCAAAGCGGCGCAACCCGGCCGACCCGATCAGCCGGCCAACCAGCATCGCCAGGTGGACGGCCGCGATGCCCAACCCGACCAACAGCGGGCCGCTCCCGAGCAGATCGCGCAGGTAAATCGAACTGAAACTCTCCAGCGCCCCGTCGCCGAAGTGCGCGACCACCACCAGGCCGACGGCCAGTCGCACGCCCGGCTGGCGCAGCAGCCCGAGCGACCCGGCCTGGGTCGCGCCGCCGTTCGTGGCCGGCACCGCGGCCCCGTGCGGCGGGATCGGCAACCGGGCGGCGGCAACGGCCAGACCGAGCATGATGACGCCGGCAACGACGTAGACCGTGCGGAACCCAACGCCGACGGCCAACGCCACGGCCGTCGACGTCGCGCCGACCACCGCGCCGCCGCTGTACCCGGCGTGGAGGGCGGTCATCGACCGGGTCCCATGGTGCCGCTCGTGGTCGCCGCCGAGCGCGTTGGCGGACAGGTTCGCGGCACCGGAGGACAACCCGCCGGCGAACAGCGCGACGAGCAGGACGCCGTAGCCCTCGACCAAACTCAAGGCGAGCAGCATCAGGCCGCCGACGCTGTTCCCGAAAACCCAGAGCGGGCGCCGGCCGATCCGATCGGCGAAGCGGCCGCCGATCAGCAGGCCGACGATGCCGGCGGAGAACAGCACCGACAGCGCGGCGCCGAGCCGCTCCGGACCCAGATCGAGCGCGGCGTTGAGATCCGGCAGCAGCACCGTGAAGACGCCGCTGACGAAGCCGAGTTCGGCGAAGCCGAGGAGCACGACGAGGAAGTGGCGACGTTGGGCGGATAGTGGGCCTGGCTGACGCACAGAAGCACCCCCGGATGGTCGAACGCGAACAACCGCGGAACCGCGGCGCCCACGCCCACCACCCGGTCGGGTTTTCCTGTCGTCGCCAATGACTGACCCGGCCCCGAACGGGCCGGACCGGAAGCTTCGGGGAATCAGAGGCCGGTGGGGCTCGGGCGCCTACGCGCCCGTCCGTCCGGCTCTGTGGTTGCGCGCGTCACTATCCATGGGGGGATCGTATCACGGTGCGACGTCGGCCGCGCGGGTTGGCGTTGTAGGGGCGCATGCCATGCGCCCCTACAACGCCAACCCGGAACGATGCCCCGGACGGCTGTCCCAAGAATCGTCACGTCGCTCGGCGACCAGGGCGCATGCCATGCGCCTCTACGATGCCGCGCCCACCAGATGCTCGACGAAAAAGGCCGCGGTGTCCCCGGTCGCCTTCAGCTCGTTGGCGCGCTTGGTGAAGCCGTGGCCCTCGTCGGGGTAGACATCGTAGCGGACCTGGACGCCGCGCTCGCGGAGGCGCGCGACGATCTGGTCGCTCTCCCCCTGGACCACGCGGGGGTCGTTGGCGCCCTGGATCACGAACAAGGGGGCCGTGATTTGGTCGACGTAGGAGATCGGGGAGCGCTCCATCAGGAAGTCGACGTCGGTCTCCGGATCGCCGACCCACTTTGCCATGTAGCGGCGCCAGGTCGGCGGCACCGCCTTGGCGAAGGTGACCAGGTTCGACGGGCCGACGATGTCGACCGCGGCGGCCCACAAGTCCGGCAGGCGGCTGACGCAGGAGAGCGTGGCGAAACCGCCGAAGGAGCCGCCGTAGACGCCGAGGCGATCGCCGTCGACCCAATCCAGACCCTTCAGGTAGTGGGCGGCGGCTTCGAAATCCTTTAGCTCGTCGCCGCCCCAGTCGCGGTGGATCAGCGTTTGGTAGGTTTTGCCGTAGCCGGTGGAGCCGCGGACGTTCGGCGCCAGGACGCCGATCCCCCGCCCGAGCAGGTACTGATAGAGCGCGCTGTAGCGCGGCCGTTCCTGCCACTCCGGCCCGCCGTGGATCGAGAGCACGACCGGAAACGGGCCATCGCCCTGCGGCCGGTACAACCAGGCCGGAATCTGTTTGCCGTCGTGGGTCGGGTAGCGGACCAGTTCCGGCGCGACCAGGATCTCCGCCGGGATCCCGCCGAGGAAGCCGTCGGTGAGCTGGGTGGTGGAGCCGTCCAGCAGGTCGACCACGAAGACCTCCGTCGGCTGCTTCGCCTGGCCGAGCAGCAGGCCCAGCTTGGCGCCGTCCGGCGAGATCGCGAACCCGGTCACCACCCCCTCCGGCACGCCGGGCACGGGCACCTCCTCGCCGCTGCGGAGGTCGCGGACGTGGAGGCGGCAGACGCCGTCCTCGTTGACCACCCAGGCCAGGAACCGGCCGTCGCGGGAAGCGGCGAGGTGCTCGATGTCCCACTCCGGCGTTTCGACCCAGTCCCACCCGTCCTTGGCCAGATGGTAGAACGCCAATCCGGCGAACTCGCGGTCCTGATTGGTCACCAGGTAGAAGCCGGAGCCGTCGGCCGCCCACGGGCCGGGCCAGAAGATAACGTCGCCCTCGTGGGGGGTCAGGCGGCGCGGCTCGGACCCGTCGAGCGTGACCAGAAAGACGTCAGTGTCGGTGTTGGAGTCGGCCTTGACCGCGGTCAGGTGTCGACCGTCCGGCGACCACCCGGCGGGGCTAAAACTGCCTTCGGCGACGATCGGGCGGCCGACCTCGGCTCCGTCGAGGTCGCGCACGATCACGTTCTGGTTCGTCGGATCGCGGTCGTTGCCGGCGTAGGCGATCGTACGGCCGTCGGGGGAAAACGGGTCGTCGGCCAGGTAATGCTGGGCCTTCGGGGCGTCGGTCAGTTGCTCCGGGCGACCGCCCCGGGCGGGGATGCGGTAGAGTTGGTGGAACTCGTCGCCGTCGCGGTCGGCGGCGTAGAGCAACCAGGCGCCGTCCGGGGACCAGGCGACCTGGCGGATGGCCTGGTCCTCGTAGAGGGTGACCTGGTGCGGGTAGCCGCCGGTGGTGGCCTGGCGCCAGATGTTGAACTGGCCGGAGGTGTTGACGACGTAGGCGATCTCCGACCCGTCCGGCGAAAACGCCAGCGCCGGCCCGTAGCGGCGGACGGCGGCGTATTGCTCGTAGTCGTAGGCGGGTTGGTCGGAGGGGTGACCGTTGGCGGGGCGGTTCGGGTCGGTCATTCGGGGTCTCCTTTGGCGGACGCGCAACGCGGGTTGCAGGATAACGGATCGGGGGGCGGCGGGACGGGTTGGCCGGGGTTGACGAGACCACCGCGGGGGTGGCCCGGGAACCGGGCGGACCCAGGGATCCGCCCGGTCTTCTGCCCAGGCGTATCACGACGGAATCATGGCGATGAGGCGCCGACCCCGTTAGCGCCCACTTAATCGCCGGATCACCCTTCCTTAATCCGTTCCGAGATCGCCGCTGCCACCGTGGCACCCGGCAGTGCGGTGTCGCCGCGGTGTTCCGATCCTCGCCCGTGATCCGCAGGGCCGGGCTACGTCCCGCACGGGCGATCGCGAGGAGACATGATGATGGATCGCGCGCGATTCGAGCGAATGCTGACGGCGCGGATCAACCGCCGCGCCATCCTGGGCGTCGCCGGGACCGGCCTGGTTGCGGTCAGCTTTGCCGGGCGACCGACGCGGAGCGCGTTCGCCCAAGCCACGCCCGGCGCCAATCCGGTCGCCACCCCGAGCTACGGCAACACGCCGTTCGCGCTTGGCGTCGCCTCCGGCGACCCGCTGCCGGATGGGGTCGTGCTCTGGACCCGCCTGGCGCCGGATCCCGCCAACGGCGGCGGGATGACCGGCGACCCGGTGCCGGTCCGCTGGGAACTGGCCGCCGACGAAGGGTTCTCCCGGATTGTGCAGAGCGGCGACGCCACCGCGACGGCCGATCTCGGGCACAGCGTCCATATCGACGTCGAAGGACTGGAGCCGGCGACCGTCTACTACTACCGCTTCGACGCCCTGGGCGAGACCAGCCCGATTGGGCGAACCAAGACCGCACCGGCGCCCGACGCCAACCCGGATGCCCTCCGCTTCGCCTTCGCCTCCTGCCAGCACTGGGAGGACGGCTATTTCGGCGCCTACCGCCACATGGCGGCGGAGGAGCTGGATCTGGTCTTCCACCTCGGCGACTACATCTACGAGTACGGCCCGACGACCGACGACCCGGAAAAGGTCCGCGTCCACACCGGCGAGGGCGAGATCCAAACCCTGCTCGACTACCGCAACCGGTACGCGCTCTATAAGTCCGACCCGGATCTGCAAGCCGCCCACGCCGCCTTCCCCTGGATCGTGACCTGGGACGACCACGAGGTCGAGAACGACTACGCCGCGCAGCACTCGGAAGACGGCGTGCCGGAAGATCTCTTTCTGGAGCGCCGCGCCGCCGCCTACCAGGCCTACTACGAGCACCAGCCGCTGCGGATCGCCTCCTTGCCGCAGGGGCCGTCGCTGCGGCTCTACCGCCGCCTCAACTACGGCGCGTTGGCCCAATTCCAGGTCCTCGACACCCGCCAGTACCGCTCCGACCACCCCTGCGGCGAGGGCGCCCAGGTCCGCTGCCCGGCCGCCGTCGACCCGAACACGACCATGCTGGGGCCGGAGCAAGAACAGTGGTTGCTCGCCGGCTTGGACGCCTCGACCGCGCGCTGGAATGTGCTCGCCCAGTCGTTGCAGATGGCCGAGCTGGAGCAGCAACCCGGCCCCGGCGAGCTGTACTGGAACGACTCCTGGCCGGGCTACCCCGCCGCCCGCTCCCGCATCCTGGCCCACATCATGAGCCGGGGGATCGCCAACCCGGTGGTGATCACCGGCGACATCCACTGCTCGTGGGCCAACGACCTGAAGGCGGATTGGCGGGACGAGACCTCGACGACCATCGGCACCGAGTTCATCGGCACGTCCATCAGTTCGGAGGCGGCCGGCACCGCCGGGTTCTTCGAGCCGTACCTGGCCGAGAACCCGCACGTCAAATACTTCGACCCCCGCCGCGGCGGCTACGTCTCCTGCACCGTCGCCGCCGACCGCTGGCAGAGCGACTACAAGGTGTTGACCACCGCCCTCCAACCCGGCGCCGAAATCGAGACCGTCGCCTCGTTCGTGGTCGAAGACGGAAACCCGGGGGTGCAGGAGGCGTAGTCGGTGGTTTGGCCCCGTTGCTCCCTTGGCAGGCGGTACGGGAACGCAACACGGTTGTGATTATGGGCAGCGCGGAGGCGAATGCCCCTCCCCCGCGGTTGGGGGAGGGGGCCGGTCCCCCACCACCTACACCGCCTCCACCTTCGCGCTGATGAAGACCAATTCCTCCGGCCGCCGCGCCAGCCGGACCGCGTTGCCGTCCACCGCGACCATGTTGTCGAAGTGCGTGAAGCGGCAGGTCGGCAATTCCTGGACCCGCTCGTCCTTCGCCTCCAGCCAGGGCAGAAACGGCGCAAGCCCCCCGCCCGTCCCCTCGGCGGCGAAGAACTCGCTCAGGCGGCGAAACAGCTTGGGGAAGAGGACGCCGTCGCGTTCCAGGTCGCCCTGGTCGTCGACGGTCAGACCGGCCTGGGAGCGGTCTCGCGGCCACAGCCCCCGCCCCTGCGCCCGTGCGCGTTTGGCGGCGGCGGCGAGGACGGCGCGCAGATCCCAGAACAACCCTTCGTAGAAGAGCGGGTAGGCGTGACCGGCGTTGAGCAGCTTGTAATTCAGGCTCCGCCGGAGCAGCAGGGTCTCCAACACCGCCTCGGCGCCATCGGCCACGGGCGGCTCCCCGGCGAAGGCGAACGAGACCGGCCGCCCGTGGACATCCAGGGCGCGGGAGAGGATGTAGCCCGGCGCCGCGTCGCGCTCCACCGGCGGGTCGACCCGGACCAGCTTTGGCGGCGTGTACGGCACGGGGTTGAGACCGAGCAGCCCGGTCAGCTCGTCGCGGGCGTGGTCGGCCAGCGGGCGCGGCTGAAAGCTCTCCGCCGCCCCGGCCCCTTCCGGTCGAAAATGGAGTTCCAGGGCGTCGATCCCTTCCAGGCGCAGGTTGACCGAGCCGATCGCGTTCGGCGCGACCGGCTTGCCGACCCGCTTCAGGCGCCCCAGCAGCGCCGGGTCGGCCGGTTTAAACCGGATCGAGTCGCCGTCCGGTTCGAACCCCTGGACCCGGCCGGCTTGGGTGCGGTTGACGAGGTGGTAGGTGCCCGCGATCGCGACGAACGGCATGGCAACGGCTCCTTCCGGCGGTCTCGCTGGAACGGCGCGCGACTCCTAGGTCGCATCGTGCGGCCCGCACCGGGGCGGATGGCGAAGCGGGGATGAACGACCGGAGGACGGACGGCTATGATGCGCCGGGAACGGCCACCCGGCAAGCAGGTTGAGCGGCGCGTCCATCGGGGAGACCAACCGACCGGTGAACTCGATCCACTGCCACGGTGTTTCCAACACTCAGGGCGCCGACCCGCCGCACACGGGCAGGTGGCTCGGGCGCGACATCCGCGGGCCGGTCGTGCTGCCGGCCGCGCTGGGCAGTGGCTTTCAGGTGATCGAGGAGGGCCCCAACGGCCGCACCTCGGTGATCCTCTCCTCGGACCGGGACGGGATCCACGTCGCGCCGGAGGGGCACGCC
>CADCWE010000146.1 GCA_902806325.1 uncultured Thermomicrobiales bacterium | reverse complement strand
CGGGGGACAACGTGCAGATGGGGGTCGAGCTGATCACCCCGGTGGCGATCGAGGAGGGGCTGCGCTTCGCGATCCGCGAGGGCGGCCGCACCGTCGGCGCCGGCGTCGTCACCAGCATCACGAAGTAACACGAAGTGGCCGGTGGGCGATGAGCGGCGGCCAGAACGACGATTCAACGGGTCTCCCGTCGTTCTGACCACCGCTCACCGCCCACTGCCCACCACGACGAGGATGTAGTACAATGGCCAAGAAGTCGAAAGCCGACCGGCTGACGATCACGCTCGAATGCACGACGTGCCGAGAGCGAAATTACACGACGGAAAAGAACCGACGGAACGATCCGGCGCGGTTGGAACTGAAGAAGTTCTGCTCGCGCTGCCGGAATCACCAGTTGCACCGGGAAACGCGCTAGCCGGGACCGGACCGCGGAACCCGGAGCGATTGGCGCCAGGTGGGGTCCGGCGGTTCGGTCCCGGACCGCGTCCCGTCCCCGGGCGGGGTCGAAGCCAGAGCAAACGCGCACAGGGTCGTAGCTCAATTGGTAGAGCAACGGTCTCCAAAACCGTAGGTTGCGGGTTCGATTCCTGCCGGCCCTGCCAGGTTCGATGCTCCAAGCGCAACGCGAGACGGAGCGGCGGTGGGGCGGCGCCTGAACGGGCACGCCCCACGTTCGCGTGTGAAACTGGGGCACATTCCGGGCACAATCCCGGGTGCAGGGAAGGACCGAGGCGATGAGCGCCCAGCGGCGATCGGCGACCACCAAGCAAAACCCGGCCAAGACCGCCACGGTTCCCCCGGCAACCGGGCGACCTCGCTCTCGTGCCTCCCTTGCCCAAGCCGCCGCCGCCGCGCCGGTGGCCCCGGTCACCGCCTCCGAGCCGACCCCGGCGCCCGCGTCGCGGCCGAACCGCGGGACCGACCGTCCCGCGAAGGATGCCCCCGCGCCGGCTCGGCGGAGCGTGATCGCGGACCGGATCGGGAGCGCTCGGCGGCTTTACGACGACACCCGTTCGGAGATGCGCAAGATCAACTGGCCGGACCAGAAAACGACGAAAGACTTGACCGTCGTCGTGATCGGGATCTCGATCGCCCTTGGCTTGCTGCTCGGTGGGATCGACTGGGTGTTGTTCCAGCTCTTCGAATTGACGTCGTAAGCGGAACCGACGCCGCACGACTTCCCGCCTCCTCGACGGCGCCGGGAACGAAACGCGGCCGGGGAGGAATCCACCCATGGGACGCCCAACGCTTCGGGAACGGATGGCCGCCAAACGGGCCACGGTCGGCGGCGAGACCGTGCCCGTCTTGGAAGGCCGCTGGTACGTGCTGCACACCTACTCCGGATACGAGAACAAGGTCAAGAAGTCGATCGAGAGCCGGGTCGAGGCCTTGGATTTGTCCGACCGTGTCCACGAGATCGTGGTCCCGACCCAGGACGAAATAGAGATCCGGAACAGCCAGCGCCACACCGTCCAGCGCAAGGTCTTTCCCGGCTACGTGTTGGTCCGGATGGCGATGGACGACGACACGTGGTACGCCCTCCGCAACACGCCGGGCGTGACCGGGTTCGTCAACGTCAATAACAAGCCGGTGCCGCTGGCGGAACCCGAGGTCCAATCCATCCTCAAGGGGATGACCGCCGAAGCGCCGAAGGTCAAGATCACCTTCCAGCGGGGCGACACCGTGCGGATTGTCGATGGGCCGTTCGCCGACTTTCGTGGCGAGATCGACGAGGTCAACCAGGAACGCGGCAAAATCAAGGTGCTGGTTTCCTTCTTTGGCCGGGAAACGCCGGTCGAGTTGGACTTTTTGCAGGCAGAGCGAGAAACGTAGCGACGAGCAATCAGCCGCTCGCGTTCGGCCGTCAGCGTCTTGGCTCGTGCCGGCTGCGGGTCGCCGATCGCCGACAGCGTCCGAAGGAGGAACACCGTGGCCAAGCGGATCCGTGCGTACGTCAAACTCCAGATTCCGGCCGGCAAGGCCACCCCGGCGCCGCCGATCGGCCCGGCCCTGGGTCAGCACGGCGTCGCGATCATGAACTTCTGCAAGGAGTACAACGAGCGCACGTCGGCGATGACCGGGCAGATCATCCCGGTCGTGATCACCGTCTATGAGGACCGCTCGTTCTCCTTTGTCACGAAGACCCCGCCCGCGCCGGACCTGCTCCGCCGCGCCGCCGGGATCGACAAGGGCGCCGCGAACCCAAAGACCACCAAAGTCGGCACCGTCACCGTCGACCAGGTGCGCGAGATCGCCGAGTTGAAGCTGAAGGACCTCAACGCGGTAGATTTGCCTGGGGCGATCAAGCAGATCGAAGGCACCGCCCGGAGCATGGGAATCGAGGTCCGCGCGTAGGGCGCGGACCGTCACGGGTGGGAGGGATCGACGCGGTCCCGTCAGCACCACCGGAGGACCACGAGATGGCCAAGCACGGCAAGCAGTACGAGGACGCGGCGAAGCAGATCGAAGAAGACCGCGCCTATTTCCCGGAGGACGCGATCGCCCTCCTGAAAAAAGTCACCTTTGCCAAGTTCGACGAAACCCTCGAACTGCACGCCAGGTTGGGGATCGACCCCCGCCAAGCGGACCAGATCGTGCGGTCCAACGTCGTGTTGCCGCACGGCACGGGCAAGCCGGTTCGCGTGCTGGTCTTCGCCGCGGGCGAAGCGGAGCGGGTGGCGCGCGACGCCGGCGCCGACCACGTCGGGGTCGACGACCTAGTTGCCCAGATCCAGGGTGGTTGGTTGGAGTTCGATGCCGCGGTGGCGATGGCTGACCAGATGGGCAAGGTCGGCGGTCTCGGCCGGATCCTCGGTCGCCGGGGACTGATGCCGAACCCGCGGTCCGGCACCGTCGTTCGCAACCCGGAGGATCTGCCGGCCGTGGTCCGCGAGTTGAAGGGCGGACGGGTCGAGTTTCGCAACGACCGCACCGGCAATGTCCACATCACCATCGGCCGCAAAAGCTTCGGCGACGACCAGGTGCGCGACAACCTGTACGCGACGGTCGACGCCCTGGTCCGGGCCAAGCCGAGTGGCGTTAAGGGGATCTACTGCCGTACACTGACCCTCACGAGCACGATGGGTCCCGGCGTGCCGCTGGACGTCAACGTCACGCTGGCCAACGCTTCTTCGGCGGCGTAGGTCGCCAAGCCCAATCGGCTCCTGGACAACCGAAACGCTTCCGTCTGGCCGTAGACCGTCGGCGCGGGTTTTGCCCGCTTAATCTCCGACCGAGGCCCGAGGTTCGCGCGCTCCCGCCTCGTCGGGACCGTGCCACGCCCTGGGTCGTTCGCGGCCCGGGGCGTTTGTGTTTGTGGCTGGACGGTCGAGGCACCGATTCGTCACGACCGGTCGCGTAGGGGTAACCGCGGCACAACCGGTTCCCCGTTCGTTCCCAAGAGAGGAGGTGAAACGGATGCCCACGAGACAAAAGGCGGTGACGATCGACGAGTTGAGCGATCAGCTCGACCGGGCGCAATTGACCATCGTCGCGGACTACCGGGGCCTGGGCGTGTCGGACCTGCAAGGGTTGCGCTCGACCCTGCGTCCCTTGGATGCGGAGTTCCGGGTGGCCAAGAACACGCTGACCACCATCGCCGCGGCGCGGGTCGGGATGGACGACCTGACCACGGTGCTGGCGGGACCGACGGCGCTGGTGATGGCCTACGGCGATGTCGTCGGCGTGTCGAAGGCGGTCAGCGACTTCGCCCGCACGTCGCGGATCCTGACGGTGCGCGGCGGCGTGCTGAACAAGCGCTTGGTCGGTCCGGCGGATGTCGAGGCGTTGGCCAGCTTGCCGCCCCGAGAAGTGCTGCAAGGTCGCCTGGTGTCGCTCCTGGTTTCCCCGCTGGCGCGGACCATCGGCGTGCTGGGCGGACCCAGCCGGTCGGTCGCGTACCTGCTCCAAGCCCGCGCCGACGCCCTCGGAGGCGGCACCGAAGCGGAGCCGGAGCCGGAGGCCGCCGACTAAGCCGCGGCGTTCGAGCCAACATTTCCCAGCACACGGTACGACGGGCGTCCGTCGTCGCGCGAGCAGTTCCCCAAGGAGGCATTCGTGGACAACGAGCAGTTGATCGGACAGTTGGAGCAGATGACGGTTCTCGAGCTGAACGCGCTCGTCAAGCAGCTCGAGGATCGGTGGGGCGTTTCCGCCGCCGCGCCGGTGGCGATGGGCGGCGGCGCGGCCGCTGGCGGCGCGGCCCCGGCTGCCGTCGAAGAAGAAGAGAAGACCGAGTTCGACGTGATCTTGACCGAGATCGGGGCGAACAAGATCCAGGTCATCAAGGCCGTCCGCGAGCTGACCAGCCTCGGCCTCAAGGAGGCCAAGGACGTCGTCGATAGCGCCCCGAAGGCCGTCAAGGAGGCCGTCTCCAAGGAGGAGGCCAACGCCGCCAAGGCCAAGCTGGAAGAGGCAGGGGCAAAGGCCGAGGTCAAGTAACGAGCGGTCAGCGGTCAGCTATCAGCCGTCAGCCGCAAGCTGATCGCCGATAGCTGACCGCTCAGGGCTACGTGCTATAATCGGCGCACTCGGGGCGTGGCGCAGTCCGGTAGCGCACCGGTATGGGGTACCGGTGGTCGGAGGTTCGAATCCTCTCGCCCCGACCAACTTCTTCCCGTTCGTCATCATCGCGTCGTCGCGTTCCTCCTCCGGCGCGGCGTCGGCCGGCAAGGTGAATCCGGCGACTTCGAGATCCGATCCGGATCGGGTGTGGACGTTGATGAGGACCGCGGCTTCCGTTCGCGCGACGCCGTCGCGCATCATCATCGCCGACGACGAGTCGTTGATCCGGCTCGACCTGCGCGAGATGCTGATCCACCTCGGCTACGACGTGATCGGCGAAGCCGGCGATGGCCGCGTGGCGATGGATCTCGCCCGCAAGCTGCTCCCCGATCTCGTGATCATGGACATCAAGATGCCGGACGTGGACGGCATTACGGCCGCCGAGGCGCTGACCCGCGAGCGGATCGCGCCGGTCGTTCTCCTGACCGCCTACTCCGATTTGGTGCTGGTCGATCGGGCCAAAGAGGCCGGCGTGGTCGGTTACGTGGTCAAGCCCTTCCGGGAAACCGAGTTGATGCCGGTGATCGAACTGTCACTGGCCCGGTTCGACGAGTTTCGCGCTCTCGAGCGCGAGGTCGGCGGCCTCAAGGACGCCCTGGAAACCCGCAAACTGGTCGAGCGCGCCAAAGGCGTCCTGATGGAGGTTCACGGGCTGCGCGAAGCCGAGGCCTTCCACCGCATCCGAAAAACCAGCATGGACGCCCGGAAATCCATGCGCGACGTGGCCGAGGCGATCCTCCTGACCCACGAGATGGATGTCAGCGTTGCCAACGCCGGCGACAATCCCGCCTCGGACGCCTGAACCCGCCAGCCCCTGCCCAGAAGGGCCAGGGCCACGGCCGTTGATGAGCCCTGGTCAAGCGAGCACCCAGCATCTCGGCCGGGACGGATCCCCTTCTAGCCGTCGGGTGGTGGCGTCGCCGCCGACGGAGTCGCCCCGTCGGTCGGTTCGGTGATGATCACGCTGACCGTCTCGGGTTCGGTCCGCAGCCATTGCACGTTCGCCGGCACCGAGACGCTGGGGCGGACTTGGTGGGTTCCCACGCCGAGTCCGTCCAGGTTCACCCGCACGCTGAGGTCTGGGCCGTCCAGATTTGCGAGCTGGGCATCCGACGCCATCACCACCACGCTCAGTTCCGGCGGTTCGATCCGCGCCACCAGCCCCGGTCCCAGATTCATCGTCTCCACCTGTTGGCTCGGGATCGGTTGCACCTGACCACGCTGATTGATCTGCACCACCACGTCCACGCCGCCGCCGCTGGGTTGCAGCACCTGGACACCCGGGGGAAGCTCTTCGATGCCGACCCGTTGGAACACACTCCCCTGGCGACCGGTGAGGTCGATCGGGGCCGTGGTCACGGTGATGAGACCCTCCAGCGCTTCCTGAGGGCCGTCGACGACCACCGTTTGCGGTTCGACCTCCCGCGACACCACCTCGTACCCGGCGGCCGGTTCGCCGACCACCTGCGCGATCACCGCCACGGTTTTGCCGCGGGCAACGATCGGCACCACGGCGGTCACTGCCTCCGGCAGGATCGCGACCTCCGCCACCGGATTGCCCTCGACGTCACGAGCCTGCGGGACGAAGGTCCCTTCGAAATCTTCGGATTGATTGTCGATTTCGATCGGTAACACCACCGAGTCGACCCGGTTTACCAGCGACTCCGGTCCGGTGACCGTGACATCGGTCGCTGCGGGGACGACCGTGCCGACGCGTCGCGTCGCGTCCTCGAGATCGGGCGGCACGATGGTCAACGCGAACGGCAGCGAGACCTCGCGCTCGACCGTGATCGAGACCTCCCGTGGCTCGGCGCGCTCCCGTCGCACGCCCCCGATATCGTCGACGCGGATCGGCACCCGATACGCCCCGGCTTCGTCGATCTCGGAAACGTCCAGTTCCGCCCCGACTTCGGCGACGGTGATGTCGTCGATCTCGGACTCCGGACCCGTGTAGCGGACGGTGACGAGCGGCGGCGGCGACCGCAGCACAAGGGCGGGCGGCAGTTCCGGCACCCTCACCATCACGTTCGGGAACGGGCGGCTTTCCTCGGGGTCCTGGAGTGTCGTCACGTAACCCCACAGCAGCAGCGCCAACACCAACGACACGCCGAATCGAAGGCCGTCGGACGGCGTGAACATCGGCAGCAGGCGGCGCAGGCCCTCTACCATCGGCGGTGCGCTCGCCGGCCGAGGTGGCCGATCACGACGTTTTGCTCGGCTCGGTGTTCCGCCGCCGTGCCCGATCGCCGCGACGCGTCCAGCCGGCGGACCGGCCGGGGAAGTGGATCCGGCCGTTGGTCGAGGCGGTCCGGGTCGGGGCGCGATCGAGGCGCAGCAGCGAGCGTAGCACGCGGCGCAAGCGGTCCTGATCCAGATTGCGGATCAAGCGGCCGTTGTGGGCGACCGCGATCTGCCCGGTCTCCTCGGACACCACCACCGCCAAGGCGTCCGACTCCTCGGTCACGCCGATCGCCGCCCGATGCCGGGTGCCGAGTTGGCCGGAGGCGGAGATATTGTCGGTCAAGGGCAGCACCACGCTGGCCGCGACGATCCGCTGCCCGCGCACGACCACGGCCGCGTCGTGCAAGGGGGAGTTGGGGAAGAAAATGTTGATCAAGAGCTGGCGCGAGAGCATCGCGTCCAGGGCCACGCCGCGGACCGCGACGTCTTGCAACCCCGTTTCCCGCTCGATCACGACCAGCGCCCCGAAACGTTGGCGAGCGAGTTGCGCCGCCGCGCGGACGATCTCGTCGACGGTCCGTTCCAGGTCGTCTTCGGATCCGGTCGGGAAGGGCGTTCGCAGCCACGATCCGGCGTGGCCGATCTGCTCGAGCGCTCGCCGCAATTCCGGCTGGAAGATCACCGGCAGGGCGACCACCAGCCCCGGCCACGAGCGCGCCAGCAGCCAGTTCAGGGTCGTTAAGTTGAGTGCGCTGGCCAGCAGGAAGACCGAGACGATCAGGATCACGATGCCGCGGATCAGTTGGGTCGCCCGGGTCCCCTGCGCGACCCAGAGCAGCCAGTAGACGATCACCGTGACGACGACCACGTCGAAGATCGCCCGCGGGGATCCGAGGCGAGAGAGCAGCCAACCGATGTCGGGCATGAAACCACCGACCCACGACGCGGGGAGCAACCCCGCTTGGTTCGACTCCGGAGTTTAGCACGGGAGGTCCGACGTTCGGGCGGTGGCTGGGGTCCGTAAACGTTCAAGCGCAACACTAGTGGCAACTCACCTTCCGGCGTTGCTGGCCGTGGAACGCCGTCGAGCGCTGGCGCTGGGTGACCCGGCGGCGATGCCTGACGCCCGCCGGCCTTGGACCCCAGACGGTCACCGGTGCTAGGATTGGAGCGTCGATGAAGAAGCGCCAGGGGCGCCTCAGGTGGGGACGGGTTCGTGGACGCGACCGCAGAACAAACGAAGGGGTTATCCGGGCGTCTTTCGCGCCGCGGATTGATCGGCGCGGGGTTGGGCGCCGTCGCGCTCGGCCGGTCGGAGACCGCGCGCGCTCAGGATCCGATCTTGGGACCGGAGTTGCAGTACGAGGCGTTCGTGCCGTCGGCGGTCAAGCAGGGTCAATACTATTGGTACACGTGCGAGTTCGACGCCGCCTGGATCGTCCTCAAGACCTTCGGCATTGACCCCACGTTCGAGGAGCAACTGGCCGTCGTCGGTTGGGATCAAGACCCGGAACCGTGGTACGAGGAGTCCGCGGAGGGTGTTCTGATCCACGGCGGCGATCCCACCGTTGCCTTCTGCGGCGACTACCAGCACTCGTTCCTGGCCCGCCTGCGATCCCAGGCGATGCGCAAACTGTTCGACCATCACGGTCTCGAAAGCCGACCGATCCGCGGCACGGCCGGGATTCGCTCGATCCTCCGGCGGGGCGGTCTGGCCTGGATGAAGGTGACGGTGGATTTCCTGCCCTACACGCCCGCGACGTGGGTCACGCCAGACGGTCGTCGCTTCCCGACCGCGTTCACCAACGACCACGCCGTCGTCGTCTCGGCCTACAACAACGACGTGGTCTTGATCCAGGATCCCCTTGGGCCGACGGACACCAACTGGGACCGCCAGTTCCGGTACGAGGTGCCGTGGGCGCAGTTCGTCGCGTCGGCCGAGGCGCACGGGTGGGACGGACTGGCCGTGCGCCCGATGCCGGTTGCGACCGCGTCGCGCTAAGCGCGCAAGATGAATCGCGGCGGCTGTGGTCCCTGGCGCGCCAGGTCAAGATCCGGCCCGTCCTCGGAGAGGGTGGTCGCCACCGCCGCGGAGACCGCCGCATAGGCCGCGACCACCGCGGTGGCCCAGTCCGGTCGCATCCGGGTCGAGGCAACTTCGGCATCGAACTCGTCGCGGTCCAACTCGGTCGCGGTGCCGTCGGGGTCCAACCAGAGGTCGAGTTCCAGATCGAGATCGCGGTAATAGTTGGTGCGCAATTCCGCCAAGGGGTGGGAAAAGTTGACGTAATATCCGATCGTCTCGTCCCGGCTGGTGGTGAACCGGAGGAGCGAGAACCAGCGATCGGGGAAGAACCATTGCTCGGCCGCGGTCCGCTCGACGCGGGCGGTTCCGGTCGTGGTCCGGATCTCGACTTCGCGCGGCTTGTAGAAGGTGAACCGGTGGTGGAGCAGCCGCCGCGCGCCGCCGGGTGTTGGGACCACGATCCAGCCGCCCGCAATCTGGTACTCCCAGCAGGCGCCGCGTAGTTTCTCCTTCCGATAGAAGAGTCGATCTTGACCGGGTCCATTCGCCGTCATCGCCGACCCCCCGGACCGACCGGCGTGCCACCGAGCGGTTCTTTCGCCGGAATCCCGGGGCGGCGCGGGTAGCGCGCGGGCGTGTCCCCCGTCTTGGTAACGGTCACCAGGCGCGTGCCGGACCCAGGCAGCGCGACGGCCCCGTCGATCCGCGCCCCGAGCACCGGCGCGGCGCGGTGCCCGGCTCTCAACTCGTCGTCGAGATCGGTCCCTTTCGGGAGCAGGGCACGCCCGCCGACCCGGAGCAGCGGCACGCACAGCTCCAGCAGGGCCGGCAGGGCGGCCACCGCGCGGGCGGTGACCATCTCGAAACGCGCCCGGTAGGCGGGATCGCGGCCGATGTCCTCGGCGCGCCCGTGGACGGCGACCGCCTCGTCCAGTCGGAGGTCCTCGATGGCCGACTGGAGGAACGCCACCTTCTTCCCGGTCGCCTCGATCAGCGTCACTTGCAGCGCGGGCCGGACGATCTTCAAGGCGAGACCCGGAAACCCCGCCCCGCTGCCGACATCCGCCAGCGCGATCGAATCCGCACCGGATCCCCACCGCCGGATCGCGTCGTCCAGGGCCGGCACCATCCGCAGGGCGTCCAAGAACAAGCGGCGTTCGACCTCGATCGGGTCGGTGACCGCCGTCAGGTTGAACCGATCGTTCCAGGCCAAGAGGAGCCGCCGGTACCTCGTGAATCGGTCGTGTTGCTCCCGGGAAAGGACGACACCGATGGACGCGGATGCCGCGGCCAGCGACCACGGCCCGTGGTCCGCCGCCTCGGCGGCGACCTCGACCGGCGTTCGTCCGACCAACACGGCTGCCGCTACCCGGCCAGTTCGACGAGGCGCGGAGTCGCCGGGTTGGTTTTGGTCGTCGCCACGTCGTCGCGAGCCGCCGCGGCGACCGCGCGCGCGGCCTCGGCCACGGCGGCGGGCGTCAGCCCGGCCCGTTCGCGCAGCCGTGCCTGCGACGCCTGCTCGAAGATCTGATCCGGTATCCCGAGGAGCCGGACCGGTACCCGCAGCCCGGCTCCGGCGAAGGTCTCCAGCACCCCGGCCCCGAAGCCGCCCTGGGTCACGTTCTCTTCGATCGTGACCACCGCGCCGCACCGACGGCCGGCCTCGAGGAACAGTGCCTCGTCCAGCGGTTTGGCGAATCGGGCGTTGATCACGGTCGCGGCGATGCCCTCGGCGTCGAGGAGCTCGGCCGCCCGCTCGGCGATGGCGACCATCGCGCCGATCGCCAGCAGCGCCACGTCGTCGCCCCTGCGCAGGGTTTCCCCCCGGCCGATCGGCAGCGCGTTCAGTTCCTCGTCGAAGGCCACGCCCAGGCCGGCCCCACGGGGGTAGCGAACCGCGATCGGGCCCGCGGTGTGGGACACCGCCGTGTAGAGCATATGCCGCAACTCGTTCTCGTCTTTGGGCGCCATCACGGTCATGTTGGGGAGGCAGCGGAGGTAGGTCAGGTCGTAGATCCCGTGGTGGGTGCGACCGTCGTCGCCCGCGAACCCGGCCCGGTCCATGGCGAAGATCACCGGCAGGTGTTGGATGCAGACGTCGTGGACGATCTGGTCGTAGGCCCGTTGCAAGAACGTCGAATAGATCGCCGCCACCGGGCGCAGGCCCGCCGTCGCCAATCCGGCGGCAAAGGTGACGGCGTGCTGCTCCGCAATCCCGACGTCGAAGAACCGATCGGGGTGGACGGCCGCGAACTTATTGAGCGAGGTGCCGGTCGGCATCGCGGCCGTGATCGCCATCACGCGCGGGTCCTCGTCGGCGAGTTGGATCACGGTCTTGGCGAAGACGTCCTGATACTTGGGCGGGGAGGGGAGGGTGCTGGTGGACTGCTTCGCCGGGGCGATCGCCGACACGCCGTGGAGTCGTTCCACGTCGGCCTCGGCGGCCGCGTATCCTTTGCCTTTGACCGTGACGACGTGCAAGAAGACAGGCCCGGCCACCTGCCGCGCTTGGCGTAGCGCCTCGACGGTGGCCCGGAGGTCATGGCCATCGACCGGTCCGATGTAGGTGAAGCCCAGTTCCTCCCAGATCATGGCGTGGTAGACGAACTCTTTGAGGGAATCCCGCATCCGCTTGCCGAGTTCGATCAGGAACTCCCCCTGCGGCAGTCGCGCCGCCAGGCGCTCCCATTCCTGCCGCGCGCGGCCGTAGCGCGGGTCGGTGCGGACCCGGTTCAGATATTTGGTGATCGCGCCGACGTTGGCGGCAATCGACATCTCGTTGTCGTTCAGGACCACGATCAACGGAATGCTGAGGTTGCCCGCGTTGTTGAGCGCTTCGAACGCCATCCCACCGGTCAACGCGCCATCGCCGAGGATGGCCACGCACCGGCCCCGCTCGCCGTCGGGTTTCAGGGCCTCGCCGACGGCCATTCCCAACGCGGCCGAGATCGAGGTACTGGCGTGGCCGGCGCCGAAGGCGTCGTGCTCGCTCTCGTCGCGGGACAAGAATCCCGACAGTCCGCCTTCTTGGCGGATGGTGTGAAAGCGGTCGCGCCGGCCGGTCAGCAATTTATGGACGTACGCCTGGTGCCCGACATCCCAGACCAGTTTGTCCTTCGGTGAGTGGAAGACCGCGTGGAGCGCCAGCGTCAATTCAACCGTGCCCAGATTGGCGCCCAAGTGGCCGCCGTTTTGGGTCGTCACCCGGACCAACTCTTCGCGGATCTCCGTCGCCAACAACCGGAGCTCGCCCAGCGTCAGCCCCCGGATGTCGTGCGGCGTCTGGATCCGATCGAGGAGCGGGGTCGTTCCGGTCGCGGCGGCGGACTCCGCGCCGGATTCGGCGATCGGAGAAGATTCAGGAATACCGCGTGCCATTGCAACGCCTCCCTACCAGACCGGAGGGACGCGGGACGCCCGGCGGTCCAAACACCGGCCCCGATGCCGGCATCGTGAACCGCCACGCCCCACGGTCCAAGCGAACGTTAGCAATCCGCCTGCCGTGCGTCAAACCGATGCTCGCCACCTGCCGCCTTGTTGGTGCTTCCGCTACGTGGCCGACGGCCCGTCGCACGCGGTCGTCGCCGCGTCGGGAGAGATTTCCCGGCGCATTTGTTAGACTAATCGTCTCTTGTGGGTCATGCGTCGAGATGAACGACTGCGTTTCGGGGCGATCGGTCGGCGGCGTCGCCTCCGGGTCACGTCCACCGTGCGACGAGGAGGTTCTTCACCGATGACCGTCTCCGTGTTGGGCCGGCGTGCGCACTTGGGCGGCGACGGCGTGGTTCGGCAACGGGTCGGGCCGACGATCAAGGACCTCCGCGCCAAGCTCGGCGTCTCGCTCAACGTGCTGGCCAGCGAAGCGGGAATTTCCCCCTCCCACCTCAGCCGAATCGAGCGCGGCCTGACGGTGCCCTCCTACGACGTGCTCGACCGCGTCGCCGACGCCCTTGGATCGGACCTACGCGCGTTGCGCGCCGATGAGGAGGCGGCCCGCGACATCGACGGCGAATTGACCGAGCTGTTCGACGAGGTCGGCTTCGCCGCCGCCGCCCGCTCGGAGCTGCTTCGACTCAGCCACGCCACGCGCGAGGAGTTGGCGAAGGCGTTCCGGTTGGCCCGCTCCCTCAACCGCGAGACGCGATACGCCCGCCCCTCGCTCAATCCCACCGACGATTGACGACGCGCGCCGACCCCGGCCCAAAGGAACGCCAGAACGGCCCGGCGCGACGCGCCGGGCCGGGCCGTTCTGGCGTGAGGGACCATTTCCGATTACGAGACGATTTCGATCTCGCTCAACGATCCCAGTTTCGCGTCGCGGTTCGGGTTGGTGAAGTAGAACCGGACGTAGCGGGCGGAGGTCCGCTTGGTCAGGACCTGCCAGCTCCCGGCAGTGGCGTTCCCGGTCGTGGCGAGGGTGGTCCAGGTGTAGCGGTTGGTCGAAACCTGGATTTGCATCGCGTCGGCGTAGCCGGTTTGGGCGAACATCCACCTGATCGCGCCGATCGATTTGGTCGAGCCGAGGTCGAAATAGGCGTAGGCGCTGCTGGGCGGCGTCGTGGCGGTGGTCGCCCAGGCGGTGGTCGGCTTGCGGTCGTAGGCGTACAGCGAGCTGGAGGAGTTCGACGAGCGGCCGGAGGCGACGATCCGGAACGGCGTCCCGGTTGGGGTCGCGGTCGGGGCGGCCGCGGTGCCGCCGCAGACCCGCGCCGCCGGGTCGACGTAGCTGCCGAAATTGGTGGTCCAATACCACTTGTAGGTCGAGTTGGCGTTGTAGGCGCGACCGATGCCGATGGCCTTGTAGTTGACGTTGCGCATGTTGGCGTCGTGGCCAGGGCTGTTCTTCCAGGCGTTGAACGCGGCTAGTGCCCCCGACTGCCCGGCGTAGATGTTCTCGCCCTTCCAGGCGTTGTAGTTGTAGCCGTGGTTGGCCATGTTTTGGGACCAGGAGATCCCTTCTGGGGTCAGCGTGTGGCTAAAGTAGTTGAAATTGGCCATGCTCTGGCTGTGGTGGTCGGCGGCGGCGCTCAGTTGTTGGGTGATCACCAGCGCGCCCAAGCCGAACGAGGCGCGGTAATTGTTGATCAACTTCAAGAACGCCATCTCTTCGGCGTCGGCGCAGTAGTCGGTGGTCGCCGAGTAGGTCTCCGCGCGCGTGGACGCTCCCTCGGCGGGCGCGGCCACCGTTGCCCCACCCACCTGCGCGAGTCCGACGACGAACGCGACGACGATCGCGATAGCCCGCTGCATCCTGGTTGCTCCCATCTCCGTCCCGTCCCGATCTGCCGCCACCCTGGCGCGACAACCGGCCGAAACGATATTCTGCCGGGGCTAAGGATGCGTCCCGTGCAGCGTGACCGGTATGGTACGCCCGTCCTGACGGGTATAGGTCGCTCGCCCCATGACCGGCGGCACCATGGTGGCCGTCGTTTATGCGTCCGTTGGCCCCGCTCCCCGGCAGTGGGACCAACGGCCGCGGCCCCGGGGAGGAATCCGCCTGGGCCGCGCCGTCCGCGATGCGGTTGCGAAGGACTCGGACGCGAACGCCCGAGTTCGTGGCGCTAGAGCGTTTCGGCGCCGGGAAGCTTCACCTCGACCACGTCCGGCTGAACATGGACCGATTGGAGATCGGTTCCGCCGTTCCAGGAACGCAGATCATCCAACACCAGGGGCCGGGACGCCATCACCTGGAGCCGGAGGACGCCTTCCGCGTACTCCCGCGCCTCGACCGTTTCCACATGCTCCAGTCCGGCGAGGTGGCGCTGCAGCGACAAAGCCGCGGCGGCGCGGGGGACACCATGGACGAGTACCATCACCGGTCGGGGTCCCGATTGGGGGACCTCGGGGGCTTCCTGCGCCCCGGTGCCCAGTTCCGCTGGACCGTCCAACGCGGCCGGTCGCGCGGCCGTCTCGGTGTCGTCGACGTCGAGGGAGCGCCAAGCCGGTGCCCGGTCCTCGGTCTGGCTCGGTTCTTCCCCCGCACCGCCGGTGGGCGTGCCGGCCGCAGCCTCGAAGGCAACCACTTGCGCCAATCGATCGTCGACGGCGCTTGCGTCGAGCGCCGAGGGGGTCACGTCGGGCGCCGAGGGGGTTACGTCGGGCGCCGGTTCCGTCACCGGTGTGGGGCTAGGTGACGATCCGGGAACCAGAACGCCGGTGCCGAGCAACGGCGGCCGATCCGCTCGAGTGGCGTCGAGGGACCCGCCAAGGTCGCCGGGCGCCGCGTTGGGCGGACGTCGGGCTTCGGAATCGGCTAGCGCCTCGGCGATCCGCTCGTACAGGCGGTCGTTCTGCCGCCGCATTTGAGCCAGCTCGTCGAGCAGGATCGCCAGGAGCAACCGGTGCCGTTCCTCGCGGGCGGTGACGGTGCGGTCCAGGTCGGCCTGGGCGCGGGCGATCTCGCGTTGGGCGCGTTCGCGGAGGTCGGCCGCTTCGCGCAGCAGATCACCGGACCGGGCGATGTTGTCCTGGATCAAGCGGTCGAACGACTCGTAGAATCGGAGGCGCTCGAGAGCGCGGGACAGTTGTTCGTCGACGTCGCCGCCAAGCGGGCCAGTGATGCTGGACGATGGGAAGCGGAACCCTGCCGCGTTGTCCTGATCGCTCATGCCCCCGGTCCTCTCGGCTCGCCGCCGGGCCGACGGTGGGCGCCGAAGCCCCGCCGGTTGCGGACGCGCGGCCCACGTCGCCCATCACGGTGCCCGAGTGTAGCATCCTCGGCCAGACGCGATCGTGGTCGCCGACGCGTGACGCGATCCGGACTCGGCCGCCATTAGCCGTCGTCTTCCTCCCCGTCGCCCCCTTCGCCGTCGTCGTCCTCGCCGGACGGCTCGATCTCGATCTCCTCGTCGTCTCCTTGCGGCACGATGGCCGGGGTTTCGGTCGCCTCGTCGTCCGCATCGTCGCCGCGCAGGGACGCGACGCTGAGGAGAAAGTAGGGCGGCACGCCCGTGGCCGCAGAGGGTTCCAGGCTCAGAAACGCGATCTCGTTCTCGCCCTTCTCCAGCAGTCCCTCCGGGATCCGGATCAGGACCCGCGTCCATTCCGGGTTTTGAAAGTCGCCGCCGAAGCTCGCAAACGGGCTATCGCCCTCGTAGACGCGGCGGTCGTTGATCTCCAGCGCGATTTGGTGCTTCCCCGGGAATTCGTCGTCCAGGCCCTCGACGCGGAACAGAACCTCACTAGTCGGTTCGTCGTCCAGCTCGAAGGTCAAAATTCCCGCGGGGTACTCGCTTTGCGCGCCGTAGACGGCCGTCCATTCGCGCGCGTAGGCCTCGCCGCTGCCCTGATAGAATCCGCCGTCCCAATCGTCGGCCTCGAACTCCAGGTCCAGCGGCGTCGCCTCGGCCGTTGCGGTCGGTGCCGCGGTCGGCGTGGTTGCCGGTCGTGGGGTCTGCGTCAGGCGGATCACCGGGCGGGGCGTCGGCGTTCTAGCGCCCGCCGCCGGGGTGTTGAAGCTGATCGTGATCGGGGTCGGGGTCGACTCGCCCGCCTTGCCGACGCCGATCGCACCCGCCGACAATGCGGCCAGCGCCAAACCGGCCAATCCGAGGCGACCCATCCAGGTCCATCGATTCGGATTTGCGCGAGAGCGCGCCTGATTGGGGGTCTGCACCGGTCTCCTCCTTCGTGTCAACGGGTGGTCTTGTCGCGCGTTGGAACGCAGGAGGCGTGCCGGACTCAAGATCCGGCGTGGGCGCCGGAACCGGGGGTACAATGGCGTGGTCATGACCCCATCCCCGCGCCCCTCCCAGTTCCCCCCGGGGCACCCCGTCAGTTCCAAGGAGTGTCGCCCGCTATGTCCCACGCCACGCCCATCGCCGCCGCCGAACGCCGCCGCCGGTTTCTCGACCTGACCCGGGAGCGCGTGGTTCTCTACGACGGCGCGATGGGGACCTCGGTCCAGAATTACGATCTCGACGCCGAGGGGTACGGCGGCGCCCAATACGAAGGGTCCAACGAGTACCTCGTCTTCCACAACCCGGGGCTGATCGAAGCGATCCACGCCAGCTTTTTTGAGGTCGGGGTGGACGTCGTCGAGACCGACACCTTCGGCGGCTCCACGTTGAAACTCGACGAGTACGGCTACGGCGAGCGGACCTACGAGCAGAATCGCGCCGCCGCCGAGCTGGCCCGCCGCGTCGCCGATGAATTCGCCACCCCCGATCGCCCCCGGTTCGTCGCCGGCTCGATCGGCCCGACCGGGCTGCTGCCCGCGTCCGAGGACCCGCTGCTCGGCCAGGCCCGCTTCGGGGAGGTCGTTGCGCTGTTTGTGGACCAGATCCGGGGTCTGGCGGATGGCGGCGCCGACGTGCTGTTGATCGAGACGACCCAGGACATCCTCGAACTCAAGGCTGCCCTCCACGCTGCCCTCCGGGTGCGTCGCGAGACGGGGGTCTGGATCCCGGTTCAGGCCCAGGTCACGCTCGATACCTCCGGGCGGATGCTGCTCGGGACCGACATCGCCGCCGCCCTGACCGTGCTCGAACACCTGGCGGTCGACATCGTCGGCCTGAACTGCTCGACCGGCCCGGAGCACATGCGCGAACCGGCCCGCTACCTGGGGGAGCACTCCACCAAGCCGGTCTCGATCATCCCCAACGCGGGCTTGCCGCTGAACGTCAACGGTCGTGCCGTCTACCCCCTCGAACCGGAACCGATGGCCCGCGCCCTTCGGCAGATGGTCGAGGAGTTCGGGGTCGGGCTGGTTGGCGGCTGCTGCGGCACCACCCCGGACCATCTGGCGGCCCTGGTCCGCGAAATCGGCGCCCGTCCGGTCGTCGCCCGCCCGGTCGCGCCCTTGCCGCTGGTGGCGAGCATGATCCGCGCGGTCCCATTGCGGCAGGAACCGGCGCCGACGATCGTCGGCGAGCGGGTCAATAGCCTCGGGTCGCGCAAGGTCAAGCGGCTGGTCCTGGCCGACGATTTCGACGGCCTGCTCGGTGTGGCGCGGGGTCAGATGGACGAGGGCGCTCACGCCCTTGATGTCTGCGTTGCCTTGACCGAGCGAACCGACGAGCGCGAGATGCTGCGCGTCCTGGTCAAGAAGCTGGCGCTCAACGTCGAAGCGCCGCTGGTCCTCGACTCGACCGAGGCCGACGTTCTGCAGGACGCGCTGGAGCAGTACCCTGGCCGGGCCGTCGTCAACTCGATCAACATGGAGAACGGGCGGGCAAAGATCGATTCGGTGCTGCCGCTGGCGGTCGCCCACGGCGCCGCCGTGATCGCCCTCACGATTGACGAGGAGGGGATGGCGAAGACCGCCGAGCGCAAGGTCGAGGTCGCTCGCGCCATCCATGAGATCGTCGTCGGCGAGTACGGCTTGTCCCCGAACAGCCTGATCTTCGATCCCCTCACCTTTCCTTTGACCACCGGCGACCCAGAGTTCACCCGCTCCGCGATCGAGACGATCGAGGGCATCAAGCTGATCGAGGAGGCGCTGCCGGGCGTCCTGACGGTGCTGGGCGTCTCCAACGTCTCGTTCGGGATCAACCCGGTTGCGCGGAAGGTGATCAACGCGGTCTTCCTCTACCATTGCGTCAAAGCCGGGTTGGACCTGGCGATCATCCACCCCTCCCACGTCCTGCCCTTTGCGGAGATCCCGGCCGACGAGCGGGAACTGGCGGAGGATCTGATCTTCGCCCGTCGCCCGGACGCGTTGGCGCGCCTGATCGAGCGATTCGAGGGCCGCCAGGACGACGCCAACGCCGGCGGACCTGACCCGATGGAGGGGATGCCGCCACGCGAACGGCTCCACTACCAAATCCTCCACCGCAAGAAGGAGGGGGTCGAAGACCAGGTTGACCTCGCCGTCGCGGAGGCGGGCGACGCCGTCGAAGTCCTGAACAACGTCCTCCTGCCGGCGATGAAGGAGGTCGGCGACAAGTTCGGCGCCGGCGAGCTGATCCTGCCCTTCGTCCTCCAATCGGCGGAGGTCATGAAAAAGGCCGTCGGCCGCCTGGAAACCTACCTCGAACGTCAGGAGGGGGTCGCCAAGGGCGTCGTTGTCCTGGCCACCGTCTTCGGCGATGTCCACGACATCGGCAAGAACTTGGTCAACACGATTCTGACCAACAACGGCTACGCCGTCCACGACCTCGGCAAGCAGGTCCCCGTGTCGCGGATCATCGACAAGGCGAAGGAGGTCAACGCGACCGCGATCGGCCTCTCCGCCCTCCTGGTCAGCACGTCGAAGCAGATGCCGCTCTGCGTCAAGGAGCTGCATCACCAAGGCCTGGAGTTCCCGGTCATTATCGGCGGCGCCGCGATCAACCGCGCCTACGCCCACCGCACCTTGTTCGTCGAGGACGAGACGGCCTATGCCCCCGGTGTCTTCTACGCCAAAGACGCCTTCGAGGGGTTGTCGCTGATGGACCGGATCGTGGCTCCCGAGCAGCGGGCCGACCTGGTCCGCAGCACCGTCGAGACCGCCCGCCGCTCCGTCGCCAAGCCCGGGCGAGAAGCGTTCAGCGTCCCGTCATCCTCGTCCGCGACCGAGGGCGGCACGGTGCGCCCGGTCGACCCGCCCCAACCGCCGTTCTGGGGCGTCCGCGAGCCGGACGACATCGGCTTGTCAGAGATCTGGCCGCACCTGGACTTGAAGACGCTGTTCCGCCTCCACTGGGGCGGCAAAGGGGTCAAGGACGAGGCCTGGGAGACGCTGCAACGGGACGAGTTCCTGCCCCGCCTGCGGGAGATGCAGGCGGAGGCCGAGCGGACGGGCTGGCTTGCCCCCCGCGTCCGCTACGGCTACTTCCCGGCCAACGCCGACGGCAACGATCTGGTCGTCTTCGCCCCGGACGAGGCCGAGCGCGAGATCGCCCGCTTCCCGTTCCCCCGCCAACCCAAACGCGAGCGCCTGTGCCTGGCCGATTACTTCCTGCCGGTCGCTTCCGGCAAGCGCGACGTCGCGGTCTTTCAGCTCGTGACCATGGGCGCCACGGCGACGAAGCGGACCGACGATCTGCAAGCGGCCGGTGAGTACGCCGCCAGCTTCTATTCCCACGGCCTAAGCGTCCAGAGCGCCGAGGGTCTCGCGGAGCACGTCCACCAGCGCGTCCGCCGGGAGTTGGGCATCGGTCCCGAGCAGGGCAAGCGCTACTCCTGGGGCTACCCGGCGTGCCCGGACCTCGCCCAGCACGACCTGGTGGATCGTCTCCTCGACGCATCGGCAATCGGCGTCGCGATCACCGGCGGCCACCAATTCGACCCGGAGCAGACCACCGCCGCCCTCGTCGTCCACCACCCGGACGCGAAGTACTACGCCCTCGCCCAGTCCGGCGGCGAGGACTAACGAGTCGGACGGCTGTTCGGCGGCTCGGGTGTCGGTCGTCGACTCCCGAACCGGCGAAGCGTCACCGACCAGCGACCGCTCGATCAGCCTGGTCGGCGGGCAACCAGAACGCCACGGTCGTCCCGAGGCCCGCCCCATCGCTGTCCGCCCAGATCCGGCCGCCGTGCCGCTCGACGATGCCGCGGCAAATGTGCAGCCCCAAGCCGAGCCCGGGCAACCGTCGTTCGGTCGCATTCGCGGCGCGGCCAAACGGCTCGAACACGACTTCGGCGGCGCCCGGCGGCAGTCCGATGCCTTGATCCTTCACCGATACCCGGACCCCATCCTCGTCCGGATCGACCGTGATCGCGATCGTTCCCCCGGCGGGCGAGTATTTCACCGCGTTGTCGAGCAGATTCCGTATCACCTGCTCCATCCGGTCGGCGTCGGCGGCGATCTCCAGCCCCGTCCCAACCCGGCAATGCAGCGCGTGGTTCTCCCCGAGGAGGTCCCGGTATTGGCCGACAACCCGCTCGACAAACGCGCCGAGATCGAGCGGCGCCCGTTGCATCGCAAGCCGACCGAGGCGAAGGCGGGTCACATCAAGGAGGTCGCCGGTGAGGACCACGAGTCGCATGGTTGCCTCATCCAGTAGGCGAAGGAGGCGAGTTTCCCGCGCGGGGTTCACCGTCCCCGCGGCGCGGGCATGGGAGATCACGTCGACCACCCCCTTGATCGCCGTAATCGGGGACCGCAACTCGTGGGAGGCGATCGCCAGGAGCTGATCGCGGGCCGCCACGGCTTCCCGCTCCCGGCGATACAGATCGGCGTTGTCGATCGCGACCGCCGCGCGCAGGCAAAGCTCCCTGGCCATCACCAGATCGTCCTCGGTGTAGCGACGGCTTCCCACGCCGATGAAGCCGACGGCACCGACCGTCCGCCCTCGCGCCACCAGCGGCACGCCCATCCACGAAAACGGCCCGATCGCGCGCAACGCGGCCAGATGTTCGACATCCCGGGCCACGGTCTCGAGGACGCCGTCCGGGACCCGCGGCAGGAAACCGGCTTTGCCGGTGCGCAACGTCCGGGCGATGCCCACCCCCCCGGCGGGCTCTGGGGGGTAGCGGCGCAACACGGCCGCCAAATCGGCCCGTGCCGGATCGGCGTGGGCGACCACCACCCTCCGATACGCCCCGTCGTCCTCGACCACGTCGACGAGGCACCAATCCGCCAACCGGGGCACCGCAACGTCGGTGATGCCTTCGAGCGTGGCTTCCAGGTCCAGCGTCGTTCCGAGCAATCGCCCCGCGTCGGCCAGCAGCGCCAACCGCTCCCGCCCGGCTTGCTCGCGAACCAGCGCCAAGCGCTCCGCCTCGATGCGCTTTCGCTCGCTGGCATCCCGCACGATGGCCAGGATATACCGACCCGGCAGGCCGACACCGGTCACCGGGTTCAGACTCAACTCGACGGTTATCTCGGTTCCGCAGTGCCGCAGCGCGGGCAGCTCGACCGGCGTCCCGGCATCGATCAGATCGCCCCGCCCGGTCGCGGCGTAGCCGGCCAACCCCAGCCGATGGCGTTCGCGGAGTGCGGCTGGAACCAGCGCTTCGAGAAGCATGTCGACCGCTTCGGCCGCCGAGTAGCCGAAAATCGCCTCGGCGGACGGACTCCAGAGCACGATCCGCCCGCTCGCCGCGTCGCCGACGATGACGGCGTCACGCACCGTCGAGAACAACGCGCCGATACCGAAATCGGCGGGCGACAGCGGCGATCCGGAGGCAATGCCCTCCGGGCGTGGGGTGAACGTCGTCGAACGCGTCATGCTTGGTCTCAATCGCACGAGATCGACCGCGGTTCCAACCAACCCGCTATGACCGCAAAGTGTAGCCGTGCCGCCGGGCGAGCGGTATGCGCCGAACGTCCCCTCGCCCCTCCGCCGATCGCGCTCTCGACGAAGCGCCACGACCGTTCCGTCTTCCTTCGGGGGTCCCGGGGTCCAGCGAAGATGGAGAGATGGATACCGGTTCTTAACCAATCAAACGCAATCCAAGGGAGTCCGGACTTGAATGCTGAATCGGCGGTGCGAGACGGCCTTTCGACGACGGAATCTTTCCCCGGACGACCTCACGCGCCCGGCATCGCGTGCCTTGAAATCGCCCCCGTTGGCGGAACGGAGCGGATACTATCAACTTGCTAGCGGTCGCCGGGCCGGTATCAAATCATGGTCACGGCCGTGTTCCATCGCCGCGATTTGGGCTTCGATGCGGAGCAGGGTTTTGGCGATGCAGGCGCGGCGGCCCTGACTGGCGGATGCGCTTTTCATTTCCGCCACCAGCATCGCCCGGGTGCTGCGGAGCCAGACCAACCGCTGGCCGGGGGTCTGGTTGCGCGGGGTCGTGATCGGTTCCATCGTCGCTCCCTTCCTGAGGCTCGTCCCAAAAACCGTTCGGCGCCGTGAACCGCGTGATCGGAACGCCGTCACCACGTGGATCGTCTGTGTGTTGGGGCGGTCGGACCGCGGACGTGCGGACCGTGCGTGGGGTCCTTTGGGGGTTTTGATTGGGACCCGATGCGGTGGCCCACGTCGGACACCGCCGGATCCGGCGGTCGGCGCGAGGATCGGGTACGCCCGGCGGAGCAGAATCCCGCCCCGTGCCGCCCACTTGGCGGGCGGCAACTCGACCGCGTAGCGCCAGCGGCCGAGCAAGAGCGACCCGACCTCAAGGAAGACGATCCCTCCGAAGGCGACGACGCACAGCTTCACGCCGCGTTTCTTCCGCGCCGCGGCGCTAACCCCGCCGTCCGGCGAAGGCGGGCTGCCGGTCGAGCCGCCGGGCCGCCTGCCACAGCAACGCGGCCGATCGGTCCAGAACGTTGGCGGCGCGGGCACGCGACCACGATCCAACACCGAAGCGCGCCGGTTGCTCGGGACCAGGGCTCGAACCGGCGGCCTCCCGCATCCGGGCCGCGTGGGCCAGGGTGTCTTGCCGCTTCATCTCGGCCGCCCGAAAGTCTCGTTCGATCATGCTCGGCACCATCGGGAGCATCCCTTCACGCGTTGACGGCGCCGCGACAGGCACAACGCCGAGTGGCTAACATGAGGACACGCTCATGATGCGCCTCTGCCCCGGTCGCGCGCATCGTCGAAGTTACGGATTCTTTTCGGGCGCACGCCGGCGCTACCTACGTACGTCCGCGTCAGACGATAGGTAATGGGGGCTGGAAGGGATAGGCGAACGGCGCCCCCCGTCCTATCTCCGGCACGTCCTCGTCCTTGGCGGTACCGTTGGGCCTTGGGAAGGCAGGCGCCGCTTCGCCAAGGTCCGCTGTCGCTCCCGTTGGCCGGTTATGATCCTGGCCGCGATCGGCGACGCGACTGGTGGGAGGGAAGGTTGGGATGGTCGACAGCGAGTCGCGGTTCGTCTTGGCGCTGGACCAGGGCACAACCTCAAGCCGCGCCGTCCTCGTTGACGCCCTCGGGGTCGTCCGCGGGATCGCCCAAGCGCCGATCGAACAGATCTACCCCCAACCCGCGTGGGTCAATCAGGATCCCGATCACCTGTGGACCGTCACCCTCGGCGTTGGCCGACGGGTGCTGGCCGAAACGGGGACCGATCCCCGCTCGGTGGCCGCGATCGGGATCACCAACCAGCGCGAGACGACGATCCTGTGGGAGCGCGCGACGGGCCGCCCGGTTGCGCCGGCCATCGTCTGGCAGAGCCGCCAGAGCGCCCCGTTGGTGGACGCCATCGCGGCCAGGGGAATGTCCGGGGTCTACCGGCGTCGGACCGGGCTGATCCCCGACGCTTATTTCTCCGCCACCAAGGTCGCCTGGCTGTTGGCACGCGACCCCGCGCTCCGGACCCGTGCCGAGGCGGGCGAGATTCTCTTCGGGACCGTGGATGCGTGGCTCCTCTGGCACCTCTCCGGCGGCGCGTTGCACGCGACCGATGTCACCAACGCCAGCCGGACCATGCTCTACGACATCCACGACGCCGCCTGGTCGGGGGAGTTGGTCGGCGACCTTGCGATCCCGCGCGCGATGCTGCCGGAGGTCCGGCCGAGCGCGGGCGTCTTTTGCGAGACCGCGCCGGAGCTGTTCGGCGTTCCGATTCCGGTCGCCGGCGTCGCGGGGGACCAGCAGGCGGCGCTCTTCGGGCAGTGTTGCTTCCGGCCCGGCGAGGCCAAGAACACCTACGGCACGGGGTCGTTCCTGCTGATGCAGACCGGGCCCGACGCCATGCCCTCGGACCACGGGCTGTTGACGACCATCGCCTGGGATCTCGGGCGGGGAGCGGAGTACGCGCTCGAAGGCGCGATCTTCGTCACCGGCGCCGCCGTCCAGTGGCTGCGCGACGGCCTTGGGATCATCCGCGAGGCGGCCGACGTGGAATCGTTGGCGGCGTCGGTGCGCGATAGCGGCGGAGTCGTCTTCGTTCCCGCTTTGGCCGGTCTCGGCGCGCCGCACTGGGACCCGTACGCGCGCGGGACGATCGTCGGATTAACCCGCGGCAGTACGGCCGCCCATATCGCCCGCGCGGTGTTGGAAGCGATCGCCTACCAGACGCGCGACGTGCTGGACGCGATGACCGGCGACGCCGGAATCGACTTGACCGAACTGCGGGTGGACGGCGGCGCCTCCCAAAACGACCTCCTGATGCAGATCCAAGCCGATACCCTCGGCGTGCCCGTCGTCCGGCCCCAGAATACCGAAACGACCGCCCTTGGCGCCGCCTTCCTGGCCGGTCTCGCGGTC
>CADCWE010000145.1 GCA_902806325.1 uncultured Thermomicrobiales bacterium | reverse complement strand
ACGGGCAGCGGGTGGAGTGGCGCAACGCCTCGCTGCCCCCTGGACGAGGTCGCTCGGCGCTGCCGTTTCTGATCGAGGACGTGACGCCGCGTGCCCTTCGGGTGGCCGGTCCGCCGGCGACCGAGCACGCGTTGGGCGTGGCCGGGGTGGCGGGGCTGACCGTGGCGACGTTGGATCTGACGGCAACGACGACCGCGTTGGCGGTGGCGCTCGGGAACGACGGCGAGGCGATCCTGCCCAGCGAACCCGACGCCGGGCGGGCGACGTTGTTCCACCTTGGGCCGCATTGGTTGGAGGTCATCCAACCGGCGGACGCCGGGCCGGTGGCCACCCGTCTCCAAACCCACGGCGACGGCCCGTTCGAGCTGGTGCTGCGGCGGGCGACCACCGACGAGGCGGTGCCGGGGGTCGGCGACCAGTTGAACGAGGGGTTGGCGCACGGGGCGCGGATCCGGGTGGCGGACTAGTCGCCGGCATCCGGCCGTCGTCCTGGGCGTGAGGCACCTGTTCTCGATCCCGTCCCTCGCCCGACCACGTCGTGCAACGCCAATCACCCGTCTTTGGGACCGGCTCCCACCCGTGCGCCCCAGCGCGCCAGGCACCGCTCTGCCTCCGCCACCACCCGGCGAACGATGTCGGCGGCGGGTTCGACGGCATGGATCAGACCGGCGCCGGATCCGGCCCAGACGGCGGCATCCCGGGGATCGGCGTCGGTTTCCGCGGTCTCGAGTTGGCGCTGGAGCTCGACCCGGCGCCCGGCGATCTCCGCCTCGCGGCCGTGCCAGGCATCGGTGAAGGCGTTGCGGAGGACGCGACCGCCGATGCCGTCGGGAAACGGGAGTTCCGAGGCGAGGTCGTAGGCCAGGGTCCAGATCGTGTCGTCCGTGCTGGCGGCGGCGACCCGATCCTTGCGCCACGCTTCGCCTTCCCACTCGACGCTCGCCACGAACCGGGTGCCCATCCAGACGCCCTCGGCGCCGAGCATCAAGGCGGCGGCTAACCCCCGGCCGTCGGCGATGCCCCCGGCCGCGATCACGGGCAGGGGAGACACCGCGTCGACGGCGGCCGGAACGAAGGAGAGGGTGCCCAGGGCGCCGGTGTGGCCCCCGGCCTCCGCGCCCTGGGCGGCAATTGCGTCCGCGCCGGCGGCGGCGGCGGCGCGGGCTTGGGCCAGCGTTTGGACCTGGACCAGGGTCTTGATTCCCGCCGCCCGGGCGTCCGCGATGAACGGCGCCGGGTCGCCGAACGAGAGGCACAGCGCCGCGACCCGTTCGGCAATGGCGACGGCCACCAGATCGTCCGCGTTCGGGTAGGAGAGGATGAACCCGACGCCGAACGGGCGATCGGTGACCCGGCGCACGGCGCGGATCTGGGCGCGAAGCCAGTCCGGGCGGTCCGCCGTCCACCGCGACGTCGACGCCCCGATCGTGCCGAACCCCCCGGCCGCCGAGATCGCCGCGGCCAACGGCGCCGTCGCCGTCCCCGCCATCGGCGCCCCGACGATAGGGCGGTCGATGCCCAGCAATTCGGTCAGGCGGGTTGATGGCATCGGCATGCTCCCGTCGGCGGTCGGCGCTCAATGGTCGGCGATCGGTGCGGAACGAGGAGCGGTGGGCAGTTGCCTCCCACGCGCTATTATGTGCCGTCTGCCGTCTGCCGTCTGCCGCCGATCGCCGGCCGCCGAACGCCTGGAGCCTCCTATGCCCCGCTTCGCCGCCAACCTCTCGATGCTGTTCACCGAAGCGCCGTTCGTGGAGCGGTTCGACCGGGCGGCGGCGGCCGGGTTTCGGGCGGTCGAGTTCTTGTTCCCGTACGAGGAGGATGTGGGGGCGGTCGGGGCGGCGCTGCGCCGGAACGGGTTGGAGCTCGTGTTGTTCAACCTGCCGGCCGGGGATTTCGCGGCCGGAGATCGCGGGTTGGCCAGCGATCCCTCGCGGCGGGCGGTGTTCCGGGACGGGGTGGCGCGGGCGCTCGCCATCGCCACCGAGTTGAGGCCGGGTCGGTTGAACTGCCTGGCGGGCAAGGCGGTCCCGGGGATCGGCCTGATGGACCAGTGGAGCACGCTGATCGAGAACGTCCGGTTTGCGGCCGAGGAAGCGGAGAACGCGGGCATCAAGCTCCTGGTCGAGCCGTTGAACGCCTTCGATGCGCCGGGGTACCTGCTGGCGACGACGGACCAGGCGTTGCGCCTGATCGCCGAGGTGGACCACCCCAACCTGGCCCTCCAGTTCGACGTCTACCACGCCCAACGCGGCGAAGGCAACGTGACCCAAACCATCCGGCGCGAGATCGCCCGGATCGGCCACGTCCAGATCGCCGACAGCCCGGACCGCGGTCAACCTGGAACCGGCGAGATCAACATGCCGTTCGTCCTTGGGGCCTTGGACGCCGCCGGGTACGACGGCTGGGTCAGCCTGGAGTACAGGCCGATCGGCGGCACGGAGGCGTCACTGGGGTGGCTGAAAGACTGGGGCTATTGGACCGGTTGACCGACCCCCGGCGGGGGCGTAGGGGCGCATGCCATGCGCCCTTCTCATGGTCACGAACGTCCGCGTCGACCGCGACCGCCGGGGTTTAGGACAGGGCGCATGCCATGCGCCCCTACGCCGCGGGGATCCCGACGGCACCGACTATGAAAGGGCACAGACCGTGGCTGAACGCGCACCGATCGGCTTCATCGGCTTGGGGATCATGGGCAAGCCGATGGTCCGCAACCTCCTCAAGGCCGGGTATCCGCTGGTGGTCCACAACCGGAGCCGGGGAGCGGTCGACGAGCTGCTCGGCGAAGGCGGCGCGATCGAGGCCGCCGACGGGGCGCGGGCGGTCGCGGAGCGGGTCGACACGCTGATCACGATGCTGCCGGACTCGCCCGACGTGCGGGCGGTGGTGTTCGGGCCGGGTGGGGTGCTGGAAGGGTTGCGCCCCGGCGCGCTGTTGATTGATATGAGCACCATCGCCCCGGCGACGGCGGTCGAGGTCGCCGAAGCGGTGGCCGCCAAGGGCGGGCGGGCGCTGGACGCGCCGGTCAGCGGCGGCGACAAGGGCGCCATCGCCGGCACCCTCAGCATCATGGTCGGCGGCGCCGAGGACGATTTCGCGCGGGCGCGGCCGATCTTTGAGGCGATGGGCAAGACCATCGTCCACGTCGGGGCGGCGGGCGCCGGGCAAACGGTCAAGGCCTGCAACCAGGTCGCGGTGGCGATCGGCTACGCCGCCGTCGGCGAGGCCCTGGTCTTGGGCAGCAAGGCCGGGGTGGCGCCGGAGAAGATCCTCCAGGTGCTCGGCGGCGGGCTGGCGGCCAGCCGGGTGATGGAGCTGCGCGGGCCCGGGATGCTGGCCCACGACTTCGCGCCCGGGTTCCGCGTCAATCTCCACCGCAAGGATCTCGGGATCGCCTTGGCGACCGGCAAGGAACACGGCGTGCCGCTGCCGACGACGGCGACCGTGGCGCAACTGTTCGAGAGCGTCGCCGCGGCCGGGCACGGGGATCTCGACCACTCGGCGCTGCTGACCTCGATCGAAGCGATGGCACTGCACCGGATCGGCGACTGATCCCGATCCAACCGGGCGGGCGATGCGATAGCCTAACTTCGGCGTTGGCCGGGATGCGGGAAACGGAGTGACCGTGGACGGACAACCGTTCGACGAGTTGACCCGCCTTCTGGCCCGCGGTTCCACGCGCCGAGGGGCGGCCGCGGGCTGACCGGTGGGGTCGCGGCGGCGTACGGGTCGGCGCGGGGCGCGGTCGCGGTCGGTCGACCGTCGGGCGCGACCCGCATCCGGGCGAGCCAGTGTGCATCCGGCCGATGCGATCCGGCGACGCGGCGGTGCGCCGACTGCCCGGGCGCGACGAGCGGTGAATTCGATCCTTGCAACACGCAAGCGGGCGGGGTCTGCTGCGTGGCGCCGGATTCGTGCTGCGGGGGAGACTGCTGCGCCGAGCGGTCCCGCCAGGTCGGCGACGAGAGTTCTGGCGATCCCCGTTCTTCTGCTGCGGCGGGTTCAGCACCACGATCTGCGGCGACGAGTGCTGCGCCGGCGGCAGCGCGAACCCCGACTGCGTCACGGTCAACGGCGTCCAGCAATCTGGTCGGGCAGACTCGGTCTGCCGGGCCGAGGACGGCGCCGATGTCGTCTGCGGCGATGCCTGCTGCAACGGCCGCTGCTGTCCGTCGGGCACCTGCTGCGCCGCCAACGGCTGCCAACCCGCCGGCGTGGCTTGCACCACCGACGGGGACGGGGTTGCCCTGGGCTACGAGAACTGCGCGGGCGTGGGGTACGAGTTTCTTTTCGACGGCCCCAACGATCCGACGCTGGTGCCGGTCGCGGGGTCCGGGACCTGTTGCGTCGTCGCGCGTACCGCCGAGCACAGGCGATCCCGATCCGCCGTTCGGCGCGGTCGACTCTTGCCGCGACGGCGGCGGATACGCGTGCGGCACCTGGTGCGCCAGTCTGCTCAACCGCACCTGCGTCATCGGCGACAGCCAGTGCCAGTGCAGTTTCCGCATCACCTGAGCCCGATGGGTTGGTGCCCCGATCTCGATCGGCCGATGGCGCCGCTGTCCTGTTTTT
>CADCWE010000144.1 GCA_902806325.1 uncultured Thermomicrobiales bacterium | reverse complement strand
CCAACGCCCACATGGCTGAGGCGCCGATGGAGCGGCCTTCCCGGCCCGCACAACGTCGTGCAGCGCTTCCATCGTCTCTTCGATCGGGGTCTCGTCGTCCCAGCGATGGATCTGGTAGAGGTCCACGTAGTCCATCCCCAGCCGCTGCAGGCTCTTGTCGATCTCGCTCAGGATCGCCTCGCGCGACAGCCCGGCGCCGTTCGGTCCGTCGTGCATCTGGCCGTGCACCTTGGTGGCGACGACGACCTCGTCCCGGTTCGCGAAGTCCTTCAGCGCGCGCCCGAGGATCTCCTCGCTCCGCCCGAGGGAATAGACGTTGGCGGTGTCGAAGAAGTTGATCCCCAGGTCGAGGGCCTTCCTGATGATCGGCCGGCTGTCTTCCTCGTTGAGCACCCAGCGGTGGATCCACCGGTCCGCGTCCCCGAAGCCCATGCAGCCCAGGCAGACGCGGGACACGTCCATCCCGGTGTTCCCGAGCTTCGCGAAGTCCATGCGATCCTCCTCCCGCTTCCGGCGGAACGGCGTCCTGTCGGTCAAGCCTACCCCCCGATCGCGTCTTTGGCCCGGCGCAGGGCGGCGAGGTGGTCGTCGACCGTGGCGCAGCCGATGCCCATGGTGTTGATCCCGAGGTAGGTGGCGCCGAGGGTGCGCCAGGAGGCGGCAAGGCGCGGCCAATCGGGTTCGGGGACCTGGGCGAGGGAGAGGCGGGCCTCGATCCCGACCGCGTCGCCGGGACGGCCGGCGGCGATGGTGTCGGCCCGAAGGCGCTCCAGGCGTGCCCGCATCGCGTCGTCCGGGGGTTGCTGGGGGAACCACCCGTCGCCGATCCGGGCGATCCGGCGCAGGACGGCGTCGGCGGTGCCGCCGATCCAGACCGGGATCGGGCGCTGGACCGGCAGCGGCTTGATCCCGGCCTCGGGGATCCGGTGCCAGCGGCCGGCGTAGTCCACCACGGACTCCGTCCAAAGGGCGCGCAAAACCGCGATCTGCTCTTCGGAGCGGGCGCCGCGGTTGGAGAAGTCTTCGTTCAGGGCCTCGTACTCGACGGCGTTCCAGCCGATTCCGACGCCCAGCCGGAGCCGGCCGCCGGAGAGCACGTCGATCTCCGCCGCCTGCTTGGCGACCAGGGCGGTCTGGCGCTGGGGCAGGATCACGACGTCGGTGACGAGTTCGACCCGCTGCGTCACGGCGGCCAGGAAGCCGAACAGCACGAAGATCTCGTGGAACGCGGTCTCGCTGGTGTAGGGGCCGCTCCAGTCCGGCCGGTTGCGGGTGCCGGCGCCGAGGACGTGGTCGTAGGCCAGGAGGTGGGCGAACCCCATCCCCTCGACGGCCTGGGCGTAGGCGCGGATCGCGCCCGGGTCGTTCCCGATCTCGGTCTGGGGGAAGATGGCGCCGATGCGCATGGCGGTTCGTGCCTCCCGGTGGTCGTGCGGCGCGGTGACGAGGCCAAGGATACCGTCGGCGGAGGGTTGCGGTACCTTGTCGCACGGAGGAATGCCGGGACGATTCGCGCGGCGAAGCGTTGCGGTGGACGGGAGCCGGGCGTGGGCGAATTGCGGGATGCCCGACCGCGAGACGCTACCGCGGCGATGCAACGCGCCGACGGCGAGTTGCGGCCGGGCGGCAAGGGCAACCACATCAACACCACGATGCCCAATCGGCGGATCGTGACGTTCTCCGGGCGACGGGAGCCGATCAAGATCGGCTTGCCCAAGGCGATGCCGCCCTAGGCCGATCTGTCCGAAGACGGGTTCGTGCGGTTGCTGGAGAGGGGGCGATGATGGACGACACGCTGGTCGTCCACCCGGCGGAGGAAGGCGGGTTCTGGGCCGAGGTCGCGTCGCTCGACGGCTGCTTCGTCTGGGGCGAAACCGTGGAGGAGGTGTTGGCCGACGCGCCGGCGGCGATCGCCGCCCACGTCGCGGCCCTCCGCGCGCACGGACAACCCGTTCCCGGGCCGGTCGGGGTGATGCTGGCAACGGTCCGGGCACCGACGGCGGCGGTCGCGTAGAAACCCGGCTCAGGACCCTCTCCCGGCGACGGGGCGCGGCACGGGCACGGGGCCGGGGGCCGGTTTGGACCCCGCCGACGCGAGCGCCGGGGGGGCGCTGTTGGTCAGGGCCACCCCGCCGAGGATGATCGCGCCGCCGAGGACGAGGAAGGCGGTCGGGCGTTCGCCGAGGACCAGCCAGGCCGCCAGCAACCCGAAGACCGGGACGAGATAGGCGTAGACCGCCGTCTGGCTGGGAGAGAGCACGCGCAGTCCCTGCCCCCAGAGCAGGTAGGCGACGACGAACGAGAGCGCCGTCGCGAACAGCGCCGCCAGCCAACCCCCGGGCGGGAGATCGGCGATCCGCCCGACCGTGCCCGGCCGGATCACGGCCAGGGGCAGGAAGCCGACCGTGCCGGCGATCACGCCGTAGCCGGTGACGTGCGAGGCGGGGTAGCGGACCAGCAGCGGCTTGCTGAGGACCGAGTAGAACGCCCAGCAGAACGGGGCCAGGGCCATCAGCAGCACGCCCTGGAGCCGGCCCGTGCCCAGATCCACCCGGTCCCCCGACCCCCAAAAGAGCACGACCAGAAAACCGAGGAACGCCAGCGCGATCCCGCCCAGTTTGCGCCGGCCGAGCGGTTCGCCGGTCAGGACGCGGGAGATGACCGCGGTGTGGATCGGGTTCGAGGTGACGATCAGGCTGGCCAGGGCCGCCGGGAGCTGGTTCTGGCCGGCGATCATCGCCGCGTTCATGATCGTGATCCCGATCACGCCGATCCCGAGCAGCCGCAGCGCGTCGGGGCGCCGCATCGTCACCAGCGGCCGCCCAAAGACCAGCAAGGCGAGGGCGAAGAAGAACGCCCCGCCCGCGCCGCGGACGAACATCACGTCGAAGGCGTCCAGCTTGCCGAGCAAGAACTTGATGGCGGCGAAGTTGGCGCCCCAGATCGCGACCGCCGCCAGCAACCCGGCGTGGACCAGGAGCGGGGACGCGGCAGTGGCGGGAGAGGATTGGGGGATGGCGGCACCTCGGAGGAAACGGGCGGGGGACGGGTCTGCCTCGGGACAGGATAGCAGCGGACCGAGCGGCGCGAAGGAGGTCAGCGAACGGCCGGGGCGGACCTGCCTGCCTTCCCGTTCGGCGGTCGCGAAACAACGCGGAACCTCCAGCGGTCGTGACCTGGGGCCGGGCGGACACGCCGGTCCGCGCCTACAATGTCGGCGCCCATCCGAACGCCCACGATGGTTGACCGCCCGTGGACCTCCGCCGCCTCCGCCACACCTACGACGCCCGGGCCGCCTCCTACGACCGCACGGTCGGGCTGGGGGAGCGGGTGCTGGTCGGCGGGCTGCGCCGCGCCTTTGGGATGGAGCTGCGGGGCGAGGTGCTGGAGGTGGCGGTCGGCAGCGGTCTGAATCTGCCGTTCTACGGACCGGCGGTCGAGCGGGCGGTCGGGTTGGACCTGTCCGGGGCGATGCTGGCGCGGGCGCGGGCGCGTGGCCGGGCCGAGGACGCGGCGCTGCCTATCCGGTTGGTGCAGGGGAACGCGCAGCGGTTGCCGTTCTCGGACGGCGCCTTCGACACCGTCGCGGTCAGCCTGGCGCTCTGCACCGTGCCGGACCCGGGGGCGACGCTGCAAGAGATGGCGCGGGTCTGTCGGTCGGGGGGGCGGGTGCTGCTGCTGGAGCACGTCCGCTCGCCCGTGCCACCGGTGGCCTGGCTGCAACGGCTGCTGTCGCCGGTCCAGGAGCGGTTCATCGGCTGCCACCTGGCCCGGGAAACGGTGACGACGTTGCGGGAAGCAGGGTTTACGGTCCGATCGGAGCGAAGGAGGCTGCTCGGCGTCTTCCGCCTGGTGGTGGCGGACCCGCCCCCAGACGGGGGCGGCACGGACGCGGCGGCATAGGCGACAATAGCCGCGATGCGCCCGGCGCCGAGCGCCGACCACGACGCCAACCACCGAGCAACGGGGGAACCAAACGATGGCCGAACGCGACCCGCGACCCCAGGACGCCCGCCGGAACGCGGAGCGCGGCGCCGCCGTGGCGAACATGGCCGACCAGGAGCTGCCGCTGGCGCCGGAGTCGCCGGGCGGCAACCGCTCCCCCCAGCACCCCGGTCAGGTGCCAGACCACACCGCGCTGCCGGGGCGGCCGAACCGCGGCGTGCCCCGGCCGCGCCAGATCCTGCGCCCCCTGTCTGAGCGAGGCACGTCGCAGGGGATCATGGGCGTCTACGAGGCGGCGCCGGGGCAGGAGATGGACCCGTCGCGGTTCGAGCAGGCGACCGCCGCCTACGAGGAGCTGCGCAAGGCGTACCCGGCCCAGATCCCCCCGACCCGTCCCAAGCCGGGCCACTTCCTGACCCACGGCGACCGGATGGCCAGCGAGGGACAGGCCGTCGAAGCGCCGCAGGGCACCGCCGCGATCCCCGCCAACACCGCCGGCGAGGCCGCCACCGCCCGACCCGGCGGCGGCACGACCGAACTCGGCGCTCCGGCCCGCTCCGCCGCCGCCGCCGGCGCCGGGTTCAGCCCGCCCGACATCGCGCCCGGCGACCGCATCCCCGAGGACGCCGCCGCCAGTGCCACCGCGACCGGCCCCGCCGGCGATGCCCCCCGCGCCGACGCGGTGCCCGCCCCCGGCG
>CADCWE010000143.1 GCA_902806325.1 uncultured Thermomicrobiales bacterium | reverse complement strand
TCATCTCCAGCAGCGGGCTCTCGATCGCCTCCTTGGCGGCGTCGATGCAGCGGGTGTCCCCCTCGCCGTGGCCGATCGCCATCAGGGCGGAGCCGGCGTCGCGCATGATCGTCTTGACGTCGGCGAAGTCGAGGTTGATCACGCCCGGCTTGGTGATGAGGTCGGAGATCCCGGCGATGCCGTGGCGCAGCACCTCGTCGGCGATCTGGAACGCTTCGGTGACCGAGGTTTTGGGATCCACCATCTGGATCAGCCGCTGGTTGGGGATCGTGATCAGCGCGTCGACCGTTTCCCGCAGCGCGGCGACGCCCTCGTCGGCGGAACGTTGGCGGCGGCCGCCTTCGAAATCGAAGGGGCGGGTCACCACCGCCACGGTCAGGGCGCCGGCGGCTTTGGACAGCTTGGCGATCACCGGCGCGGCGCCGGTGCCGGTGCCGCCGCCCATGCCGGCGGTGATGAACACCATGTCGCTGTTCTTGACGACGTCTGCCAGGCTCTCGGCGCTTTCCTCGGCGGCGCGTTCGCCGATCTCCGGTCGACCGCCGGCGCCGAGGCCCTTGGTCAGCTTGTCGCCGATCCGAACCGCGATCGGGGCCTCGCTGGTCATCAGGGCCTGGGCGTCGGTGTTGACGGCGACGAACTCGATCCCGTCCACCCCGGCGGCGACCATCCGGTTGATCGCGTTGCCGCCGGCGCCGCCGACGCCGACCACTTTGATCCGGGCGAAGGCGCCGGCGAACAGCTCGTTCTCGGCGCCGCCGAAGCGGCCGGAGCGCAGGGTGGGGCGCTCGGCGTCGGCCGGTGGGCCATCGTCGCTCGCCGGTGGTGCGGCCGGAGGCCCCGCCGGTCGCTCCGGTGCCGGGCGAGATTCTCGTGATCCAGCGGCGGCGGAGGTCCCGCTCTGGGCGCCGTGGACCCGGATTCCGTGCCCGTGTCCGGTCTGGCCTGGCCGGCGGGTTTGCATACTCGATTCCCTCATCCCCGACTTAAATGCGAGCCGACGGGCGACCGGCCCGTCGCACCGTGGTTCCGGAAAAGTCCGCGGGAACACACCCGCCGGCGAACTCGGCCCCGTTCTCGGTCGCGACGCGACCGCCGACCTCGACCCCGCGCCCCCACGCGCCAAGGTCTCGGACCGCTCGCTCGTTCCTCCAGCGCGGTCATCGCCGGTATCGGCGCCGCTGGGAACGTCGAACGCGGGGGAACATACGACGGCCTTGGCCGCGCGCGCGGGTGAACCGGGCCGCAGTATAGCATGGGGTTTTGGGGGTCCGAACGTCGCGCAGGTCGCACGCTAGCGCGTGTCCTGGGCTGAGCGAGGGGCGTGGACGCGCGGCATGAGCACCAGCAGCCGTCGGCCCTTCCCGGTCGGCGGTGCGGTCCGGGGGGGACGCCCGCCGCCCCTTTCGGGCGCCGAGGCGACCCGCCCCGAACGCCGGGCGCCGGCCGAGCGACTGCCTCCGGCCGGGTGTTGTCGCGGTCTCGGGCCTCCCGCGCCAAGCGTCGGCGCCCCCGTGGATTGCGAGTCCACGACCGGCTCTATGGATCGTCTGGCGTGCCGGTGTGATGGCCGGGCGTTCCGTCCGGTCACGGCCGACGCTCGTTGGGGAACGGTCAGCGCAACCCGTGCCGGAACGCGATCGCGATCGCGCCGGCGCGCGAATCGACGCCCAGTTTGCCGAGGACGTTGGCGATGTGGGTGGTCGCGGTGCGGTGGCTGATGAAGAGGGCCTCCGCCAGTTCACGGCTGGACTTGCCGCCGGCCAGCTCCCGCAACACCTCGCGTTCGCGCGGGGTCAGCGCGGCCAACGGATCGGGTTCGAACGCCGCGCCGGGATCGGTCACCGTGCCGGGGGTGGTGGCCACCGGGGCATTGCGGGGCGCGGCGGCGAGCTCGACGGCCTCCGCCGTCGTTCCGGCGCGCCCCGCCGCGAACGCCGCCGCGAAGCGGGCCTCGCCGAGGGCGGCGGATGCCAGCGCGGCGGCGCGATCGACGTCGCGCCGGATCGCCGGTTGGGGGGTGAGTCCGATCCGGGAGCCGATCGCCTCGGCGGACCCGAGCAGACGGGCGGCGCGGTCGTGTTCGCCCCGATCGGTGGCGATCTCGGCCAATCCGGCCAGCAGCTCGACCAACCCCCAATCGTCGCCGTCTTCGAAGCAGAGGCGCAGGCTCTCCTGATAGAAGCGGGCGGCGGTTCCGGCGTCGCCGCGGGCACGGGCGACGCCCCCCTGGTTGGCGAGGACTGTGGCGATGCCCCACCGGTGCCCCGCGTCCCGCCACCGGCTCAGGGCCTCGCCGAACGCGGCGTCGGCGGCATCGAGCTCGCCCCGGACGCGGAGTTCGCTGCCGAGGCGGTTCAACGCGAACGGGATCCAGTCCCGGTTCTGGTGGCCGCGGAACGTACGCAGGGCTTCCTCGGCGAACGCGATCGCCGCCTGGTGGTCGCCGCCGCTGCCGGCGGCGAAGGAGCGCATGAACCACGCTTGACCCTCGGCCTCGTGGTCCGCGAGCGCGACTGCGGTCGCCAGCGCGTCCTCCGCCAACCCGGCGGCGACGGTGGACTCGCCTTGGAGGGCAATCAGAAAGCTGGCCCCCGCCAGCGCCCGCGCCCGCGCCGGGGTGGGGCGGCCGACCAAACGCCCCGGTGCGACCGCTCGCCGCAGCCAGGCCGCCCCTTCGCCGAGGTGGCCCCGGATCTGCCAGAACCACCACAGCGCCGCGCCCAACCGGGGCGCCACGTCGGCGTCCTGCCCCGCCGGGTCGCGTTCGATCGCCCAGGCGAGGGCCGCGCGGAGGTTGTCGTGCTCGGCGTCGAGGCGCGCGGCCCAGGCGTTGGCGTCCGGACCGAAGCGATGGGTTGCCGCTTCCTCGGCGTAGGCCACGAACCACCCGGCGTGACGCGCCCGCATCGCGTCCGCTTCGCCGCTTTCGGCCAACACCTCGCCCGCGTACTCGCGGATCGTCTCCAACATCTCGAACCGCGGCTCTCCGCCGCCTTCCGCCCCGTCCTGAGCCTGCTGGATGAGGCTCTTGTCGATCAGGGACGCGACGCCGTCGAGGACGGAGATGGGGATGGGAGAGGACGGAGGAATGAGGAATGAGGACCGAGACGACGACGTGTTCTCCGTCTCGGTCCTCCGTCCTGGGTCCTCAGTCCTCTCCGTCGCGACGGCTTCGGCCGCATCCAACGTCCAGCCGCCGACGAACACGGCCAGGCGGCGGAACAGCGCCCGTTCGCCGGGCAGGAGCAGGTCGTGGCTCCAGGCGATGGCGCCGCGCATGGTTTGGAGGCGGGTCGGCAGATCGCGCGGGCCACTGGTCAGGACTTGGAGCCGGTTGGCGAGACGGGCGAGCAGGGCCGGCGGGGAGAGGACCTTGGTCCGGGCGGCGGCCAGCTCGATCCCGAGCGGGAGCCCGTCGAGGCGGCGGCAGATCTCGGCCACGACGGGGACCAGGGCATCGGTGAGGACGAAATCCGGCTTGACCGCCCGCGCCCGTTGCACGAATAACGCGACCGCCGCGTAGGTTTCCCCATTGGAGGCATCGGCGCGCACGGTATCGGGCAGCGCCAGCGGAGGGGTCGGGAATTCGTGTTCGCCGGTCAGGCGGAGGGCGCTGCGGCTGGTGATCAGGACCCGCAGATCCGGGCAGGCCCCGAGCAGATCCGAGACCAGCGGCGCGGCCGAGAGGACCTGTTCGAAGTTGTCCAGCACGAGCAGCAGGCGGCGCGGGCGAAGCGCCTGGACCACGCGGATCTGCAGCGGTTGATCGCCCGTCTCGCGGACATCCAGGCGCCGGGCGAGGGTCGCCAGCACCAGTTCGGGGACGGCGATGGTGGCCAAGGAGACGGCGACGATCCCATCCGGGAATGCGCCTTCGCTCGCCAGCTCGTCGGCCACCCGCAGCGCGAGGCGCGTTTTGCCGACGCCGCCCGGTCCGGTCAGGGTGACCAGGCGCACGCCCGGGTCGCGCAGGAGCGCGCCGACCGCCGCCGCTTCCGCGTCGCGCCCGACCAGCGGGGTCAAGGGAACGGTCGGCCGAAAACTGAGATCGGCCCCGGCGTCGGGCGCGGGATGCGCCGCGTGCGGTGGCTGGTGCGGAAGGGCGGAGGGCGTGGACATGACCGGGAACGGCATCCTTTGGCTCGCCGCTCCGGCGGCCGGACAAACGTTGGCGCGAACCCGCGACGATCAGGAGGACGTCTCGGCGTCCGACCCCGGGTCGGACGCCGGCGACGTAGCCCCGGTTTCACGCCGGTACTCCGCCTCGCTGCCGATCCAGACCGCCCCGTCGGCGTAGAATTCCTTCTTCCAGATCGGGACGATTTCCTTTAAGCGGACAATCGCGTACTCGCAGGCGGCGAACGCTTCCCCGCGGTGCGCCGAGGCGACGGCGATCACGACGCTGGCTTCGCCAACCGGCAGGTGACCGGTCCGGTGGTGGACCGCGACGCGGGTGATTCCCCACCGCCCGGCGATCTCCTCCGCGATCCGGGCCAGTTGGATCTCGGCGGCGGGGGCGTAGGCCTCGTACTCCAGGGCGGTCACGGCGCGACCGCGGGCGTGGTCGCGCACGCTGCCGGTAAACGTGACCACGGCGCCGGCGGCGGGATCGGCAACCAGCGCCTCGACCGCGCGCGGGTCGAGCGGGTCCTCGGTGACG
>CADCWE010000142.1 GCA_902806325.1 uncultured Thermomicrobiales bacterium | reverse complement strand
GCCGATTTTGGCGAGGTCCGGCTCGGGACGAGCGATCTGAACCGCGAGCAGATCGAGGAAGCCGAGCAGGGCGGTCAGCGGGGTGCGCAGTTCGTGGGCCGTGACGGACAGGATCTCGTCCTTGGCCCGCAGCGCGGTCCGCTCGGCGGTGACGTCCTGGTAGAGGACGACGTGGCCGGAAGGTTGCTCGTCCACCTCGAGCGCCGTGACCCGGCGGACGAAGGTGCCCGGTGGATCGACGAACCGCAGCTCGGCGTCCGGCGTCGCGGCCTGGCAACCGTTCGGGGAAAGGAAGAACGCGGGCGGATCGAGTAACCGCTCGGCGGCGGCGCCCGCCATCTCGGCGAACGGGGTTCCGGTGAGGTCGGGGAGGGGGGAATCGTAGAGGTCGAGCACGGCCTTGTTGGCCAGTTCCACGCGCCAGGCTTCGTCGTAGACCGTCAGCGGGCTGGGGACGGCGTCCAGGATCGCGCGCAGGCGCGCTTCGTCGGATCGGACGCGCCGGAACAGGCTGGCGTTGTGGATCGCCACGCCGACCGCGCCGGCCAGGGCTTGGAGTGCCGTTGCATCCTCGGCGTCGAAGGCGCCGGGGACTTCGCTTTGGACGTCGAGCACGCCGGCGACTCGATCGCCGACCCGGATCGGCGCCGCCAACTCCGACCGGGTTCCGAACAGATCCGGCCCCTGGAGGTAATGAGGATCCGTGCGGACATCGACGACCAGGTACGTTTCGCCGGTTGCCGCGACGCGACCGCAGACCCCGGCCCCCTGAGGCATCCGCAGCCCGACCGGCGATGGACCGGGATACCCCACGTTGGCTCGCACGATCAGGCCGCCGTCGGTCTCGTCGACCAGAAACACGTTGACCAAGTAGGACCCGAACGCGTCGCGGATCAAGGCTGGCAGATCGTCGAGCAGGCGGTCGGGGTCCAACTGCTGGGCGGTGCTGGTGGCCGCCGGGGCGACGGTCTGGAGCCGGGCGGCGAGCTTGCGTTCGCGAGCAAACGCCTCGGCTCGTTCGATGCCCAGCCCGGCGTAGGCCGCCAACTCGACGCAGGAGGCGATCCGATCCGGCGAGAAGGCCCGCTCGTCGCGGCTCGCCAACTCCAGCAGCCCGACGCATTGGTCGCGGGCCAAGATCGGCACGTCGACGAACGCCCGCACCCGCCACGCGGCGCGGGCGGCGCGCTCCCGGTCGCTGAGGGCCGGATCGCCGGCGGTGTAGCGCCCCACCCGGCCGCCGAGCGCCACCCGGGCCGAGGGCCAATCGGCGAGGGCGTAGCGGGTGCCGGGCGCCACCGGCCCTTGGAACCAATCGGACACGGATTCCTCGGCCAGCACCACCAGCTCGTCGGTGGCGGGCAACCACCGCTCGATGGTGCAGGATTCGGCCCCGGCGGCGCCGAGGCAGGCGCGGGCCACCTCCCGCAGCATCGGCTCGAGTTCGAGGTTGCCCATCACCGCCCGGGCGACGCGCGGCAAGACGGCGTCGATCGTGCGGTCAACCGGACCCGTCAGTGGCTTGCCGCAGCCGTCGCAGAACGCGGCTCCGCCACGGTTCGTCTTCCCGCAGCCGGGACAGACGGGGGGAGCGGGCGCGTCAGCGTGGTCGAGGTCGGAGATCGCCACCACCGATCGTTGCCCTCCCCGCACGCGCGGCGTTCCCCGCCGACGAACGTCGAACCCCCGATCAGCGCCGGGAGAACGTCCCCCACAGGAGGCGCCCCGTCTGAGTGGCCAACCGGCCCCCGGCGCGAACCCCCTTGGCCGCCAGCCACTTGGCGGTGGCGCGCAGGGTGGTCAGGTCCTCGTCCAGCTCGATCAGCGTGATCCCACACCGGTCGAGGTGGTCCACCGCCACGTCGGGTGGACTGAACCGCACGGCCTGGCGAACGGCGTAGAGCAAGACGAACAGGTCGTCGAGTTGGCCCGCGACGGGAATTAGACCGGGGACCAGATCGATCGGCGATGCCGTGTAGATCCCGCCGACGGCGAGGACCGCCTTGGCGCGCGCCGGCACCCGGCCGTCTCGAAGCAACCCCGCCACCAGCTGCAGGTACCGCGGCAGCCGGCGCAGCGTGGCCCAGAAACGCTCCAAGGTCGGGTCGCGCGTCGTCCCGGCCGGAAGTTCCGGCGGTGCTTGATCGTCCACGGTTCCACCGGCCGCGTCCACGAAACGCTCGCGGTGACCGACCCGCGACGCCGTTGCCCCCAGCCAGGCAGCGATGGCGTCGGATTAGGACCGGTCGGCGAAGGCGCATCCCGAAACCGCGGTGAAGACCTTCGTCGCGGATTGTACCGCCCCGGAGCGGGCCACGGCCACGGGTGGTTGGCCGGCGGGTTCGTCCCGCTCCAACCGGCCGTTCCCGAGCGCTTCGGCCAAGGTTGCGGTCGCGACCGGGGGCGTGGCGCCGTCAACCGCCGGCGATCGGAGGCGGGCCGTTTGGCGGCCGCGGGCGAGCGCGTCGGCGGCATCGGCCACCGGTTGACCTTCGCCCGGCAGCATCGTCAGCGCCACTCGATCGCCGGCCGGGTCGGTCGCCCAGATCACGGTGAAGCCTCCCCACACCGGCGCCACCCCGGACCCGCCTTCGGCCACGCAGGCGGAGACGGCGGCCCCGGGTCCGATCACCCAAGCGGCGGTGGCGCCCGGTTCGGTGGCCAGGAGGCGGGCGCGCAACCCGCACGGTGTGGCATCTCCCGCCGCTTCGGCGGCGCCAACGGCGTCGCGGAGGGCAGTGATGGACGCCGATACGATGATCCGATCGTCGAGCAGGGTAACGTTCTCCCAGATCGCGCCGCCGATGCGCAGGTCGGATTCGCCGGGTCGGACGACGCGGCGCCGGTGCGCGCGAACCGGAGCGAGCGCCCGCGCGTCGTCCAGTCGTAGCCGCGCCCGTCCAGGGCCGGTGCCGCGGGCGTGCCGAGCGTCGCGGGGGGGGCCCGGTCTAGACGGCGTAGGCGCGTTCGGTCTCGGCGGTGGCCGGCAGCGACGCGAGGAGATCGAGCGCGGGGTCGTCGCGCCGCGACGCGATCGGCGACGGCGCGTCGTCGGACCCGAGCAGCAGCGCCCCGGCGCCGACGGAGACGACCAGCGCGACGGCGCCGACCAGGGAGAGCACGATCTCCGCCCGGCGACGGGACGACGACCGGCCGGCGGTTTGGGACGGCGACGGTTTTGCTACCGGGCGCTAGCCGCTGACCAATTGGCGGAGGACGAAGAGGGCGTTGGCGGGGCGCTCGGCGATGCGGCGGGTGAAATAGGGGTACCACTGCGTGCCGTAGGGGACGTAGACCCGCACCCGGTACCCGGCCGCCTTGAGGGCGGCTTGCTCGTCGCGCCGGACGCCGTAGAGCATCTGGAACTCCCACCGCTCCGGCGCGATGCCGAGGCGCGCGGCGTGATCCTTGGCGGCCCGGATCAGGGCGGGGTCGTGGGTGGCGATGGCGGGGTAGGTGCCGCCTGCCAAGAGCCGGGCGGAGAGGCGATCGTAGGCGGCGTCGACCTCGCGCCGGTCCTGGAAGGCGACGGCGGCGGGTTCGGCGTAGGCGCCCTTGACGAGGCGGACGCGGGCGTTGCGGCGGATCATCCGCTCGACATCGTCGGCCGAGCGCCGCAGATAGCTCTGGATCACGGTCCCGACCTCGGCCGGGAACCAGTCGTGGAGGGCTTCGGTGATCGCGATCGTGCGCTCGGTGTAGGCCGAGCCTTCCATGTCGATCCGGACGAAGCCGGCAACCTCGCGAGCGACCGCCAGGATGCGGAGCATGTTTTCCCGCGCCACGTCGTCGCCGAGATCCAACCCGAGCATGGTTAGCTTCACGGAGATGTTGGGTTCCAACCCGGCGGCGGCCATCCGGCGCAGGATCTCGACGTAGGAGCCGACGGCGGTTCGGGCTTCGTCGGCGGTGGCGACGTTCTCGCCGAGCTGGTCCAGGGTCGTGGTCAGCCCCTGGTCGGCGATCCGGCGGGCGGCGCCGAGGGCGGCGTCGAGGTCTTCGCCGGCGATGAACCGGCGCACCAGGCCGCGGGAAAAGCCGCTCTTGCGGACCAGCCCTTCGACGCGCGGATGGGCGGCCAAGGCCAGCATCGGACCCCGCAGCAGCTGCATTGCGCTTCCCCCTGATGCCCCGGATCGGCCGCCGCGCCGGTGCGGTCACCGGGCACCCGGCGCCCCGTTCGCGTCGGGGTCCAGTATCCCATGCCCCGCCGCCCGCGACCGACGCGGCCGCGCCAAGGCAAGCGCGGCCAGCGCCGTGACGGCGGCGAGGACGACGAAGGTGGCGCGGACGCCCGCGACATCGGCGAGGACCCCGACCGTGGCCGGACCGCCCGCCAACCCGATGTCGGAACTGAAGCGGACGCGCCCCACCGCCCGCCCGCCGCCCGCGCCGCTGCTCCCGCTCCCGCTCCCGCGTAGGATCAGGTCGCCCGCGGCCGAACTGCCGGCCACCTGACCGAGGGCGTAGAGGGCCAGCGGCGCAATCAGCCACGGTTGCGAGGGCGCCGCCAACACCGAGCCGAGGCCGAGCGCGGTCACGCCGTAGCCGACCGCCAGCGACCGCTCCGATCCCCAGCGGCGGATCGCGCGGCCGGCGGGCCAGGCGCCGCCGAGGTGGATCAGGTTGAGGGCGAGCAGCAGGGTCGCGATCCGACCCGCCGAGGCGTCGAAGCGTTCGGCGGCGTACAAGGGCAGCGAGACGACGAAGACGCTGTAGTTGACGAAGACGAGTAGGTTGGCCAGGAATGGCAGCGCGTCGGCTCGTCGACCATGCCCCCGAGGGCTGCGCGGCGCCGGTTCGTGGTCCGCCGCCGGTGCCGCGGAGGGGTTCGCGGACGGCGCGGCCCCGCGATTGGAGAGGACGGCGGCGGCGACCACGGCGCCGGCCAGACCGCTGCTCAACCAGAACACCCATCGCCAGCCGCCCGCCTCGGTCAGCAGCCCCCCGGTGATCAAGCCCCCGGCGCCCCCGATCCCTGCCGCCAAGTTGAAGACGGTCATCGCCGCGCCCCGCCCTGGTCGCGCGCGGACGACCGAGAGCAGCGCCGCCGTCACGAGTAACGAGACCCCGGTCCCTTGGAGCGCCCGTGCCGCGAAGAGCATCGGCGCCCCGGTCGCGGCGGCGGCCAACGCCGAACCGGCCACGAGCAGCGCCCCGCCACCCGCGCCGGTGCGGACGGCCCCGATCCGCTCGACCAGCAACGCCGCCGGGGCGTTGGCGAGCAGGCGACCACCAAAGAAGCAGGCCGAGAACAACCCCGCGCCGGTGGCCGAGAGCGCCAGGTCGTCGCGCAGCCCGGGCAGGGCCGGCCAAACGATGTCGACGCACCAGTACGTCAGCACCAGCACCGCCACCCCGAGGGCGTAGGGCAGCACCGCCGCGGATCGGGCGGGAGCGTCGGGCGGCGGTCCGGGGATCCACTCGTTGCCGACCGGAAGCGATTCCGGCGTGGTCCTGGTGTCCGACGCCGCTTCCACGACCGCCACAGATGATCTCCGTCGCACACCAATCGCTCCGCCGGTCGTCCCGCCGTGCTCGCGCCGCAACTGTCGCACGGAGGACCGGACGACGGTAGGGGCGGATGGCAGGCGCCCGCTGCCCTGGACGGCGTGACGGACCCAAACGGCCGCCCAGATCATGGGACGGTGGTGATGGCGGCGGTGGCGCCGCCATGCGCCCCTCCCGTGATCCGGTCGATACCAGGGGAGTCATAGGATCTCCTTCGCGGTTCAGGGTTCGGACGTCGGCAACCACCGCCATGGGTCACAATGGTTGGGAGGATGATGCGGTTACCACCGGAGGTCAACGATGATCGGCGAACCCCAGAGCACGACCGGACGGCGGATCGTGGCCTTCAGCAACCGACCCGCCGCGCTCGGATTGATCACCGATTGGGTCGCGCGCAACGGGCACCGGCCGCTGCTGGTGGTGACGACGCCGGGTCCGTCGACGCGCCGTTCGACGACCTACCGGGACGTGGTCGCGCTGTCGCCCCCGGGGCTGGACGTGTTCGTCACGACGCGGGTGCGGCGGGCGATCCCGTTGATCGCCGCGCTGGCACCCGACCTGATCGTCTCGGCGTCCTTTCCCTACCGGATCCCGCCGGAAATCGTCGCCATCCCGCGCCACGGGGCAATCAACGTCCACCCGGCGCCGCTGCCGGCCTATCGTGGGCCGAACATGGCGCGGGCGATCTACGACGGGGCGGCGACGTTCGGCGTCACGGTCCACCGCACCGCCGAGGATTACGACACCGGGGGGATCCTGGCCCAAGAGGTCCGACCGATGCCCGCCCAACCGAGCACCGAGAGCGTCTTCGCCTTGCTCAAGGAGTGCGCGGCGGCGGCGCTCGATGCCGGGGCCGCCCGCGCCTTCGCCGACGAGGCGGGCGAGTCGCAGGACGAGGCGCTGGCCACCTACGCCGCGCCGTTCACCGACGCGGAGCGGTGGCTGCGGTGGGCCGAACCGGCCGCGGTCCTGAATCGCCAAGCGCTCGCGTTGACCCTCATGGGTCTCGACGCCCGAGCCACGATCGAGGGAGGGCCGTATGCCGTCACCGCGCTGCGACCGGTCCCCGACGCGCCGCCCGATGTCGCCCCGGGCACCGTGGTCCGGCGGGCGAACGGGACGTTCATCCTGCGGGTGGGCGACGGCCTGGTCGAGATCGAGGCGTCCCCGGCGGCCGACGGATGAACCGGGGAGGTCGGCCGTGGCGCCGGGTATACTCCAACAGCGCCCCATCATGGCAGCGCCGGAAAGGGACGATGCCTGTGCCGCAGATGGAGGAAACGACGCGACCGCCCGGGTTCGGTGACCGGTTGCGCTCGGCGGTGGAACGCGCCGGCAGTTTGGTCTGCGTCGGGTTGGACCCGGACCTGGAGCGGTTTCCGGACCACCTCCGCAACGACCCGGAGGCGATCCTCCGCTTCAACGCCGCGATCGTCGCCGCGACCCAGGATCTGGTCTGCGCCTACAAACCGAACCTCGGGTTCTACGTCGCCCAGGGCGAGGCGGGGATCGCCGCCCTGGTGGCGACCCGGGCGTTGATCCCCCCCGAGATCCCGGTGATCCTGGACTCCAAGGTCGGGGACATGGCCAACACCGCCGCCGCCTACGCCCGCGGCTACTTCGACGCCTGGGGCTTCGACGCGGTGACGGTCAACCCGTATCTGGGGGAGGACAGCCTGGCCCCGTTTTTCGGCTACGCCGATCGGGGCGTGTTCGTGCTCTGCAAGACGAGCAACCCCGGCAGCGGCGACCTCCAGGACCTCACCGCCGGCGACGGGCCGGAGCGTGGGCCGATGTTCTTGGCGCTGGCGGACCGGGCGGCGGAGTGGGCGACCCGGTACCCGGCGACGATCGGCCTGGTGGTGGGTGCGACGTACCCCGAGCCGCTGGCCCAGATCCGCGCCCGTTGCCCGGACCTGCCAATCCTGCTGCCCGGCGTCGGAGCCCAAGCGGGGGACGTGGCGGCTTCGGTGCGGGCCGGGCGGGCCGGCGACGGGGACGGGCTGATCGTCTCCTCGTCCCGCGCGATCACCTACGCCGGGACCGGACCGGATTTCGCCGACCGGGCGCGGGAAGCGACCCTGCGCCTGCGCGACGAGGTCAACGCGGTGCGGACGGGGTGAGGCAGGCGATCACCCGACCACCGGGTCAGCGTCCTGACACGCGCGGAAATCGGTCGCCAGGCAGTCCATGAGGACGACGTCGTCGACCACGTTGCCGATCCGGTGGGCTTCGCGGCGGACGCCGATCCGGCGAAACCCGGCCCGCTCGTAGGCGCGGATGGCGCCGGTGTTCGACGCCAGGGTGTCGAGCCAGACGTTGTGGACGCCGAGGTAGTCGAAGGCGTAGCCGAGCAGGAGTTTGGTCGCTTCGGTGCCGTAGCCCTGGCCCCGGTCGGCCGGGTCGCCGATGGTGATGCCGAATTCGGCGGTACGGTTGGGGTTGACGTAGTCGCGGACGTTGAGGATCCCGATCGGGCGGTTGGTGGCCAACTCGTAGATCGCGAACCCGATCCACTCCGGGCGCTGGCCGGCGATCCGCGGTTCCCATTCGGCCTCGATGGCCGCACGGGACGACGGCTGCGGCGTGTTGCCGCGCAGCACGTCGGTCTCGAAGTCGTTCGTCCACCGGACGATGAAGGGCAACAGCGAGGGGTCCAACGGTCCGAGACCGACGCGGCTGCCGCGCAGGTTGATGATCGGGTGATCGGCGTTCGCGGCGTTGCCTGCCGTTGCTTGCTCGCGCACCGGTTGGTGTCCTCCTGGTCCCGTGCCCGGCGCGGACGCGGGGCGGCAACTTCGCCAAGCGGACCGGGCACGATCAGCCGCCGGTGACCCGGTAGATCCCACCGTTGATGTCGGTCAGGTAGACCTCGCCGGCCTCGTCTTCGCCGAAGGAATTGGGGGCGAGGCCGGTTTCGACCGGCTCCGAGGTCGCCCAGTCGCCGCCGGCGTCGCGGCCGAGGCCCCAGGCGAGGCCGGTGCAGAAGTCGGCGAAGAGGTAGACGCCGGTCAGCGCCGGGGCCGCCGCGCCTCGGTAGACGTAGCCGCCGGTGATGGAGCAGCCGAAGTCGTGGCTGTAGCCGGACACGGGGAGGACGGTGCCAGTGGCTGCCGGGTCGCAGTCGGGATCGGCGTAGCAGTCGCGACCTTCGAGCAGGTTCCAACCGTAGTTCTCGCCGCCGATGCTGGCGGCGGCCTGGTGGTTGACTTCCTCGATCGCGTTCTGGCCGACGTCGGCGATGTAGAGGTCGCCGGTGGCGCGGTCGAACGAGAAGCGCCAAGGGTTGCGGAGGCCGGTGGCCCAGATCTCCGGTGCCGCCGCCGCGCCGTCGGCGAACGGGTTGTCGGCCGGGATCAGGTAAGGCTCTTGGGCGGTCACCAGGTCCGGGTTGACGTCCAGGCGGAGGATCTTGCCGAGCAGGGCTTGGGGGTTTTGGCCATTGCCTTCGGGGTCGCCGCGGGAGCCGCCGTCGCCCATTCCGGCGTAGAGGTGGCCGTCGGGGCCGAAGAGGACCAGACCGCCGTTGTGGTTCGGGTAGGGGTCCTCGACCGCGAGCAGGATCTGGGCGCTGTCCGGGTCGGCGCGGTTCGGGTCGCCGGAGACGGAATAGCGGGCGATCGTGTTGTCGCCCACCCCGGCGTCGCTGTTCCGGGCGGTGTAGCCGACGTAGAAGAGGCCGTTGGTCTCGTAGTCGGGATGGAAGGCGACGCTGAGCAAGCCCTGCTCGTTGCCGCCGGATTCGACCAGGTCGACGATGTCGAGGAACGGGTCCGGCAGCGTCTGGCCGTCCTGGACGATCCGGATCCGGCCCGGCTGCTCGACGACGAAGAGGCGGCCGGAGCCGTCCCCGGCGTGGGCGACGTAGAGCGGTCGCTCGAATCCATCGGCGACGAGTTCGAAGTCGACCGCGAACGCGGCCGGGTCGAAGACCGGGGTGGGTTCGTCCTGTGCGGTCGCCGCGGTGGCGAAGACCGGCGCGGACATCAGGGCGAGCAAAAGCAGCGCCCCACGGCGCAGGCGTGCGGTGGCGGTGGTCGGCATCATCGAATCCTCGCTACCAATGGATAGTCGTGGGACCCCGGTTGGGATCCCGTTCAGCATACGTCGGGTCGGCGCAAGACCGGTTCCCCACGCGGTAGCGCGGCCGACCGAGCGACCGGACAATCCGCGCGCCGCGGCGGAATCGTATACTCGGAGGACCCGTCGTTGCCGTTCCGTTTTTGCCCAGGAGTACGCATGGATCCGCAGGTGCCCGAGCCCGAAACCGCGCCCCCGAGCCATCCGCTCCGCCGGCGGGGTCCGGTGCGCGAGGTGATCGACACGCTGCTGCTGGCGGCGGTGCTCTACGCCGCGGTCCGGGCGCTGGTGGTGCCGTACGGGGTGGAAGGGGCGAGCATGGATCCCAACCTCCACAACGGTGAGCGGCTGTTCGTCAACCGCAACGCCTACGTCAGCTACGACGCCAATTGGTTCCGCAACCTGCTGCCGGGCGACGACCGCGAAGGCGCCGACATCGTCTACCCGTTCGACGGCCCGGAGCGGGGCGACATCGTGGTCTTCGACCCGCCGGTGCCCGACCCCGACAAGCCGTACATCAAGCGCGTGATTGGCCTCCCCGGCGAAACGGTGACTTTCCGCGACGGACGTGTTTACATCGATGGGCGGGTCCTCGACGAAGACTACATCGAAGGCGCGATCACCGATTGCCCGCGTTCCGAGGAGTGCGTGCTGGGTCCGATCCCGGAGGACCACGTCGTGGTCCTCGGTGACAACCGCGCCCACAGCCGCGATTCACGGGACTTTGGGTACGTCGCCGTGGACCAGATCATCGGCAAGGCGGTGTTCGCCAATTGGCCGGTGGAGGATTTTGGGCGGTTGCCGCAACCGGAATACGAGACCGAGTGAGTAGACGGTGGTCTTGCCGATTCGGCCGGGTCGGCGATCACGCCCGCTTTCCCGTTCGAGCGTCTGGCTCGGCCCCGCGCGCCAGTTCCTCCCTTACCTCCCGAGCAGGATCCGCGCATCAACCCCGGAGGATCCCCGGATCGTTCTCGGGCGCGGAGATCCGCGCCACCACCTCGGCGGCGGCTTCCCCGGAGCGGATGCAATCGGGGATCCCGACGCCGCGGTAGGAGTGGCCGGCAACCACGAGGCCGGGGTGCGCACGCAGCGCGGTTTCGATCGCCGCCACGCGGTCCAGGTGGCCGAGGGTGTACTGCGGCATCCCGAGCGGCCAGCGGTGGACGCGGCGCAGGGTCGGCGGCGCGACGATGCCGAGCGTGTCGCGGATCTCGGTTCGTGCCAGTTCGACCAGGGCATCGTCGGACCGGGACAGCGGGTCCTCCTGACCGGCGCGGCCGACGAAGACGCGCAGCAGCGCGACGCCGTCCGGCGCCCGGCCGTGCCATTTGGCCGAGGTCCAGGTGCAGGCCAGCGCCGGACGGTTCTCGACGCGCGGGATGACGTAGCCGTGACCGGCGAGCGGGCGCGGCACATCGCGCACGGGGTAGGCGAGGGAGATGGTCGCGGTCGAGACGTGGGGGATGGCACGCAGGGTCGCCGCGACCGCCGGGTGCCAATCGACCAGGAGCGCGGCCGTGGCGTGGGCCGGGGTCGCCAGGATCACCGCATCGGCCACCAGGCGTTCGCCATCGCCAAAGATGAGGAGGTGGCCGCCGTTCGCATCCGGTGCGATGGACGTGACGGCGCGACCGGTCGCGATCCGCACCCCGGCCGTCGTCAGGTGCGCGATCAGGGCGTCGACCAGGGCGCCGAGACCGCCGCTGGGAGTCAGAAACGGGGACGGTTTCGCGCCCCCGGCGAGCGGGGTGGGGGACGCTGGGGCACCGCGGCGGGCGGCCAGCACGCCGCGGATCAGGCCGCCGTGGCGGCGCTCGGCGTCGCGGAGCTGGGGAAAGGTGGCGGCGAGGCTGAGGGCCCGGCCGTCGCCGGCGTAGATCCCCGCCATCAGCGGTTCGACCAGGCGCTCGTAGACCTCGGTGCCAAGGCGACGAGAAACGAAGGCGGCGAGGGTTTCGTCGCTGTCGTCTTGGCGCGCGGGCAGGGTGAAATCGAGCGCCATCCGCGCTTTGCCGAGTGGCGAGAAGAGGCGGCTGCGCACCATCGGCCCGAGCCGGGTCGGAACCAGGCCGGTCAAGCCTTCCGGCAACGGGTGCAGCGCGCCCTTCCGGAACACGAAGGCGCCGCGGGTGGCCTGGTTGGTGCCGACGAGTTGATCGCCGATCCCGAGTTCGCGGCACAGCCCGACGCCGCGCGGCTTGGTCGCCAGGAACGAATCCGGCCCGCCCTCGATCAGGAACCCGTCCGCGCGCTCGGTCAGGATCTTGCCGCCGAGGCGTGGGTCGCGCTCGATCACGACGATCCCTGCACCGGGCAGCAGGGCGGTCAGTTGGTGGGCGGCGGCGAGGCCGGTGATGCCGCCGCCGACGACGATGATCCGGGGCGACGCCATGGGTTGGGCAAGATGGGCCATAGGATGGTCGGTGTGGTTGCTCCTTTGGGCCGATGGTTCGGTGCTGGGCGGGTGACGCGCCTTCTCCGGTCGAACGGAAGGGTAGCATCACCCGCTCCCGGCTGACGGCTCCCGGCCGACGGCTCAGACCGCCGTCCACCCGCCGTCGACGACCAGGGCGTGGCCGGAGACCATCGCGGCGGCGGGGCTGGCGAGGTAGACGACGGCGGCGGCGATCTCGGCCGGGGTGGCGAGGCGGCCGAGGGGGATGCGGCGCAGGATATCGGCCTTGATTGCCGGGTCGTTGAGGGTGACCTGGGTCAGCGGGGTCTCGACAAAGGTCGGGCAGACGGCGTTGACCCGGATCCCGTATTCGGCCCACTCGAAACAGAGGACCCGGGTCAGGTTGACGGCGCCGGCCTTGCTGGAGCAGTAGGCGGCGCGCCGGGAGTACCCGACGATCCCCATCTGGCTGGCGACGTTGACGATGCAGCCGCCCTGGGGCGTCTGGTCGCGCATCCGCCGCCCGACCGCCTGGGCCATGAAGAAGAGGCCCTTGAGGTTGACGTCGAGGATGCGGTCCCACGCCTCTTCGGTGACGTCGAACGCCATCTGCGGGATATTCAACCCGGCGTTGTTGACGAGGATGTCGATCCGCCCGTTCGCGTCGAAGGCCGTCGCGGCGGCCTCAACACAAGAAGGGATGCTGCCGGGGTCGTCGCCCGACACCAGCCGCACGTCCAAGGGAACGGCCACCGTCTCGACGCCGTAGGCATCGCGCACCGCGCGGGCGGTCGTTTCCGCCTTCTCCAGCAGGTGGGGTTGCTCGGTGACGATCACCCGCGCCCCGGCGGCGGCGAGGGCGTGGGCGGTCGCCTCGCCGAGGCCGCTGCCGGCGCCGGTGACGAGCGCGACCTGATCGTCGAGACCCCAAGATGCCACCCGCGTCGTTGCGTGATCCACCGACCGCTCCTCCCGTCGTTCCCGATGCCGCCGCGCGAAGAGGCGCATCATAGCCGCCGGGTGGGCGGGGGGCGCTACTCGGTCGGGAAGAATTCGCCGACGCGGACCGCGAAGCCGGGCAGCACGCCGACTGCCTCGAGTACGTCGTCTTCGCCCAAGACTCGGGGTTCTGCGTGCGGCGCATGGACGGTGACGGTGCGGTCGAGCGGGTCCGCGACCCAAACCAGGGAAACACCTCGGGCGAGATCCATCGCGATCTTGGCAGGGAGCAACCGCCTGCGGTCGGAATCCGAAGCCACTTCGACGGCGATGTCCGGCGCTTCTGGCATAAAGGCGTGACGCTTCGCGAGCGGCGGCAAACGCTCGGTGCGGACCAACGCCACGTCTGGGACGCGCACCGTGTCCGGATCGCGGCGCAGGATGAAACCCGTTTCCGCGCCGAAGACCTTGCCCAAGCGGCGCGGCGTGGCGACGGACCAAAGGTGGCCGGCGAACTCGCCCGCCACTTCGCCGTGGTCGACGAATGCCGCGGCCATCGACTGCAACTCCCCTTCGACCAATTCGTGCCGCCCGGCGCCCAGCTCTTCCTCCATCGCCGCCAAGTCGTCGGCGGTCAGGGGGTTCGTCGCAACCATAGGAGAACGCCCCCTCGCAAACGGCAGGGTCGGACCCGCCAGCGTTGCCCGCATGATAGCACCGGCTCCGATCGCCGAGCCGGATGCGGTCACGTCGACCAAGCAGTTGACCCCCCCAGCGGCCTATGATACGGTCCCGGCCGGTTGATCAGATGAAGACCGACAAGCGCTTTGCCGGGTGCCGTGTCGCCCCCGGTTGCGATGGCGAACGATCCGACGGGATCTCCTCACCAATGGCCTTGCGGCACGTCTTTCCCGGTGGTCGCCCGTACGGGCGGGACGGGCCAGGCACCAACGGCCGGCGCGGGTGCGTCGGCCGCGGCATCTTGAACGCGCGCTTGGAGGGTAACGGCGATGCCAGTGCGAAACCTCGACCAGGACCCGATCTCGGAGCTCGAACGGGAGATGATCGCCGACCGGATCACCAAGATGACCCGGCGCGGGATGGTGATGGGTGCGGCGGGAATCGGTGCGCTGGCCGCCACCCTTGGCGTCGGGCGGGGCAACACCGCTGCCTCGGCACTCGCCTCCGTTGGCCTCCTGCCGGAGGATCTGCCGGCGAAGAACTTCCGGGCGGCGACCGTCGAGGTGCTCGGCGCCTCGACCTGGGTATCCCACGGGATCGAGACGGCGGCGTTCTACGGCAGCCTGCTCGGGATCGACGTCCAAAGCTTCGACGGCGAGGGCGCGGCCGAGAACCAGCTCGCCCAGCTCGAGGCGATCGCCAACGAGGATTGGGACTTCGTCGCCGTCCACCCGGCTTCCAGTGACGCCCTGATTGACGGCGCCGACGCGATCATCGCCAAGGGCGTCCCCTTCATCGTGATGGACACCCGCCTGATCCAGGACGAGGCCGCGTTCTCCGAGTACGGGCACCTGACCTACATCGAGCCGGACAACATCTACATGGGTTCCACCGTCGCGGTCGAGCTGTTCAAGGCCATCGGAGGCGAAGGCCAGGTGATCCACACCCAGGGCGCGCTGGGCCACACCGGCGCCCAAGGCCGCGCCGCCGGGTTCAACCAGGCGGTCGCCAATTATCCGGGGATCGAGGTGGTCGACGAGACCCCCGCCAACTGGCTCCAGGAAGAGGCTTCCACCCTCTGGCAGGACCTCCTCCAACGCTACCCGGACGTCAAGGGCGGCTACTTCCACTCCGATGATATGGCGCTCGCGGCCCAGGCCGTGGTGGAGTCGGCCGGATTGCAGGACCAGGTCAAGCTCGTCGGCGTCGACGGCCTCAAGAACGCCTGTCAGGCGATCCTCGACGACAAGCTGACCGCATCGGTGATCAACCCCTCCGGCCGGATCCACGGCGGCGCGATCTGGGCCGGTTACCTGACCGTTTCCCAAACCGACAACTCCGACGCTCCGGTTCCCAAGTTCATCCGCGCCGACGGCGGCCCGATCACCAAGAGCAACGCGGCCGGCTACATCTGGCTGCACGACAACTACCAGTACTAGGTGAGGGAAACGGGGGCCGGGGAACGGGAAACGGGGACGAGGGGACGGGCGAGATGGACGAACCGATCGTTCTCGTTGGGCGAACCACCCCGAACCCCGGACCCCAGACCCCGGACCCTGGGGCGGCGGAGCCGCTGTTGACGTTGACCGGCGTCTCCAAGCGCTTCGGCGGCGCCCTCGCGCTGGACGATGTCGGTTTCGACCTCCTGCCGGGCGAGATCCACGGCTTGATCGGGGAAAACGGGGCCGGCAAGAGTACGCTGATGAAGATCCTCAGCGGTGTCCACTCCCCCGACGAGGGGGAGATCGCGCTGCGCGGGGAGACCGTGCGCTTCGGTTCTCCGGCGGAGGCCAAGGCGCGCGGCATCGGCATGATCTACCAGGAACTGAGCGTGATGCCGACGCTGACCGTGGCCGAGAACGTTTACCTCGGTCGCCAGCCGACCAACCGGGCCGGGCTGGTCGATTGGAAACGGATGCGGCAACGGTCGGCGGCGGCGTTGCGCGAGCTGGGGATCACGATCGACGTCACCGAACGGTTGGGCAAACTCTCGCTCGGGCAGCAGCAACTCGTCGAGATCGGGCGGGTGGTCTTCTCCGGCGCCGACGTGATCGTGCTCGACGAGCCGACCTCGGCGCTGTCGGGGCCGGAGGCGGAGCGCTTGTTCGCGGTGATCCGCGGCCTGCGCGCCCGCGGCAAGAGCCTGATTTTCATCTCCCACTTCTTGGAGGACGTGCTGGCCGTGGCCGACCGTGTGACGGTGCTCAAAAACGCCCGCCACGTCGCGACGATGCCGAGCCAAGGCGTGACCAAGCACCGCTTGATCGAGCTGATGATCGGCCGGGACGCGACCTCGCTGGCCGAGGCGTCCGAAGGCGGGACCACCTTGCCCCCCCCGGTGAATTCGGCTCCGGTGCTGGAGCTAACCGGGCTGTCGTTGACGGGCCAGTTCGCGGACGTGGGCCTGACGGTGCGGGCCGGCGAGATCGTGGGCGTGTTCGGCTTCCTTGGCGCGGGGATGACGGAGGTGGCGCGGACGCTGTTCGGGTGCTTGCGGCCGCTGACCGGCACGATGCGCTTGAACGGGCGGGTGATCCGGCCCGCTTCTCCCATGGCCGCGACCCGCCTTGGGATCGCGTACCTGACCGAGAACCGCCGGGCGACCCTCTTTCCGCGCCACGAGGTCTACAAAAACATCACCCTTGCCCATCTCAACCGCCTGGTTGGGCCGGTGTTCCGCCACCCGTCGGAGATCGCGGTTGCCGGTTCCCTCGTCAATCGGACCGGCGTCCGCCCCGCCAATCCGACGATGCGGGCCGGTCACCTCTCCGGCGGCAACCAGCAGAAGGTCGTCCTCGCCAAGTGGTTGACGCGGCAACCGAAATTGCTGATCCTCAACGAGCCGACGCGCGGCATGGACGTCGGCGCCAAGCGCGAGGTCCTCGATCTGATCAAGGAGCTCCGGGCCGAAGGCGTCGCGATCCTGCTCCTCTCGACCGAACCCGAAACCGTGATCGCCGAATCCGACCGCATCCTGGTCATGTCGAAGGGACGAATCACCAAAGAATTCGCAAACGAGCGGGTGAGTAAGGACCAGTTGATGGAGTTCGCATAACGATCGGGTCGTGGGTCGTACGAGACGGCGGGGACGAACGACTCGTCCGTCGCTAGGCACTACCGATGACCCCCTACCCACTGGCGTCGGAGGACCGATGGCACAAGGAATCCCACAACCGATCGGGGCGCCGGCCGGGGAGCGGCGGGCAAGCGGCGACCTGGGGAACCGGGTCCTGCGGTTGGCGAGCCGCAACGCGCGGTTGATCGCGCCGCTGACGACGTTGATCGCGCTGTTCGTTTTCTTCAGCCTGGTCACCGATGTCTTCTTGTCGACGCGGAACTTCCAAAATATCGTCAGCCAGATCGGGCCGGTGGCGGTGGCGGCCTGCGGGATCACGTTCGTCTTGCTCTGCGCCGAGATCGATCTAAGTATCGCGTCGGTGGCGACCTTCACCGGGGTGCTTTCGGCGTACATCTTCGGCAACTCGTGGGAGATGTTCGGGATCACGCTGAACCTCGGGGTCTGGGGGGTCTTGGTCGCGGCGATCGTGGCAGCCGGGATCGGATTGCTGAACGGGTTCTTCGTCGCCTACGTCGGGATCCCGTCGTTCATGATGACGCTGGCCATGCTGACCATCGCCGCCGGGATGGCCGAGTACGTGACCAAAGGCCGGATCCTGCCGGCGGCGTCGGTGCCGGGGGAATTGCAGGACCTCGCCAGCGCGGGCAACCGCTTCCTCGGCATCCCCTACATCGGCATCGTGGCGTTGGCGGTGCTGATCGTCAGCGACGTCGTCCTCAGCTACACCAAGTTCGGGCGCTACGTCTACATGACCGGCGGCAATCGGGAAGCGGCCGAGATGTCCGGCGTCAACACCCGCCGGGTGGTGATGCTCTCGCTCATGGTCGCCGGCTTCACCGCCGGGTTGGCGGGGATGCTGTTCACCGGTCGGCTGCACAACGCCAACCCGGCCGGCGGCACCGAACTGCTGATCCAAACCATCGCCGCCGTGGTGCTGGGCGGAACCTCGCTCTTCGGCGGCGAGGGCGGGATCAAGAACACCTTCATCGGCCTCCTCATCTTCGGCATCCTCTCCAACGGCCTCAACCTGATCGAGGGGTTGAGCATCCACTTCAAGGACGCCCTGGAGGGAATCATCCTGGTCGGCGCGCTGCTGCTGAACGTGCTCGCGCTGCGCCTGGAACGCGTCCAAACCCGCGCCGACTAACCACCACGCGACAGCGCCCCCCTCTCCCAGTCCTTGGGAGAGGGGGCGGGGGGTGAGGAATTGTCCACCGCCGCGACGAACCAAGCCGCCGCCCTCGCCGCGCTGATCGCGGGCGCCGAGGTGATCGACCTCTCGGTGCCGCTGGCCGAGAACCTACCGGGGGCGTGGCCGAGCCACGTTCCGTTCCAGCGCAAGGTTTACAATTGGTACGCCGCCGTGCCGGACCAGATCCAGCCGATCCACGGCTGGCGGGGACCGTATCAGACCGCCTGGTTGACCCTCGACGAGCACTGCGGCACCCACTTCGACGCCCCGACTCACTTCATCCCGCCGCCGGACTCCGGGTTGCCCTTTGCCGGTGATCTCGGTCGCCAAACCGGCGACACCGTCGCCCTCGACCGCCTGATGGGGCCGGCGGCGGTCATCGACGTCACCGGGTTGACCGGCCAGGGCGAGGGCGGGGTTAGCCCGGAGATCACGCCGGATCTGGTCGAGCGCTGGGAGGCCACGCACGGCACGCTGCAACCGGGCGACGTGGTGCTGTTCCGCTCCGACTGGGACGCCAGGTACCGGCCGATGCCGGACGGCGCCGGGTTCGTCCTCGACCCGGTGCAGTTGCAACGGGGACCGGGTTGGCCGACGCCGGGCATTCCGTGCCTCCAACTGCTGCTGGAGCGGGGGATCGGCACGCTCGGTCTTGATGGCGCCAGCGTCGGCGCGGCCCACGACGGAGCGCCGCCGCACCAGTTCGGGCTGGGCCGGGGGCTGCTGTACATCGAGCTGCTGGCGAATCTGAAACGGCTGCCGCCGCGCGGCGCGTTCTTTCTGTTTTTGCCGATCAAGGTCCAAGGGTCCACCGGCGGACCCGGGCGGGCGATCGGCATCGTGCCGTAGGGGCGCATGGCATGCGCCCGTCCCGGCGGCACACCGGCCCGATGGCGGGGACGGCGCGCGGGAGCGGCTCGACCAACCAGCGACACGCGCCGGTGGCGACGAGGGCGCATGACGTGCGCCCCTACGAGGAGACCGACCCATCGTGGCAGACCACCAGCACCAAGGGGGGCGCTTGCGGGGCAAGGTCGCCGTCGTCACCGGGGCCGCGTTCGGCATCGGGCGGGCGACGGCGGAGCGGTTCGCCGCCGAGGGCGCGCGGCTGGTCGTGACCGACATCCAGGACCGGCCGCTGCACGCGCTGCGCGACGAGTTGCGGGCGGCGCACCCCGGCGCCGAGGTCGAGGCGGTGGCCGGCGACGTGTCCGTGGACGCGGACGCGCAACGGATGATCGCGGCGGCGACGGAGCGGTTCGGGCGGTTGGACGTGCTGGTCGCCAACGCCGGGATCATCCCGCTCCAAGACGTGCTGGAAGCGACCGCCGAGGATTGGGACGCGGTGATGGCGGTCGACGGGCGGGGCATGTTCCTGACCTCCAAGTACGCCGTGGCGGCGATGCTGGATGGCGGCGGCGGCGCGATCGTCTGCCTGTCCTCGATCTCGGGGATGGCGGGGCAGGCGCGCCAAGCCTGCTACGGCCCGGCCAAGTTCGTCGCCACCGGGATCACCAAGCACCTCGCGATCGAGTGGGCGGATCGGGGGATCCGGGTCAACGCGGTCGCGCCCGGCACGATCCGCACCGAGCGGGTCCGGCGCCTGCCGGAGGAGCCCGGCGGGCAGGAGTACCTGGACGCGATCGCCAAGCAGCACCCGATGGCCCGCCTCGGCGAACCGGCCGAGGTCGCGGCGGCGATCCTCTTCCTCGCCTCCGACGACGCCTCGTTCATCACCGGGGCGGTGCTGCCGGTGGACGGGGGATATCTGGCGCAGTGACGGAGCCGGGGAGACGGGGAGACGGGGCGGCGGGGAGACGTGAGATTCGGATGAACGACGGTGGTTCCAAAGCGACGGTGCCGAAGCGACGGCATCGTCCGGCCAAACGTCGGCGTGCGCCGCTTCGTTCGTGGCCGGTTGACAACCGCGCCGGTCGGTGGGACGTACGGTGCGGTAAGGGCCAGTCGAAACCCGACGCGGGTGAACCCCGCCGGTTTCCGACGCGCCCGAGAAGGAGAGCGGAAACCCGGAAGCGAGCGAGCCAATGACGACCTTGAACTACGAGCAGCGGTATCTGGTCCACGAGTTCGTCGAGGACTTTCGGGACGGCCTGATGCCGCGGCGCGATTTGGTCCAGCGCGTGGTCCATATCGCCGGCGGGACCACCGCCGCCGCCACGCTGCTGGCCGCGATGGGGGTACCGGAGGCGGCGGCGCAGGACGACGGGACCCCGGCCGCGTCGCCGGCGCCGACCCCGGTCCCGCCCCATAGCCCGCTGGCGGTCGTCGCCGACGATCCGGCGATCGCCGCCGGGGAGGTCCTGATCGACAGCGGCGGCGTCTCGATCACCGCCTACGAGGCGCGCCCGGCGGCGTCGGCCACCCCGGCCGCGACCGAGGCCCCCGGCGGCCCGCCGCTGGTCTTGGTCTGCCACGAGAACCGGGGTTTGACCGAGCACATCCGCGACGTGACCCGCCGCTTCGCCAAGGAAGGCTACGTCACCGCCGCGCTCGATCTGTTGAGCCGCGAGGGCGGGACGGCCAACGTCGCCGATCCGTCCCAGATCCCGGCCCTGTTGACGAAGGGGGACGACATCTTCGCCCGCCACGTCGGTGACTTCCGGGCCGCGATCGCCCACTACCGGACGGGCGGCGGCGTCGATCCGGACGCCCTCGGGATGACCGGCTACTGCTTCGGGGGCGGCGTCACCTGGCGGATGGCGACCGAGACGCCGGAGCTGAAGGCGGCGGTGCCGTTCTACGGCCCCCGGCCGCCGCTGGACGCGATTCCGAACATCCGGGCCGCCGTTCTCGGCGTCTACTCCGACGACCCGAACGACTTCGCCAACGAGGGCCAGGCGGAACTCGTCGCCGCGCTGGAAGCGGCCGGCGTCACGTTCCAGATCAACACCTACCCCGGCACCCAGCACGCCTTCCACAACGACACCGGCCCGCGCCACAACGAGGCGCAGGCCCGGATCGCCTGGCAAGACACCCTGGGCTGGTTTGCCCAACACATCCGCGGGTAGCGCGGTCGGACTTGGTCGATCACCTCCGGTGGCGCCCTCCCCACCCGGGAGGGCGCCGCCGTTTTCGTGTCCGCGTGGGGAGCGAGGCGCGCCTGTCCAACGCCGATGCGGGACGAACGAACGCGATGTCGATCCCCGCCCGGCGCGGTCCCGAGCACCGGGTGGACGCCGCGCCGACCAACCCGGCGTCGGCCGCGGCATGGCTGGCGGTGGTGCGGCGCCTGACCGCCGCTGCGTTTGGCTAGGGAACGAGAACGCGGGCAATCGCGATCCCACCCAAGCAGGCGAGCAATCCAAGCCCGTTCGAGCCGAAGACGTAGAGCGCGGCGCGCGCCGCCTCACCCCGTTCGAGCAACCGGACCGCCTCGTAGGCGAAGGCGCTGAAGGTGGTGTAGCCGCCGAGCACGCCGACCGCCAGACCCAGTCGCCAGGCGTCGTCGGCGACGCCGCGCCGCGCCAGCGCGGTCAGCAGCACGCCGATCAGGAATGCGCCGGAGACGTTGATCAGCAGGGTTCCCCACGGGAACGCGGACCCCAGGCGAGCGGCGACCACGCGCCCTAGGCCGTAGCGCGCGACGGCCCCGATCCCGCCCCCGAGGGCCACCAGCACCCAGTTCCACCCGGCCAGGCCCTTCACCCGACCGCCCCGGGAGGCTCGCCGCGCGTTGCGTCGTGGCCCGCCCAGGGATCGTCGAGCCAGGGCGGCCCCATAGTGTCCGGTCGCCCTCCGTCGCGGGAAACGTCGCCATTGATGTCCAGGATCGGGTCACCGTCCCAGGCAACGATCCCGGTCACGACCAGGCGGTTGCCGTCGCGGCGCGGCGCGCGGGTGGCGACGAACCCGACCCGCGGCGCGCCCAGCCGGTCCTCGGCGGCGCGTGCAAAGCCGGGCAACCGGCGTCTGGATGCTCGGTTGAGGGAGAACAAGATCACCAGGTGGCCGAAGCGGTCGGGACCATCGGCCCAGCGGGGCAGGACGTCCGACACCGCGTCCCGCCAAGGGTCGAGGACCAAGGTGGGGTCGGTTGGGGCGCCGTCCGGGCGCCGGACGGCGCCGGTTGTCTGGACCCGGCATCGGGACCGGGGTTGGGCGTGTGCCAGACCATCCGGCGTCGTTTCTCCGTTGGCCATCCTCGCTCCTCGCCAACCGGGCCTCCGTAGCCGCGTATGGTTGCCGCCGTCGTCGGGGATGGTACGGTGCTCGGTGACCCGGCGGAAGCCCCCGGGCGACCGCGCATCCTTGGGGACACGCACCATGCTCGGCGTGGCACGAAACAGCACGTCTTCTCCCGTCGTCGTCGGGGAGATGGCCCCGGACGCCACGGTCTGGAACGGCGACGGCGGCGCGGTGCGCGTGGCCGACCTCTGGCGTGGGGCACCGCGGGCGTTGGTGCTGGTCTTTTTCCGCCACTTCGGCTGAACGCCGTGCCGGGAGCACGCGGCGCAGTTGCGCCGCGACCACGATCGCTTCCTCGATCTCGGCGCTCGGTTCGTCAGCGTCGGGCCGGAGGCGCCGTCCGCCGCCGCCGCGTTCGCGCGGGACGAGCAAACGCCCTACCCCGTTTACGCCGACCCGGACGGCCGGGCCTACGCCGCCTTCGGACTGCCGGAAGGCGGGCTGAACGCGTTGCTCGGACCGGTGGTGATGGCGGCGCACCTGCGGGGCCTGGTGGGGGGCGCCCGGCCAAATCGGGTCACCGGCAACGTGCGCCTGCTGCCGGGGTCGTTCGTGATCGACCACGGCGGCGTGGTCCGGTACGCCAAGATCGGGCGCCACGCGGGAGACATCGCCGACAACGAGGAGTTGTTGGCGGCGGCCGGAATTCCTTAAGACGCCGCGCTTTGCTCGGCCCGGAGTTGACCGCAGGCGGCGGCGATGGCGACGCCGCGGGAATAGCGGACGGTGGTCGGGATGTCCGCGGCGCGGACGATCCCGGCGAAGCGCTCGATTCCCGCCGGGTCGGGGCGCTCGTAGGGCAGGACGTCGACCGGGTTGAGGGGGATCACGTTGACGTGGCAGAGGCGCCCCCGGAGGAGCTCGCCGAGGTCCTGGGCCACGTCGTCGCCGTCGTTGATCCCGGCCATCAGGGCGTACTCGAAGGAGATCCGGCGACCGGTCTTGGCGACGTAGCGGTCGCAGGCGGCCATCAGCTCCGCGATCGGGTAGCGGCTGTTGAGCGGGACGAGGCGGGTGCGCAGGTCGTCGGTCGGGGCGTGCAGGGAGACCGCGAGGTTGACCTGATACGGCTCATCGGCCAGGGCGTCGATCCGCGGCACCACGCCGGAGGTCGAAATCGTGATCCGGCGGGCGCCGAAGCCGAGACCGCGCCGGTCGTTGAGGATGCCGACCAGCTTCATCGTCGCGGCGTAGTTATGGAGCGGTTCACCCATCCCCATCATCACCAGGTTGGTCAAGGGGCGACCGAGGGCGGCGGCGCGGCGGGCGGCGCCGACCACTTGCTCGACCATCTCGCCGGTCGTCAGGTTGCGGGTCAGGCCGCCGAGACCGGTGGCGCAGAACGCGCAGCCGACCGCGCAGCCGACCTGGCAGGAAACGCAGACCGTGGCGCGGTCCGGGTAGAGCATCAGCACGGTTTCGACGAACTGACCGTCGAAGGTGCGGTAGAGGGTCTTGACCGTCTCGCCGTCGTCGGTCGCCACTTCGCGCACGGTGGCGAGGGTGCCGAAGGGGAGATCGTCCGCGAGCGCGGTCCTCAGTGGCAGGGGCAGCGTCGTGACCGCGTCGTAGCCGTCGCAAAGGTCCCCGTAGATGCCGTGCCAAAGCTGGCGCGCCCGAAACGCCGGTTCGCCCTGGGCCAGGAGCCGGGATTCCAACTCTTCGAGGGTGAGGTCAAAGAGCGAGACCGGGCGACCGGCACGGGACAATGGGCGCAGGGCGAGTGGCGCGCTGCTTGAGGCGGTGGGGAGGGCGACTGTTTCCATAACGGGCAAAGTTTACCACGGGGACGTGCCGTTCCCTGGGCCACATGGACGGGCGATTCGAGAAACGGTGGCGCCCCTGTCGTGGCCCGGCGCTGGACCGACCGGGATGGTGGTGCGGCAGGAGGAGCCGCGGGCCGACCGCATCGAGCCCGCGCGGCGCCAATGGTCGCGCGCGGGCTCGCCGGGTCCGGAAGGCGCGGACCGGCGCGACCAGCCGGTCCGCGCTCGGGCCGGCCAGCGCGACGGCCCTCTGGCGCACCACCATCCGGCGGGAACTCGTCGCCCGGGTCTTCGCTCGTCTCCTTGCTCGCGAGGGTCGTGGGCGCCCGCGGCGCTCGATGCCGCGGACGGACCCCTTCGATGTCCACCGCAGGCGGTTCGGGGTCGTCCCGCCAGTGGGCGGCCCGGACGGCGGGAACGAGCCGGGCGGCGCCCTCGCCCCGCCGGAACCACGGCCGGGGACGCCGACGGCCGGGAGGATCGCCCTCCCGGCCGTCGCGCGTGCGCGAGCGCACCGCCGCCCTCGTCAGGTCAGCGCCGCGCAGAAGTTCGCCCTCACCGCGTGCGGGACGTCGGTGTTGAGCACGTCGTGCGGGCCGGCCTCGAAGATCACGTCGCCCGCGGCGTCGAAGACGACCCGGCCCAGGTCGAGGATGACGGCGCCCTCGCCGGGGACCGTCGCCTTGAAGACCAGACCGACCTCGGTGACGGTGCCCTCGACGAGGTCGACGATGATCGTGTGGTGGCTGGGGTTCTCCGCGCTCTCGCCGGTCGCCGGGTTGGTGACCACGCCGACGAAGTCGACCTTGATCTGCTCGCGGACGGGGTCACCCGCCTCGTCGAAGAATGTGGTGACGCGCACGTCCTCGGTGAAGGTCGCGACGAGGGTGACGCCGTTGGGGCACGGCCCGGCAAACGCGAAGCTGCCCTCGTCGTGGAACGTCTGGATAACCGGCGGGGCCGCGGCGGCGAGCAGGGGCAGGGCGAGCACGGCGAACGCGGCGGCGACGAGCGAGGCCGGCAGGAGCCGGAGGTGCGGGCGGGGCATCGGGTTCCCTCCTTCGGTGCGGCGGACGCGACGGGCGGCCGGGGGCTGTCCGGATAACCCGGACGGAGAACGCGTCTCCCGCCGACGGGCGGTCGGACGCGTCCTCCGTCGGCCGGTCGCCGATCCCGCGTGGGACGGGACGATCATGCCGGGACGACCCCGGCGGCGCATCGAACCGGGGGTTGTAATTCGGCGAAGACCGA
>CADCWE010000141.1 GCA_902806325.1 uncultured Thermomicrobiales bacterium | reverse complement strand
TCAGGCCGTAACGCGCGGAGGGAAAATCGCCCATCGCGCCCTCCCGCGGGATCTCCCTTCGCGATCCCGCCAGCCGCCCTGCCGTTACTCCTCGCGTCTCGAAAACGGCCCAGCGTGTTGAAAAAGGCCCGGCTTTGGTGAGAGGATGCCGCTCCTTCGGCTAATCCGCCAAGCGGAGGGAGTGGACGGCCATGATGGGCAGCAAGGAGCGGGCCTTCGCTCCGTTGCCGCCGGTGTCGCTGGAGGCCCTCGTCCCCCCGGACCACTTCTACCGGCACCTGGAGCAGACGCTTGATCTCACCTTCGTGCGCGACCTGGTGCGCAAGACGTACGCGGCCCGCGGGCGGCCCTCGATCGACCCGGTCGTCTTCTTCAAGTTGCAGCTGATCCTCTTCTTCGAGGGCTTGCGCTCTGAGCGGCAACTGATGCGCGTTGTCGCCGACCGGCTCAGCCTGCGCTGGTACCTCGGCTACGACCTAAGCGAACCGCTCCCCGATCATTCCAGCCTCACTCGCATCCGGGAGCGGTACGGGTTGGAGGTCTTCCGCCGCTTCTTCGAGGCGATCGTCGAACAGTGCCTCGCGGCGGGGCTGGTCTGGGGCGAGGAACTCTACGTCGATGCGACCAAGGTCGCGGCCGACGCCGGTCTTGACTCGCTGCAGCCGCGGTTCGCCGTCGAGGCGCACCTGACCCGGCTGTTTGCCGGCGAGGGCGGGGACGCAGCAGGTGATCGGGACGGGGAAGGTGGCGACGGCGACCAAGGCAACGGGGCAGACGCCCCGACGCGCCTGCCGACGCGCCTGACCGAGGAGGCGTGCGCCGACCTCGATCGGGCCGCGGCCGCTCGCCACGACTGGATCGGGGAAGCCGGGCGGCCCGATCGGGACGAAACGAGCGGCGCCTACCGGCGGACCGCCGACTTCCGGATCAGCACCACCGACCCCGACGCCACCCCGATGCCCTTGGGGGATGGGCGGACGCACCTAGGCTATCAGGACCATTACGTCGTCGACGGGGGCAAAGCGCGCATCATCCTCGCCGCGCTGGTCGCGCCGGCGGAGGTGCAGGAGAACCAGCCGGCGCTCGACCTGCTCTGGCGGACGCGGTTCCGCTGGAAGCTGCGGCCCCGTCAGGTGACGGGAGACGCCAAGTACGGCACCGTCGAGAACGTCGCCGCCATCGAGCGGGAGCGCATCCGGGCGTATGTGCCGCTCTCGGAGGTCGGCCATCGGGCGGGCCTGTTCCGCGACACCGACTTCGTCTACGACCCGTCGACCGATCGCTATCGGTGCCCCGGAGAGCAAACCTTGCGCTTCATCTCGCGGTGCGATCTCACCCGGAGGCGTGTCTACGAAGCACCAGCCGCGGCCTGCGCTGCCTGCGTCCTGCGCGCGCAATGCACCACCTCCCGGCGCGGCCGGCGCGTTGGGCGGAGTCTCGACGAGGACGCTCTCGACCGGGTCCGGGGCTACCACGCGACGGAGGCCTACGCCAAGGCGATGCGCAAGCGGAAGGTGTGGGTGGAACCCCTCTTCGCCGAGGCCAAGGCCTGGCACGGGCTTCGTCGCTTCCGCCTGCGGGGACTGGCGAAGGTCAACATCCAAGCCCAACTGATCGCCGCCGGCCAGAACCTGAAGCGATTGCTGAGTCGGTCGGGGTGGGGACGGCGACCGTGGCCGAGCGGCGCGGCCGGGCTCGTCCTGCCGGCCCCCGTACCGGCGCCGGCGGCGCTCGCCTGACGGGTCGCGCCGCGCTCAGGCGCCAACACACGATCCCCGCGCCGCCCCTCATTCCCGCCGCAACGCCCTTTTTCAACGGGCTGGGTCGTTGTTTGAGACAGATGGGCAACCGCCGTTTATCCGCCGGCGACAGCCGGTGTCGCGTCTCGGGAAGGTCCCTTTGTGGGATGTGCGGGCGAGGCCCATGGTCCGAAAGGATGGGGTGTGCCAGACGATCAACGAGCGTCCGGTCCTTGGCCTCGCCAACAACGTGACCGGAATGTGTCCCCCATCCTCTGGCGAGGCGCGCCCCGACACCGGTCGAAGCAACCGGTGTCGGGGGCAGACGGTTCGGGTTCGAGCGCGAAGTCGCGGCCGCGCCCCGCCTCAGTTGCGGACCGTCACCGTGACGGTGGCGAAGGCGCTCCGGTTGCCGACGCCGTCGAGGGCGTAGGCCTGGAGCTTGTAGGTGCCGTTGGCGAGGCCGGTCGTGGTCCAGCTCACTTGATAACTGCCGTCCGCTTGCCGCACGCCGGTGCCGATCAGGGCGCAGGTCGTGCGCTGGCAGCGCCGGAACACCACCCGCGTGACGCCCGCTCCGGTGCCGTCACCGGCCGTCGCTCGGACCGCGACGCTGCCCGCGACCGTCGCGTTCGCCGCCGGGGCGGTGATGCTCACCGTCGGCTTGGCGAGGTCCGGCACGACGGCGAACGGCGCGGCTTGGCTCGTCAGGTTGGCCGTGTTGGTGGCGGTGACGCCCTTCGGACCGGAGGCGGTCGCCCCCGCGCTCCAGGCGTACGTCTTGTCGTAGGGGCCGGCGGCGTCGGTGCCGGCATCGCTCCCGAAGACGGCCGGGAAGCCGACGTGCTTGATCCCCGACTCCGGATCGGCGGCGGTAGCCGTCACGGTGAACGAGCCGGACTGGCCGGTTGCGGGGCGGTAGAAGAGCTTGGTCCCGCGCACGATCTGGTTGGGCGTATTCGGCGCCTCGGCCAGCTTCAGGATCGGCTTCGTCGGCGCGGTCGTGTCCGCTGGCGGCGCCGCGGTGGTGAAGGTCTGGTCGGCGCCGGTGAAGCTGCGCCCCTGCCCGTCGACGAAGCGCAGCCGCCAGTGGTAGGCGGTGCCGGCCTTGAGGCCGGTCCAGTCGACGAAGACCTCCCAGCTATCGCCATCGGCCGGGATCGTCACCGGCACGGATTGACCGTAGGCGGTGGTGGTGCCCAGATCGAAGAAGGCGGTGCCGCCGTTAAAGTGGCTGGAGAGGTGCGCCGTGCTGTGCCCGCCGGACGCGGTGATGTTGGTGGTGGAGGGGCTCGGGTAGCCGATCGTCGCCGGGTTGAAGGCGACGAAGACCCCTTGCCACGGGCCGTCGCCGTTGGCCGTCGGGCAGCTATCGCCCGCCTCCGGCGCGTCGTTCTCGACCGCCCCGGCGACCTCGAACGCGCCGATCACGCACGCGGCCGGGGCGGCGGCGATGCCGTTGAGCACGGCCGTGGAAAAGATGGGGAAGGTGAGGATGAGCATCTGACCCGCCCTGAGCGTCCAGAACCCTTGACTTGGCACGAAGCGCGCGCCCCAAATGCCCCGGGAGGGGGTTTGGTCGCAGTTGCTCCCCGTCAGTTCCGTCATCGTTCCCGCGTTCGTGTCCTGGAGGTAGCAGTGGACCCGCCGGTCGGGGTTCGGATCGCCCGGGTCGATGGCGAAGTGGGTGTTCGGGGGGAGCAGGACCTCGGGCGCGACCGAGGCGTCGAAGGTGGGGTTGCTGTTCCCGATCTGGACCCGACCGCCGTAGAGTTCGCCGACCCGTGGGTAGCTGCCGTCGCTACTGCCCCAGTAGCCGGCCCACTCCATGGTGAACGTTTCCACGCCGAAGAAGGGGTTGACGACGTGGGTGTTCGAGAAGGAACCCATCCTCCACGAGGGCGCGGACGTCGCGGCCGCGGTCGCGGCGCGCTGGCCGTCCGTGCCCGGCGCTAAGGTCGGCCCCTCTCCAGCACGCGGCGCCCGCATCCCGTTGGCGGGCGGCGCCTTCGGCCGGGTCTTCAACCGTTTGATGCCCGTCTGGCTCTGTTCGGTCCTCGCCGCCGCACGCCCCGATTGGGTCAGCGCCGGCCCCCCGGCCAGCATCAGCGCCAGCGCCAGCGTCGTCAGCAGCAAAATCGCGCGGTTCATCCCGTCGGTCTCCTTCCTCGGTAAGGGGCAGTCCACCTGCCCACTATCCGGACGGCCGCGTCGTGCCGGCCGTCGAGCGCGTCGTTCGTTCCATTCGCCCGAGGTTAGGAGACGGGCGCAGACGAGCCCGCCTCCTCCCTCGGCGTCTTCCTACGGCTCGAACGTGATCGAATCGGACGCGACGGCGGAGACATTACCCGCCTTGTCGCGGACCTGGACGTCGACCCGCTTGCCGCCGGCCCCCGCCGTCAGCGTCCACGGCGCGCTGGTCGCAACCGGCTGCCACGCCGACCACGTCCCGCCCGCGTTGCGGATCCGCATCGCGGCCACGCCGCTCCCCGGGGTCGGGTCGGTCGCCGTCAGCGTCAGCGTCACCGCGCGGCTCGCCGTCGTGGTCGCGCCCTGGTCGATCGTCACCGTTCCGCTCGGCTTGACCGTGTCGAGCCGGATGCCGTCGCGGAAGGTCGCGACGTTGCCGGCGGCATCCTTGACCTGGACGGCGACCGTCTTGGCGCCGTCGCCCGCGGCGAGCGACCACGCCTTCGTGGTCGCGACGGGCTCCCACGCCGACCAGGTCGTCGCGCCGCCGTTGGTGAACCGCATCTGCCGGACGCCGCTCCCCGGCGCGGGATCCACCGCCGAGAGGGCGAGGGTCACGGCCGGGTTGCGCGCGACGGCCGCGCCGGCATCGATGGCGACGGTCCCGGTGGGTGCCGCGTTGTCGACACGGATCGTGATGGTCGACGCCGTCGTATTGCCGGCGCCGTCGGCGAGGACGGCGCGTAAGGCGTACGACCCGGCGAGTCCCGTCGTGTCCCAGG
>CADCWE010000140.1 GCA_902806325.1 uncultured Thermomicrobiales bacterium | reverse complement strand
GGTGCGGTCACGATGGGACCGGACGGCCCCGAGCGACCAGGCAACGGCCTGGCGTTGGTCGACCGCTGGATCCTCAGTCGCCTCGACGCGGTGACGGCGGACGCGACGAAATTGCTGGCCAACCACCTCTACGGCGAAGCGGGGCGCCAGGTCCAGGACTTCGTCTGGTCGGAGCTGTGCGACTGGTACATCGAAGCGGCCAAGGTGCGACTGAGTGGCACCCCGGCGGAGCGACGAACGGTCGCCCAGACCCTGGCCTTCACCCTCGAACGGAGCGCCCGGTTGTTGCACCCGTTCATGCCGTTTGCCACCGAGGCGATCTGGCGGGCGCTGCCGCACGTCGGCGAGAGCGCGATGGTCGCGCCGTGGCCAGAGGCCGGCGAGCGGGACCAGACGGCCGAAGCCGACGTCGCGGCGATGACCACACTGGTGACGGCGATCCGCGACGCCCGTGCCAAGGCGGGCGTCGAACCCGGGCGGTGGATCGTGGCCACCATCTACGCCGCCGGGCGAGGCGGATCGTTCGCGGCGGCGCGGCGCGAGATCGGGTTCTTGGCCCGGATCGCCGACGAACAGTTGACCATCGCCGGTGGTGCCGCCGACCCGGCGACGTTGGCGACGGACGCGCTGCTGGTTGTGGCGGGCGACGTGGCGGCGGCGTTGCCGCGCGCGGGGCTGCTCGATCTGGCGGCGGAGCGAGACCGCTTGACCCGCGAACTGGCGGAGGCGGAAGCGGAACGGGAACGGGCGATCCGCCAACTGGACAACCCCGCGTTCGTCGACAAGGCGCCGGCCCAGGTGGTTGACGTCCAACGCCGACGGCTGGCGACGGCCGAGGAGCAGATCGCGGTCTTGGGCGCCCGGCTGGCGGAGTTGCGGTGACTGATCGCGGCGGAGCGGTCCGGCTGGATCGGTGCTTCTTCGCCCGCGACACCGCATCGGTGGCGGCTGCGCTGCTCGGCTGCGTGCTGGTCTCGACCGGCTCGGACGGTGAAACGCGGGGTCGGATCGTCGAAACCGAGGCGTACCTTGGTCCGGCCGACCCCGCATCGCACGCGGTGACCCGGCGCACGGTGGCTCCGGGGGCGATGGCGGGAACGCCGGGCACGGTCTACGTCTACCGGTCCTACGGGTTGCACGTGATGCTCAACCCGGTCGCCCATCCGCCCGGCGACGTGGGCGCGGTGCTGCTTCGGGCCGTCGAACCGGAGTCTGGCACCGGGCTGATGGCGCGGCGCCGCGGGCTGGCGGTGCCGCGCCTCCTCTGCGCCGGACCCGGCCGGTTGTGCCAGGCGTTCGGGATCACGCTGGCCGATATGGGCGCGGATTTGGTCGCGGGGGAACGGGTCTGGATCGAACGCGGGGCGGCGCCCGGCGCCGTGGCTCGCGGCGGCAGGATCGGGATCACCCGTGGGGTGGATTTGCCGCTGCGCTTCTTCGAGGCCGGGAACGCATTTGTCTCGGCGCACAAGCGGGGGGAGATCGTGGAGAACGCGCCGGCGGAGGCGTATCCTTAGACGCACCCCGTCGACCCCGCGTTGGTTCGTTTGCCTCGATCGCGGAGCGCCGCCACCGATGCCGATTCAGCTTTTGACCGGCGACACCATCGGCAAGATCGCCGCCGGCGAGGTGGTGGAGCGTCCGGCCTCGGCGGCCAAGGAGTTGTTGGAGAACGCGCTCGACGCCGGAGCCCGCCGGATCGCGGTCAGCGTCGCGAGCGGCGGGACTGAGTTGATCGAGGTCTCCGACGACGGCGATGGGATGGATGCCGCCGGGTTGGCGTTGGCGATTCAGCGACACGCGACGTCGAAGCTGCGACGGTTCGAAGACCTTGACACGCTGACCACGCTCGGGTTCCGGGGCGAGGCGCTGCCGAGCATCGCCGCGGTGTCGGTTCTTGCCGTCCGCACCCGCCGCGCCCAGGACGCGACCGGAGCGGCGATCGCGGTCCGGTTCGGCGAGGCGGAGCAACCGCGGGCGGTGGCGGCGCCGCCGGGGACCACCGTCTCCGTGCGCGACCTGTTCGCCAACGTCCCGGCTCGGCGCAAGTTCCTCCGCCAAACCGGGACCGAAGCGGCCTATATCGGGCGGTCGGTGGCAGCCTACGCGGCGGCCAACCCGGGCGTCGCGTTCACCTTCGAGCAGGACGGGCGCCGCGCGTTCGGCACCGACGGCGGCGGCGACCAGATCGCGACCGCGGCGGGCGTCTTCGGCGCCGATGTGGGAGCGGCGGCGCTGCCGCTGGCGCCGCTCGACGAGAGCGCGGCGGTGCCGGGGGTGACGGTTGAGGGGTGGGTGGGAACGCCGTCGCTGATCCGTTCCCACCGCCAGGGGCTGGTCTTTTTCGTCAACGGCCGATGGATCCAGAACCGGGCCTTGGCGTTCGCGCTCGAAGAGGCGTACCACAGCCTGCTGATGGTCGGGCGGCATCCGGTCGGCGTCGTCTCGATCCGTCTCGATCCGGCGGCGGTCGACGTCAACGTCCACCCGACCAAGGCGGAGGTCAAATTCCTCGACGAGCGGGCGGTCTGCCGAGCGGTGCAGCGGGCGGCGCACGCGGCGCTGGCCGGCGTTCCGCGGGCAGTGTTGCCGGAGTTGCGGTGGGAACCGCTGCCGGGTCCCGAGCAACAAACGCTGGCGATCCCCGACCAACGATCGCCGGACCGACGCGAACTTGTTATCCCGCCGGAGAGGTCGGGAACGGCCCTTGCGGCCCATCCCCAGGCCTCTGGGGTGCCGATCATGCGCGTGCTTGGGCAGGTAGCGGGCACCTTCATCATCGCCGAGGGCCCGAACGGGATGTATCTGATCGACCAACACGCCGCTCACGAGCGGGTGATGTACGAGAAATTTCTCGGTCAGATCGCCAGCCGCTCGGCCGACCGCCAGCCGCTGCTCGATCCGTTGATCGTCGACCTAGCGCCGGAGGAGTTGGCTGCCTGGGAGCGCTCGACGGCCGAGTTGGTCCAACTCGGGTTCGAGATCGAAGCCTTCGGCGGCGGCGCGGTGGCGGTTCGGGCGGTGCCGGCGTTGATGCGTGGCGTTGACGTCGCCGAGCGGCTGCGCTTGATCTTGCGGGAGTTGGCCGAAGGCGGAGCAGGAGAGTCGTGGTTGGACGCGGTCGCGATCAGCGCCGCTTGTCACGCCTCGATCCGCGCCGGCCAGTCGCTCTCGTTGGCGGAGATGCGGGAACTGGTTGCGGACCTGGAACGAACCGACCACCCGCGCGCCTGCGGCCACGGCCGGCCGACGATGCTGCACATGACGCAGGGAGAATTAGAGCGGCAGTTCGGGCGGCGATGATTGGGTCTTGGCAGGGGGCCGTCCCGGCGGCCCTATTCCGGCTCCTCGGACAGCTTGATCCAGCCGTGGCGGAGGGCATAGATCACCGCCTGGGTGCGGTCGTTGACGGCGAGCTTGCGCAGGATCGAGGTGATGTGGTTTTTCACGGTTTGGTCGGAGATGCTGAGGATGCGGGCGATCTCCTTGTTGGAGTTGCCCTGGGCGACGCAGTCGAGGATCTCGACCTCGCGGGGGGTTAGGGGCGAAAAGACGCTCTCGCTGACATGGTCGATCTGGGACAGCTCGCGGAATTGGTCGAGGACGCGGGAGGCGACGAAGGGGCGCGAAAGGACGTTCTCGTTGATCAGGTACTCGCCGCTGGCAACGCGGCGGATCAGCTTGGTCAGCTCCTCGGCGTCGACGTCCTTGGTGCAATAGGCAGCGGCCCCAACCCGGATTGCGTGGAAGAGCTGCTCGTCGTCCTCGTGCATCGTCAGGATGATGACGCCGGTTTGCGGGTGGCGGCGTTTGAGAATCCGGGTTATTTCGAGGCCGCTCATGTGGGGCATGTTGATGTCGATCAACACCACGTCTGGCGCCAGCAGATCCACCTGCTGTACGGCGGCCTGTCCGTCGGCGACCTCGCCGACGACGAGCATGTCGTGTTCGTTTTCGAGGCTCCAGCGGATCCCGCGGCGGAACAGCGGGTGGTCGTCGACGACGAGGACCTGGATTCTGGTCATCGTGTGTCCCATCGGTTCCCCTTTTGTGGTCCGGTTCCCCCGGGAATCATGACCCACCGTCCAGCCGTCCGGTCGTTCGCCGCAATGGGAGCGCCAAGCGGACGACGGTCCCGGCTCCGGGTTCGCTCTCGATGGATAATTCAGCACGGATCGGCTTGTCCCGTTCCTGCATCCCTGGCAGCCCGGCTCCCGACCCAGCCTGGGGAACCAGCACGCTGCGCCGAAAGCCGCGCCCTTGATCGGCAATGATCGACTCAAGGGCCAACGGGTCGTGCCGGATCTAGACCAGCGCGGCGTCGGTCACCGCGTGTTTGTCGATTTTCTGCATTGCCTCCTGGACCGTGCGGCAAATGGTTAACTCCTGGTCGTCGGTCAGACCGGGTGCGGTTCCTCCAGGTTGAGTTCGACCCGCTTGCCGATGAACCGATTGTCGTCGTCGCCGTAGCGGCGCAGGGTTGGTCCCAACCCCCGATCCTGGACCATCGTCGGCAGGAGGTCGAACATGAAGCGACGGATCTCGGCGACGCCCTCGTTAAGGAGGGTCCGGACCCGGTTCAGCTCCTTGGCAACATGGTCGGGCGCTCGCTTCGCGATTTGCTCGGCGATCTCGATTGCAAAGGTCGCGTTCGCCATCGCATGTGGGGGCCCGTCGTGGACCTTGTGGGCGAGGCGGCGCCGTTCGTCTTCCCGAGCGGACGGCATCGCTTGTTGGAGTCGCACGTCGGCGGTGTTGTGGACGGACAGGAACGCGCGCTCCGGGCTCAGCAAATCGGTCAGTTCGCGCACAGTTTGGACCGCGGTCTCGGGATTTGCGTTCACCGCGCTCGAGCGCTGGTGCCCACGGTCCAATTCTTCCGACGAGCGGCGCAGGGCAGCGACATCGATTACGGCGCCGAATTGACTCGAGACCGCCGTCGCAGGATTGTCGAATAGCACATGATCGAGCGCAGATTCTTGTAGGACGCGTTGGAGCTCGAGTCGCTCGCGGTCGGCGAGCGCGGCGATCGCGCCGCCGCGGTCGCAACGCTGACCCGGTTGGACTTCGATGGCGTCGAGAGCGCGGTTGGCCTCGGCCAACACGATCCCCTGGTCGTCGGCATCGTGAGAATTGGAAAACTGAGGCGACGGAAGGTCCAACCGTGACTGTCCTTAGCGGTGGTTCGGGCCGTTGGGTCGGACGCGGTCGGGCATCGCCCCGAAGGCTCTTGCGGCTGGATTGCCGCGTCGAAATCGCCGACGAAGATCGCTCGCTCCGTCAGTATAGGGAGCAGGGTAGCCCGGTACAATGGTCCCAGGGCAATTCGTGGTGGAGCGTCGGCCATGTACGTTCGATGCGATCGGTCCTAGTTCGCTGTCACGGGTGTCCTGTGTCCGCACCTGGGATCGCGCGGATCTCGGACCAATCGGGAAGCCGTCAGTCGGCATGGTCGGGGCGGACAAGAATGGCCGCCACCAGTCTGTGGAGCGCTTCGATCACGTCAACGCGGCCGAAGACCGCCCGGGCGGCACGCTCGCGGACGCTGCCGCCGTCGAGCGAGGCGACGAAAACCCGCCATTGAGGTACGCTCAGATCGAGTGGTTGCACTGGAGCGTGGCCGATGCGACAGAAACGGCTCCGGCGGGGCGGCACCAGATCGGCGCTGCGCTGCCAGGTTTCGCTCCATCGCGCGCCATCTAGCACGGCGTGATCGGCACCGATCCGCGCCATCAGCCACGGGCCGGGATGGTTCGCGGTTTGACGGAAGCGGAACCTGCCTTCTCTGGCGTCGAACAGGACGTAGGGCACGCGTCCGACCTGGCGGGCGACGAAGGCGGTCCACTCGTCGGCGGTGATGTAGCCGCCGGCCAGCATCGCCGCCCGGAGGTCGTTCGCGTCGGTGTTAGAGGCGAGGACGCCAGAAACGACATCAGTCGGCAACAGCTTCGATCCACGCGGCTCCTAGGCCCTGGTCCAGCCGTCGGCGGCGATCCGGATGATGACCCCGGAGCCGAAGTTGATGCGAAACACCCCGTCGCGGCGGAGGATCTCGAGAACGCCGGTCCGCCCCCCTAAGGACACGAACCCGAGGACCTCGGCCAGGCAGAACTCGCGCAGGTCGCCTTCCGTTGCGGGGGCCTTCCAACGGGGTGCGTCTGGCGTTCCGGCGATTCGGACCTAGACCGGCCCGCCGGTATCGACCGCCGCGGCTTGGAGCCGGACCAACAACCCATCCAGGGTGAGGTCGTCCAATTTTTGGAACAGCGGCGCCTCGGCGTTGATCGGCCGCCCGGCCGGGATCGCAAGCGGGCGCCAAGGCGCCCGGACGATGTCGTCGGTTTCGCCGAGATACCCCGACAGGCGTGCGGCCGAGAAGGGGAGAAACGGCGCGGTCAGGCGATTCAACGCGCCGACCACCTGCATCGCGGTCCAGAGCGCGGTCCCCGCCCGGGCACGATCGGTCTTGATCGCTTCCCACGGTTTGGTTTCTTCCAGGTAGCGGTTGAGTTGGCGGGAGAGGTCCATCACGGCGACCAACGCGTCCCGGAATTTGCAGGCTTCCAGCAGCGCACCGGTGGTGGCGAAGGTTTGATCGATCGCGGCCAGCAGCGCATGGTCTCGCTCGTCGAGGTCGCCCGGTTCCGGGACGACGCCATCGAACCGGCTACCGATGAACTTGAGCAGGCGGTGAACGGCGTTGCCGTAGGTGGCGACGAGTTCGTCGTTGTTGCGACGCTGGAACTCGTCCCAGGAGAAATCGGTGTCGCGGCTCTCCGGGGCGTTGATCGTCAGCGCGAAGCGGAGGGCGTCGGGATCGACGAGGTCGAGGAACTCGTGCAACCATGGCAGACGCTCGGTCGTGCGCGAGCGGCTGGACGAGATTTTCTGGCCGTCGATGGTGACGAACTCGTTGGCCGGGACGTCGTAGGGCAGGGCCAGTCCGCCGTAGCCCATCAGCATGGCCGGCCAGATGATGGCATGGAAGGGAATGTTGTCCTTGCCGACGAAATAGTAGCCGCGCGGGGCGGAGGCGGGGTCGCCGTCGAGTTCCCACCACGCCTTCCACGCCGTCGAATCACCCTGCCGGGCGGCCCACTCGATCGAGGCCGAGAGGTAGCCGATCACGGCGTCGAACCAAACGTAGATCCGTTTGTCGGCAAACCCTTCGAGCGGGATCGGCACTCCCCAATCGATGTCGCGGGTGATCGCGCGGGCCTTCAGCCCTTCCCGGATCCAATTGCGGGTAAAAGCGACCACGTTCGGGCGCCAGTGGTCGGCGTGGGAATCCAGCCAGACCAGCAACGGCTCGGTGAACTTCGGCAGGTCGAGGAAGAAGTGGGTGGTCTCGCGGATTTCGGGGGTGGCGCCGGAGAGTTTGGAGCGCGGCGCGATCAGGTCGACCGGGTCCAAGGTCCGCCCGCAGTTGTCGCATTGGTCGCCGCGCGCGTCGGCGTACCCGCAATGGGGACAGGTGCCTTCGATGTAGCGGTCTGGCAGGAAGCGCTTCATCTCCGGGTCGTAGGCGGCCTGCATCGTGTCCTGGAACAGGTAGCCTTGTTCGAGCAGGCGGAGAAAGACGTCTTGGGTGACGCGGGCGTGGTTTGGGGTGCTGGTCTCGGTGTAGAGGTCGAACGAGCACCCCAGGCGCTCCCAGGCGTCGGCGATGATCGCGTGGTTCTCCTCGGCGATCTGGCGGGGGGAGACGCCGCGGCGATCGGCGACCACGGTGATCGGGGTGCCGTGCTGATCGGAGCCGGACACCATCAGGACGTGGTTACCGACCATCCGATGGTAGCGGGCGAAGATGTCGGCCGCCAGGTTGGGGATGGCGTGGCCGACGTGGCGGGGCCCGCTGGCGTAGGGCCAGGCGACGCCGATCATGATGTGGCGGGCAGCGGGGCTGGGCTCGGTCATCGGTAGGTTCCTCGCCAATCGTTGAGCCGGACGCGCACGACATCGCGGAAGTTGTGCCAGGTGTCGCGCGCCGGGTTCACCTTGCTTTGCGAGCCGTAGGTCCAGACCACCGGCACCGGTTGGATGCGGTGGCCGAGTCGCCGGGCGACCACCAACAGTTCGACGTCGAAGGCGGTGACGCGGGGTCCGTTCACCACCTCGGCGGCGTCGGCATAGAGGCGCGACTTTTGGAGGATCGCCCGGGCGGCGTCGCGGCGAAACATCTTGAAGCCGCATTGGGTGTCGTCGAGACCGGGTAGCACCATCAGCCGGACCAGCCAGTTGAAGCCGCGCCCCATGACGTGCCGGTAGGCGGGTTCGCCAAGCCGTCGAGCACCCATGCCCTCGCGCGATCCGATGGCGACATCGGCCCCATTGACGATCGCCTGGCGCAGTTCGACGAGGTACGGAAGGGGGGTCGCAAGGTCGGCGTCGGAGAACGCGATCAGTTCGCCTCGCGCGTGAACGATCCCGGCCCGGGTCGCCGCCGCTTTGCCGCCGTGTGGGATCGACAGCACGCTGACCGATGGGTGGCCGGCCGCGGCGGAACGGGCGATCGCCGCGGTTTCGTCCTCGCTGCCGTCGTCGACAACGATCAACTCGTAGGGGTCGTCCTGGGCGTCGAGATAAGCGACTGCCGAGGTTACCGTGGCCGCGATCCGGGACGCCTCGTTGTAGGCCGGAACGATCAACGAGAGGACGGGATCGGCTCGGTCGCGCGTCTGGTCCGTGGGCTGCTCCACTCGGCTCGTCCGTCCCTCGTTCTGGCGCTGATGGACCGGGAGTGTAGCACACGAGTGGTTCACCTTATTCGTGTCCGTACGGGTGGTATCATCGACGCGTGGCGGAACGAACGGAAGCGAGAACGGAGCGGACCCGATGCTGCACCTCGGTGCCCACATGTCGATCTCTGGCGGTTGCGACCTGGCGCTGGAGCGGGCGGCGGCGCTGGAGATGACGGCCTGCCAGATTTTCACCAAGAACGAGCGGCAGTGGGTGGCGAAACCGCTCGACCCGGGGGTGGTGGAGCGGTTCCGCGCCCAACGCGCGGCGCTCGGAGTCGGGCACCTGGTCGCCCACGACTCCTACCTGATCAATCTGGCGTCGCCCGACGACGCGCTACGGGAGAAGTCCCGGGTCGCGTTCGGCGGCGAACTGGAGCGGTGCGAGGCGCTGGGGGTGCCGGCATTGGTGACGCACCCGGGCGCGCACGTCGGGTCGGGGGTGGACGCCGGGTTGGCGCGGGTCGCGGAGGGACTGAACCGGGTCCTGGCCGATCTCCCGGACGGCACCGTCTCGGTGCTCCTCGAAACGACCGCCGGCCAGGGAACCACGTTGGGCCGAACCTTCGAGGAACTGGCCGCGATCATCGCCATGGTCGAGGACCAGTCGCGAATCGGCGTCTGCCTGGACACCTGCCACGTCTTCGCCGCCGGCTACGAACTCCGCACCCCCGACGGCTACGCGGCGACGATGGCGAACTTCGACGCCGTGCTTGGCCTCGACCGCCTGCGGGCGATCCACCTCAACGACTCGAAGCACGGCCTCGGCAGCCACAAGGATCGCCACGACCACATCGGCGGGGGCGAGTTGGGATTGGAGGCCTTCCGCAATGTTGTCAACGATCCCCGGCTGGCCGGCCGGCCGGGGATCTTGGAGACGGAGAAGGGACCGAACGGGGAGGAGGACCGGCGAAACCTGGCTGCGCTGCGGTCATTGATCGCGGCGCCCGCGTTGGCGTAAGTCTTGGCAGGGCGTGGACGGAGATGGCGTGGGGATCGGCGACCACGTGGCACCTGTGGCCCTGCACCATCCCGTTCCGCGACGACCCAACCCCCCCAAACCGTCGTTTACCGACGTGCCGTCTCAGTCGATGGTCACCGCCCGACTTTCCAACCGGTTGATCACCATCAGGCGCGGCTCGGTCATGTCTTCGATCGTGTAGCGGATGCCTTCGCGGGACAGCCCAGAGGATTTGACGCCGCCGTAGGGCATGTGGTCGATGCGGTAGGTGGGCACGTCGTTGACGATCACGCCGCCGGCTTCGATCTCCTCGAAGGCGACCAGGGCGTGTTCCAGCGAGTTGGTAAAGACACCCGCCTGAAGGCCATAGACCGAGTCGTTGACCCGCTGGATGGCGTTACCGAAGTTCGGCACCTTGAACAAGGTGACCAACGGGGCGAACGCCTCCCGCGAGCAGACAAAACTTTCCGGGTGGGCGTTCTCGATCACGGTCGGTTGGAAGAAGCGGCCGTCGGCCCGACCGCCACAGAGGACGCGAGCGCCTTCGCCGACCGCCTGCTCGATCCACGCTTGGGCGCGTTGGGCGGCTTTGTCGTCGATCATCGGGCCGAGATCGGTCGCGCGGTCGAGCGGGTCGCCGGTTCTAATTGCCCGGCTCTGTGCCACGAGGTCGTCACGGAAGCGGTCGTAGACCGCTTCGTGGACGAAGACGCGCTGGACGGAGATGCAGACCTGGCCGGCGTAGGCGAAGGCACCGAACGCGACCCGGTTGACGGCGTAGGCGAGGTCGGCGTCCTCGTCGACGACGACCCCGGCGTTGCCGCCCAACTCCAGCACCACCGGCTTCTTCCCAGCGCGGCGTTTCATGTCCCAGCCGACATCGGGCGAGCCGGTGAACGACAGCAACTTGAACCGATCGTCGGCGACCAGGGCATCGCCGACCTCGCGGTCCATCGGCAGCACGCTCAGGGCACCTTTGGGAAGACCGGCTTGCTCGGCGATCTCGGCGACGAGGAGCATCGTCAGCGGGTCCTTGGACGGCGGTTTGAGCACAATCGGATTGCCGGCCGCGATCGCGGGTGCGACCTTGTGCAACGCCAAATTGAGCGGAAAGTTAAACGGAGAGATGCCGGCGATGGGGCCGATCGGGAACCGGCGGACCACCCCGAAACGCCCCTTCGACGAGGGAAGAAGATCGAGCGGAATCACCTCGCCCGGAATCCGCTTCGCTTCCTCGGCCGCGGTTTCCAGGGTGAAGACGCCGCGATCGACCTCGACCTCGGACTCGCGAATCGGTTTGCCGGCCTCGCGGCAGACCATCGTAACGACCTCGTCCCGGCGCGCCTTGAGACCCGCCGCCATGGCTCGCAGGATCGCCACCCGGTCGTAGACCGGCATCTTGCGGGTTTGGGCGAAGCAGGCTTCGGCCGCGCTGATGGCGCGGTCGAGTTGCTGACCTGAGGCCTGAAAGGTGCGGCCGACGATTGAGCCGTCGTAGGGATTGAGGACGTCGAGGGGTTGGTCGGATCGCGTCCACTCGCCGGCAAGGTAGATGGGATAGGTCGTTGGCATGGAGCGTCTCCCGGAACGGGCGAAACAAAGAACGCGACGGAGGGTAAGAACCCCTGCCCTCCTTACTTGAGCGCGCCCTCCCGGAACCGGTCGTAGTCGCTCGGGGCGTTGGTCTGCTGGTTTTCCGGGCCGACGCCGGATTCCCACCAGTTGGCGAGTTGGCCCCCGATGGTGGCCAGTTCGGTCTTGGTGTAGATCAGACCGTCGCGGTCGGTCACCGACAGCTCGTACTCCTGGCTCATCGTGATGGCGTCGACCGGGCAAACCTGGGCGCAAAGGCCGCAGAACATGCAGCGGCCCGAGCGGAGAATGAACTCGCCGAGCTCGCGGTCGCCTTCCTGGGACGCGACGACGTGCATCTCCAGGCAGGAGGTGGGGCAGATCCGGGCGCAAAGGCCGCAGGCGACGCAGAGCGCCTCACCGGTCTCCGGGTCGGCGCGGAGGGAGGGCAGGCCACGGAAGCGCGGCGCCATCGGGCGCTTGACCTCGGGGTACTCGGTGGTGAGCGTCGGGCGCGCGAGGCGGCGGATCGTGACGCCGAAGCCTTTAACCTCGTCGAACATGGGAAGAAAACCCTTTCCGGGCGTTCGGCCGCCAGCCGTTAGCCGTCGGTTACGGTCGGATTGCGGTCGGGTTGGGCGGGGAGCGGCGCGAGACGGGGCGAGAGCGCCATCCGGCCGCTGCCGTCGGTGCCGAGGATCGGCGTCCCGCCGGCCATAAAGCTTTCGACCGGGACGTTGAGACCGCCGCGTTCGAGGCGGGCGTAGGTGACGCCGGCGTAGTCGGGAACCACCCGCGCCACCTCGGACATGATCTGGTTCGGGTGGCGGTGATCGAGCGCGTAGCCGAGGCGGTCGGCCAGCAGGGAGATGATCTCGGTGCCGGATTTGGCCTCGCCGGGGGCCGGCTCGGCGGCGCGGACGCGCTGGACGGTGCGATCGAAGGCGGTGAAGGTGCCGTCCTGCTCCAGGTTCATCGCCAGCGGCAGCACGACGTGGGCGAGCTCGGCGAGGGGCGACGCGTAGGAGTCGGCGACGACCAAAAAGTCCAGCTTGGGCAGGGCGGCCAGCAGGACGGGATCCACCGGAGCGTGGCGGCCGCCGATGGTGCCCTCGATGTACATCGCGGTGATCCGCCCACGCTCGATTGCCTCGGCCAAGGCGCCGTTGCCGACGCCGCGCTCGGTCGGCAGGCCCACCACCGGCAAGAAGCCGTTCGATGTCGTCGTTTCCGCGGTCCAGCGGGGCAGCCAGGCGGCCTCGAAGCGCTGGCGGGATGCGACGTCGGTCAGCGGATCGCCGCCGGGGAAGAAGTCGGGCAGGGCGCCCATGTCGGTCACGCCCTGATAGTTGGCGGGGCCACGGAACGACGCGACGCCGCCGCCGGGGCGACCCAGGCTGCCGATCAGGATCGCCAGGTTGGCGCAGGCGAAGGCGATCCCGCCCGGATCGCCTTCGCCCGCGGAGACACCGGCTTCTCCCTGGTGGGCGGCGGTTTGGTAGACCAGCGAGGCCGGGTATCCGCCATCGGGCTGGGCGCGGTCAATGCCCACGCCGCCGGTGGCGTAGAGCGCGGCGGCGGCGCGGATCTCGGCCGCCGGGACGCCGGTTTGCCCGGCCACCCAATCGGCCGAGTAGCGCGCCAAGCCGACCCGCCAGGCGGCGAAACCCGGATCGGCGGCGGAATCGGCGTCGAGGCCGAGGGCGACGATCTCGTGCGCGATGCCGTTGAGCAGCGTCGCGGTGGTGCCCGGTGCCGGTTTCAGCCAGAGGTCGCCGCGGTGGCAAAGCGGAAAATCGTCCTGGCTAACGACGACCATTTTCGCTTCGCGGTAGAGGCGGGCGTGGTACAGCCAGTAGGAAGCGATCGGTTCGGTCTTGCCGATGTCTGGTCCAACGACCAACACGCTCTTGACGTCGGTAAAGAATTCCTGCATCGAGTTGGTGTGGGCGACGTCGCGGCCGAGGGCGGCGCGGGTCGCCCGCTCGACCTCGACCTGGTTCGGCGAGAGGTGGCGGTCGATGTTGTTCGATCCCATTACCGCGCGGGTGAACTGCCCGAGCAGGTAGGCATCCTCGTTGGTCGAATCCGGGGAGACGAGGGCAGCGAAGGCGGCGCCCTGGTGGTGGGACAGACGGTCGGCGACCGTCTCGATCGCCTCGTCCCAGGGGATCTCGAAGGTGCCGGCGGCGTCGCGCAGGCGTGGCGCGGTCAAGCGGTCCGGGTGCTGGATCTGCTCGTGTCCCCACTTGCCGCGTTCGCAGGTGTAGCCGTGATTGACCCCGCGCTCCCAAAGGTGGGTGATCCGGCGGACGACGCCCTTGTTCGCCTCGACGTTGATCGTGCAGCCGACATCGCAATAGCCGCAGATCGTCTCGGTGGTGTCGAGTTCCCACGGGTGGTGGCCGAAGTGACGGTCGGTCAAGGCGCCGACGGGGCAGACCGCGATGCACATTCCGCAGTTGGTGCACGATGTGTCGCGCAGGTCCTTCCCGAAGGCGGGGGTAATCGTTGCCTCGAGGCTGCGACTGGCGGACTCGATCGCGATTACGCCGATCACTTCGTCGCAAACGCGGGTACACCGGTTGCACATGATGCACCGGTCCCACTTGTAGTCGATGAGGTCGCTAAAGTGCTCGTACGGGTGGGCCAGCTTGGGACGCCGGTAGGGGTTGGCGTTGATGTTGTGGAGGTACGTATTGTCTTGGAGGTAGCACTCGCCGGACTTGTCGCAGGTCGGGCAATCCAGGGCGTGGTCGATCAGGTACATCTGGAGGATGTACTGGCGGGCCTGGACAACCTCCGGCGAGTGCGTCAACACCTCCATCCCCTCGCCGAGCGGGGTGGCGCAACTTTCGATCAGACCGCCGCGCTTGCCCAGCACCTGCACCGTGCAGATCCGGCAGGACCCCCACGGGCGAAGCAGGGGTTGGTAGCAGAGGTTCGGGATCTCGATCCCGGCCATGCGCCCGGCTTCGAGGATGGTGGTGCCGGCGGGAACCGAAACGTCCTCGCCGTTGATCTTGCCGGTGACCATCTTCTGCTCGGTTCGCGCCGTGGAACCGGCCGGAGAACGTGCGACCATCGTGTGGGGTTCGCCTTCCTAGGTGCCGCGCCCTCGGATCGGGGCGGCCCGCGCGACGGATCGGAGGGGGTCGGTAGCCGGTGGATGGTCGGGGGAGGGGTCGCCGGTCGGCGAACCGTCAATCGTCTTCTTTGGTGGCGATTTTAGCATACGCGCGTAGGACGAACGGCCGGAGGAGCGGCGGTTCGGCAGGGTTGCCGTGCTATACTGCGCCTCCTTTGGGACAGGTCGTGGTCGGGCGGGCGATCGGTCCGAGGCGTTCGAACAACGCCGCCCAGCAGGCGAGAGGATCCGGTCCCGTGCCGGCACCGAACGACCTCCTTTCCGTGTTCGAGACGGTGATCGGACTCGAAGTCCACGCCCAACTCCTAACCAAAAGCAAGATGTACTGCGGCTGCTCGGCCGCCTACGCCGATGCGGAGCCCAACACGCACGTCTGCCCGGTCTGTTTGGGGTTGCCGGGGGCCCTGCCGGTGCTCAACCGGGCGGCGATCGAGTATTGCTTGCTAACCGGGTTGGCGTTGGATGCCGAGATCCCGCCCGCCTGTAAGTTGGACCGCAAGAATTACGTGTATCCCGATCTCCCCAAGGGGTATCAGATTTCCCAATACGACCTGCCGCTCTGCGTCGGCGGGTGGCTGCGCTTCTCCTCCGGCGGCGAAGAGCGGCGGGCGGGGATCACCCGCGTCCACGTCGAGGAAGACACGGGGCGCCTGGTCCACCGGGTGGACCCCGGCGGGGCCGAAGAAAGCCTGGTCGATCTGAATCGCTCCGGCGTGCCGCTGATGGAGATCGTTGGCGAACCGGATCTGCGATCCCCCGAGGAGGCGCGCGACTACCTGATCGCCCTGCGGCAGGTGCTGCGCTACATCGGCGCCTCGACCGGCAGCATGGAGGACGGGGCGTTCCGCTGCGACGCCAACGTTTCCGTGCGTCGGATCGGCGATCCGGAATTCGGGGCCAAGGTCGAAATCAAGAACATGAACTCCTTTCGCGCCGTCGAGCGGGCGCTGCGCTTCGAGCAGGAGCGGCAGCAAGCGGCGCTTCTGGCCGGGGAAACGGTGGCTCAGGAGACGCGCGGTTGGATCGAAGACCGGGGCATCACCGTGCCGCAACGGACCAAAGAGCAGGCCCACGACTACCGCTACTTCCCGGAGCCGGATCTGCCGCCGTTGGCGGTCGACGAGTCAATGGTGGCCGGGGTGAGGGCGCGGTTGCCGGAGTTGCCGGCGACAAGGAGGTCCCGGATCGCGGCCGATTACGGGCTGGGGCCGAACGAGGCCGCGCTGCTGACCGAGGAACGGGCGGTGGCAGACGTGTTTGAAGCCGCGGTTGGACCCCCTGGGGATGCCGCGTCTGCGCGCGTCGCGGCAAACTGGATCATGAACGACCTGGTTGGCTTGCAGCGCCAGCGCGGGTTGCCGCCGGAGACACTGCCGCTGGACGCGGATCAACTGCGCGACCTTTTGGCCGCGTTGGCCGCCGGGGAGTTGACGGCGCGCGCGGCCAAGGAGGTGTTGCCGCAGATCACCCGGGGAGAGCGACCGAGAGACGCGGCGCGGCGCTTAAACCTGCTTTCGTTGGACGACGACGCGGCGGTGCGGGCGGCGGTCGACGAGACCGTGGCCGCGTTCCCGGCGGCGGTCGCCGACTACCGGGGTGGAAAGACGGCGGCGATCGGGCGCTTGATCGGCGAGACGATCAAGCGGACCGGCGGTCGCGCGCGCCCGGAGACGGTCCGCGCGGTGATGGAAGACGTATTGCGAAAGGACAACGGGTAACGACCCGGTCGGGATTCGACGACGAATCCACAACGCCGATGGAGGCGAACCCAGCAATGGTCATCGAGATGGATCTGGCGCAACGGCGCGCCCAGCACGACGTGGAGACGGCGGAGCACCTGTTCGATGTCGCGGTCGAGCAGTTCGACATCGCGGCCGATGTGCTCGGACTCGAAGACAACATGCGCCGAGTCCTTCGCCACTGCCAGCGGGAATTGACCGTCCACTTCCCGGTCGAGATGGACGACGGCTCGGTCCAGGTCTTCACCGGACACCGGGTGCAGCACAACGACGGCCCAGGCCCGACCAAGGGCGGCATCCGTTACCACCAGAGCGTGACCCTGGCCGAGGTCAAGGCGCTGGCGATGTGGATGACCTGGAAGTGCGCCGTGGTCGGGTTGCCGTTCGGCGGCGCCAAAGGCGGCGTCCAGGTTAATCCCAAACTGCTCTCCGGGAGCGAACTCCAGAATCTGACCCGGCGCTACACCGCCGAGCTGGCGCACATGATCGGGCCAACCAAGGATATCCCGGCGCCCGACGTGAACACCAATCCCCAGATCATGGCCTGGATAATGGACACCTACTCGATGCACGAAGGGCATTCGGTGCCGGGCGTCGTCACAGGCAAGCCGCTGGTACTCGGTGGTTCCGAAGGGCGGGCCGAGGCCACCGGACGAGGTTGCGTCTTCGCTATCCAGGAAGCGGCGAAGGTCGTCAAACTCAATTTGCAGCGGGCGCCGGTGGTCGTGCAAGGGTTCGGCAACGCCGGGTCGGTGGCGGCGCGGCTGATGGCTCAACTCGGCGCGCCGGTGGTTGGGGTTAGCGATTCGCGGGGCGGGATCCACAACCCCGCCGGGTTGGACCTGACGGCCGTGCAGCGGCACAAAGACCGCACCGGCAGCGTGGTCGGATTCCCGGAGGCGGAGAACGTTTCGAACGAAGACCTGCTGGTGCTCGACTGCGACGTGCTGATCCCGGCGGCGATGGAGGGCCAGATCACCGAGGACAACGCCAATTTCATCAAGGCGCGGGTGATCGCCGAGGCCGCCAACGGGCCGACATCGCCGGAGGCGGACCGCATTCTGCACGACCGCGGCGTGTTCATGGTGCCGGACATTCTGGCCAATGCCGGCGGCGTTACCGTCTCCTACTTTGAGTGGGTTCAGGCGCTGCAAGCCTTCCCGTGGAAAGAAGAAGAGGTCAACCACCGGCTGCAGGACATCATGGCCAGGGCGTTCGCCGCCGTCCACGGCACCGCCGAGCGATATGGGGTTCACATGCGCACGGCGGCGCTGGTGCGCGGGATCGCGCGGGTGGCGGAGTTCACGCGGCTGCGGGGGATTTACCCATAGGCGTCAGCCGTCCGCCGTCGCCCCCGGCGGCGGACGGCTGGACGGCTACGCCACCAATAACCGGCGCAGCTCGTCCTCCTGCTCGCGATGGGTGACGGCGATGATCTCGTCGCCGGGTTGAACCTCGGTGCCGGGGGTCGGCACGATCAAGTGGGGGCCACGGGCGATGGCGGCGATGACGCAGTCGACCGGGAGGTCGATCTCGCTGATCGAGCGGTTGGCGACGGGTGAGTTCTCGGCGATGGTCGCTTCGATGATCGCCAGATCGGCGTGGCGCAGGCTCAAGAGGTGGATGAACGAGCGATCGGGGATGGACTGCTCGATGATGTTGAGGATGTAGTTGGTTTGGCTGACGGTGACGTCGATGCCGAGGAGGCGGAAGAGTTGCTCGTTCTTGGGGTTGTTGACGCGGGCGATGGTGCGCCGGACGTGGAACTTCTGGCGCGCCATCTGGCAGACGACCAAATTGTCCTCGTCCTCGCCGGTGACGGCGATGACGACATCGGCGCGGGCGGCCCCGGCGTTGGCCAGGATCGCGGCCTCGGCGCCGTCGCCCTGAACCACGACCGCTCCGAAGCGCTCGGTGAACGTATCCACCTTGTCGCCGTTGCGCTCGATCAGGAGGACCTCGTGGCCTTCGCCGAGCAGCGTCTTGGTCAGGTAATAGCCGACTTTGCCGCCGCCGACCACGATGATGTACACGCTAATCCTCCCCGCCGGGTCTGCGCCGCGCCAGGGGCGGCGCGTTCTCGCCGGCGTTGATGACGTGGTCGAGGATCTGGGCCGAGACGGTGGTGGTCGGGCAGACGGTGGTCAGCCCCAGGCGGCGGTAGGTGTCCTCCCGCACCGGGTCGTAGATCCGGCAGACGACCTCCGGCACCTCGAACACCAGGCGGGCGACCTGGGCCGCCATGATGTTGCGATTGTCGCCGTTGGTGACGGCGACGAACGCGGTCGCGGTCTCGATCCCGGCCGACCGCAGCACGTCCTCGTCGATCCCCGTGCCGATGATGGTATCGCCCCCGAAGTCCGGGGCGAGGCGCTTGAAGGCCCGCGGTTCGACGTCGACCACGCTGACGTCGTGGCCGCTGTGGTCCAGGATCGAAGCGATCCGGGCACCGACCCGACCGCAGCCCATCACGACCACCTTCATGACCCGGTTCCCGTTGCTTTCCGCCGCGCTGGCACGAGCGGCATCACGCGCCGCCTCCTTGGCCGGGACGCTGCCGGACCACGATCACTTCGCAGGGGGCGTTCTTTAGGACGTAGCCGATGGTATCGCCAAGCGTCAATTTGCCGTGGAGGCGCTGGACGTGGGCGGCCATCACGATCGCGTCGGCGCCCCGCTCGATCGCCTCGTCGACGATCGCCGCCCCGGCGGAACGGGCTTGAAGCAGTTCGGTGGTCACGAATTCGAGTCGGTGGCCCTGTCCCAACTCGTGCCGCGCGAAGTGCTCGGCCTTGGCCAGCACCTGCTCGCCGCGGTCGATCTCCGCCGGAAGTTGGGCGTCCAATGGCATCGCTTGGTGCACCTCGACGACGTAGATCAAGGTGATCTGGACCTGGTGCTTGTGGATGAGTTGACCGACGACATCGAGCACCCGGCCATCGCCGGGCGATCCATTCATCGGTACCACGAGGCGGCGGAAGTGATCGTGGAGTGGCATGGGGTCCGTTCATAGCCGACCGGCGCTCGGGTCGGTCGGCACCGTGGTTGACGACATCGGGGCCAAGGATACGGCGGAGGGTGGCCGGGCGCAACGGGCGATCGAAGGGCCGCTCACATTCCGACCGCGAGGCGTCCAATCAGCACATCGGGGAGGTTGGCGAGCGCCATCTGACGCTGGGTCGTCGCGATGTCGTAGGCGATCCGGTGGGCGGTGATCGTGCCGCGGTCGGTGTCGAGGAGCGCGTACCCGGCGCGGGGATCGTGGTCCCGCGGTTGGCCGACGCTGCCCGGGTTGATGATGTAGCGCGCCTGGAGCAGGTCCAGGGTGTCGCCATCCCGTAATTGGAAGATCTGGGCGACCGGTTCGTTCTCCCGCAGCACCGCGTACATCGCGACGTGGGTGTGCCCGATAAAGCAGACGTCGTTGTCGAAGTGGGCAAAGTTGTCGGTCGCGATCGCGACGCTGGTCACGTATTCCCAGACCGGCGCCCTCGGACTGCCATGGGCCAGAGTGTAGCCGGAAGCGGTCGTGAGTGCCGGGAGTTCCCGAAGGTACGTCCGATGCTCCATCCCCAGCTGTAACGACGTCCAACGCGACGCGACCTGGGCCACCGGATTGAACTCCGAGACGTCGATGTCGCCCAAACAGGCCAGGTCGTGGTTTCCCACGAGGGCGGGATTGGCGGCGAGATCCACCATGAGGTCGAGGCACTCCCGCGGGCGCGGCCCGTATCCGACGGTGTCGCCGAGGTTCCACAGCGCGTCGACGGTCGGATTCTGGGTCAGCACCGCTTGGAGCGCGGCCAGGTTGGCATGGACATCGGAAACGATCAGGACTTTCACCGGACCCCAGTCTCCGCGCGAGCGGCGTGGACGAGCAGCGCCGCCACGTCGGCGGGGGTGACGCCGGTCATCCGGGCCGCCTGGCCAACGGTTCCCGGGGTCAGCCGGGCCAGGTGTTGTCGGGCTTCGCGGCGTAAGCCGGGAATGCGCGCGTAGTCGGTGGCCGCCGGGATCGGACGCGTTTCCAGGGCGCGGTGGCGTTCGACGTCCTGGTTGGCCTTGGCGATGAAGGCGTCGTACTTCACACGCAGCTCCAACCGCGTTGCCAACCGGTCCGGCACGCCGGCGAACCGGTGATTGCCGACGGCGACCAGCGCGGCGAGCACGCGTGGTCCGGTCGCTTCCGGCCGGCGCAGGAGCTGGGTCGCGGTCATCGCGCGGCGGACCGGCGCCAGACCTGCCGAAACCAGCGCCCGATCGTGACGCTCGTTCGGGGCAATCCAGACCGAATCCATCGCCGCATGCGTCTCCCGGACGACGTGCTCTTCGGCGCCGACGTCGGACGCGCGCTGCGCCGTCACGAGGCCGTGGTCGGCCGCCAACGCGGTCAGCCGATCATCGGCGGTGTCGGTGCGTAGCAGCAACCGGTGTTCGGCGCGTGACGTAAGCATTCGGTACGGCTCATCGAACGGGCGCGAGACGAGATCGTCGACCATCACGCCGATGTAGGCTTGATCGCGACCGAGGGTCACCGGCGGACGTTCTAGGACGCGGTTGGCCGCGTTCAACCCGGCGAGGACGCCTTGACCGGCGGCCTCCTCGTAGCCGGACGTGCCGTTGACCTGACCCGCCAGGAAAAGCCCTGCGACGCGACGCGCCTCCAAGGTGGCGAGCAGTTCGTTGGGGTCGAGCGCGTCGTACTCGACGGCGTAGCCGTAGCGGGTGACGCGGGCGTGGCGGAGGGCGGGGATGGCGCGCAGCACGGCGTCCTGGACATCGGTCGGCAGGCTGGTGCTGAGACCTTGGACGTAGAGTTCGGTGGTGCGCCAGCCCTCGGGTTCGAGAAAGATGGGGTGAGAGGGTTTGTCGGCGAATCGCGCGACCTTGTCCTCGACCGAGGGGCAGTAGCGGGGACCGATCCCTTCGATCCCACCGTTGAACATCGGTGCCCGGTGGAGGTTGGCTCGAATCACCGCGTGCGCTTCGGGCGTCGTCTCGATCCGGTGGCAATGGAGCTGGGGTCGCCAACGTTGCACCCCGCCGGGATGGATCGGCAGCGGCGGCAGGGAAAGGAGGTCCAGCCGGCCGAGGGCGCCGTCGCGGCTGAGCCAAAGCGGCTCGTCGCTGCCGGGTTGCGGCTCGGCGGCGGAGAGATCGACGGTGCGGGCGTCGAGCCGCGGCGGGGTGCCGGTTTTGAATCGGCGGAGCCGGAAGCCGAGATCGCTCAACGAACCGGCCAGCGCGGCGTCGGCGCGTTCGCCCGCCCGGCCACCGGCCTGGCGGTGCTCGCCGGCGACCATCGCCCCGCGGAGGAACGTGCCGGCCGTGACCACCACGGCGGTGGCGGAGATCTGGCCTCTGGTCCGGGCGCGAACCCCGACCACGCGCGGCGGCTCGGCGGTCCGATCGAGCAGCAACTCGACCACCTCATCCTGGCAGAGATCGAGCCCGCGTTGGGTTTCGATGGCCTCCTTGATCGCCAGGGCGTAGAGCATCTTGTCGGCCTGGACGCGGACCGCCTGCACGGCGGGGCCTTTGCTCGCGTTGAGTTGGCGCACATGGAGGGCGGCCCGATCGGCGGCGCGGCCCATCTCGCCACCGAGGGCGTCCACCTCGGCGACCAGGTGGCTTTTGCCCGGACCGCCGATGGACGGGTTGCACGGCATATAGCCGACCCGGTCGAGATTGGGTGTCACGATCAGCGTCGCGCAGCCAGCCCGTGCGGCGGCGAGCGCGGCTTCGCAGCCGGCGTGACCCGCGCCGACCACAACCACGTCGTATCGAAGGGAGCCGGTCGCGTTTACCATACCGGCCGAAGTATACGGACGACGCGGGTACCGGCACAACCGGACGATGGCGCATCGCCGAGTGGAAGTACCATAACCGTCGACAATGCGATGGTGGCCCACGTTCTGCACCTAACGTGCCGGAGATTGGGAGCCAGTCGGCCGAACGCGACCAGAGGAACCGACGCCCCGCGACGGGTTTTTCAGTCGCGGCGAGTGGAGAGGACCACGATGGACGAGCACCAGACCGGGATGTCCAACGGACGGGTGGTGGCGATCGCGGGGGCGGCATCAGGTGTCGTAGCGACCGCATTGGCGGCGCTCGACCGCGGCGATCGGCGGGCACCGACGATCGCGGTCCAGGGGCCGCCGCCCGGACCGACCGGAGAACCCACGCGGCGGCTTCTGATTTCCGGCGAACACCAATTGCGGTCCGCGGGGGCGGCATCGCGGCGAACCGCTCGGAACGCGCAACGGGTGGCGCGGGCGACGGCCGAGGACGCCGCCAGGTCGGCCAACAAGGCGCGGCAGGCGGTCCTGCCGAAGTTGGACGAGGCGAGGGCGCGAACGTTGGAGGCGGTCGCCTCCCAGGCGACGAGCGCGAAAAGGAAAGGCGAGGAGATGGTGACGAAGAAGGGAGCGGACGCGGTTTCGACCGTGTCGGCGGTGGTGTCGCAGGGTGGGCAGGAAGCGGCGCGTCTGGCGCACGACGCGCGGCAGCGAGGAACCAAGGCCAAACAGGAGGTAGCCTCGCGCGCCGGGGAGGTTGCCCAGCGCGGCAAAGACGCCGCCTCCAAAGGTCGAGATGCCGCGCAGCGGGCGGTCGGGTCGCCGGCGTCGTCGGCCCAGTCGACTGCCCAGTCGATCGTAACGATGGCGGCCGAGCGGGCGGTCGCCGCGGCCGAGCGAGCCAAGGACGCCGGTGTCGCGGTCGGCGAGACGGCGAAGGTGCGGGCGCCGCAGCTCGGCCACAAGATCGAAGACGAGGTCGTGCCGTCCGTGCGCGAGATCGCCTTGAACGCGGCCGTCGCGGCCCTGGATCTGTGGGACGCGGCCCAGGAGCGGGCCGCGAAGGCGGCCGGCGCGGCGCAGCACGATCTGGTGCCCCAGGCCGCCCACGCTCTGGCCGTTGGCGGCGAGCGGGCAAAGGCGACCTCGAAGCACGCGGCCGACGTCACGGTTGACGCGGGCAAGGACACCGGCGCGGCGTTCTTCTGGGCCGCTGCGGCGGGCGGGCTGGTGTATTACGTGCTGCTGAGCCAGGAGCGCCGGGAGCAGATGCTGCGGGTGGCTCAGACCGTGACCGGACAGGCGCGGGAGCTGCTCAATGACTTCCGGGGGTACGACGCGGAGTTTACGTAGGTTGGTCCCAGCCGAGATTAATCGGTCGGCGGCAGTGCGGACCGATTTGGTTCGGTTGAGAGGCCAGGTGGCCCCGCGGAACCGCCCCGACAGTTCATGTCGGGGCGGTTCGTCGCGACGTGGTCTGGACCGGTACGCCCAACAAGTGGTGGGGCCGCTCCCCCTGACCGGCAGTATCCCTGTTCAGACATCGACATAGCGATCCGCCGTCGACGCGGATTACGCCCCGAGCCGCATCCCCGGTGCCCCGTGGCAACGCTTGTATTTCTTGCCGCTGCCGCACGGGCAGAGATCGTTGGCGCCGATCTTTTTCGCCCGGCGGGGTCCAGCCGGGGCGTCGGATTGGTTGGTGATCGCCTCTTGGGTGACGGCGGTGCGGACCGGTTGCTGAGCCGCCACCGGTTGGACGCGGTAGATGGTGTGGACGGTGTCGTGGCGGATGTGGTCCTGCAGGGCGCTGAACATCTGGTAGCCCTGGGTCTTGTAGACGACGAGCGGGTCGCGCTGGCCGTACGCTTGGAGGCCGACGCCCTCGCGCATGTCGTCCATCGCCGTCAGATGCTCGACCCAGAGGCGGTCGATCACGTGGAGCAGGACGTGGCGCTCGACGGTGCGCATTGCGTCGTCGGGGAACCGCGCCTCGACCTTGGTGTAAGCCGCTTCGGCGTCGGACTGGAGGGCCTCGATGAGGTCGTCGGCGGCCAGCCCGTCGAGGGCGGCTTCGTCGAGCGCGCGGTCGGGAACCAGGGCGTGGTAGGCGCTTAGGACGCCGCCAAGGTCGATCACTCCGTCGCGGCCGGAAGCGGTGTTGGCGGCGACGAGAGCCTCGATCTCGCCGAGGACCATCTCCATCACCTTGTCGCGCATGTCTTCGCCCGCGACGATCTGGTGGCGGTCGCGATAGATGTGCTCCCGGTGTTTATTCATCACGTCGTCGTACTGGACGACATGCTTCCGGAGGTCGAAGTTGTGGCCCTCGACCTTGGTCTGGGCACTCTCGATCGACTTCGAGATGTACTTGTGCTCGATCGGCACGTCGTCTTCCATGCCGAGCCGCTCCATGAGACCAACGATCCGCTCGGAGCCGAAGCGGCGCATCAGTTCGTCTTCGAGCGAGACGTAGAAGCGGGACGAGCCGGGGTCGCCTTGGCGGCCGGCGCGGCCCCGGAGTTGGTTATCGATCCGCCGCGCCTCGTGACGTTCGGTGCCGATGATGTGCAGGCCACCGGCTTCCTTGACTCCGGCTCCGAGTTTGATATCCGTCCCGCGACCGGCCATGTTGGTGGCGATCGTAATCGCCCCGGCCTCCCCGGCGTCGGCAATGATCGACGCTTCGCGTTCGTGCTGCTTGGCGTTGAGCACCTGGTGGTCAACGCCCTTGCGGTGGAGCAGGCCGCTGAGGTGCTCCGAGGTCTCGATCGAGGTGGTGCCGACCAGGACCGGGCGCCCGGCGGCGCGCATCTCCTCGATCTCGGCGATCACCGCCTGGAACTTGCCCTTCTCGTTCTTGAACACGAAGTCGCCGTGGTCCTGGCGGATCATCTCCCGATTGGTCGGAATCGAGATCACGTCGAGCGTGTAGATGCGGAAGAACTCTTCCGCCTCGGTTTTCGCCGTGCCCGTCATCCCGGCCAGCTTCTCGTACATCCGGAAGTAGTTCTGGAACGTGATCGTCGCCATCGTCACGTTCTGGCGCCGGACCCGCACGTCCTCCTTGGCCTCGATCGCCTGGTGCAATCCCTCGCTGTAGCGCCGCCCGACCATCATCCGGCCGGTGAACTCGTCGACGATGATCACCTCGCCGTCGCGGACGATGTAGTCTTTGTCCCGGTGGAAGATGGCGTGGGCCTTGAGCGCCTGTTCCAGATAGTGGGTCAGCTCGATGTAGCGCTCGTCGTAGATGCTCTCGCCCGCCGGGATCTGGGCCGCCGCCTCGACCCGGTCGATTC
>CADCWE010000139.1 GCA_902806325.1 uncultured Thermomicrobiales bacterium | reverse complement strand
CGCGGCCGGTCGTCGCCGCCGGGGCGAGGACCGCCGGGTCCCCCGGGTCCAGGGCGCCGGTCGCCGTCGCGCCGGTCGCCGCCGGGCCGGAAACCGCCGCCGCCACCGCCGCCGGGTCCGCCGAACCCGCCGGGGCCGCTCTTGGGTTCGGGGAGTTGGCCGGTGATCGCGGCGCGGCGGGAAAGGCTGACCTTGCCGTTCGGCGCCACGTCGGTGACCATCACCTGGACCTCGTCGCCCAGGTTCAGCACGTCCTCGACCCGGTTGACCCGGACCGCCGGGTCCTCGGAGAGTTCCGAGATGTGGACCAGGCCGTCCTTGCCGGGCAGGAGTTCGACGAAGGCGCCGTAGGGCATGATCGAGACGACCTTGCCGGTGTAGCGCTCCCCGCGCTCGATCCTGATCTCGTCGGTCAGGGCGCGGATCCGGGCGATCGCGCGCTCGGCGCCCTGCGGGTCGGCCGAGGAGACGGAAACGGTGCCGTCGTCGTCGATGTCGATCTTGGTCCCGGTTTCGTCCTGGAGCGACCGGATCATCTTCCCGCCGGGGCCGATCACGGCGCCGATCTTCTCCGGATTGATCTTGATCCGCTGCACCCGCGGCGCCAGGGGCGACAGCTCCGCGCGCGCCTCGGGCAGCGTTTCGAGCATCTTGGCGAGGATGAACTGGCGGCCGGTGTGGGCCTGGTCCAGGGCCTGGCGGATGATCTCCTGGGTGATGCCCTTGGTCTTGATGTCCATCTGGATCGCGGTGATCCCGGCGGCCGTGCCGGCGACCTTGAAGTCCATATCGCCGAGGGCGTCTTCCATCCCCTGGATGTCGGTCAGGACGGTGAAGCCGTCGCCGTCCGGGTCCGTGATCAGGCCCATCGCCACGCCGGCGACCGGGGCCGAGATCGGCACCCCGGCGTCCATCAGGGCCATCGTGCTGCCGCAGACGGAGGCCATCGAGGACGAGCCGTTGGAGCTGAGGACCTCCGAGACCAGGCGCATCGTGTACGGGAAGGCGTCCTCGTCCGGAAGCACCGCCAGCAGGGCGCGCTCGGCCAGGGCGCCGTGGCCGATGTCGCGGCGACCGGGGCCGCGCATCCGGCGCACCTCACCGACCGAGTAGGGCGGGAAGTTGTAGTGGTGGATGTAGCGCTTGGTATCCTCGGGGCTGATCGAGTCGAGGCGCTGGGCCTCACCGGAGGCGCCGAGGGTGACCACCGTCACGACCTGGGTCTGGCCGCGGGTGAAGATCGCCGAGCCGTGGGTGCGGGGCAGGTAGCCGACCTGGGTCCAGATCGGGCGCACCTCCTCGGGGCCGCGGCCGTCGGGACGGATCCCGTCGCTGAGGATGCCGTTGCGGACCTCGTCCTTGAGCAGGCTCTCGAAGACGCCGGAGATGTCCTTCGGGGCGTGGGGGACGGTGTTGGTGACGGCGTCGTCTTGGGGCACCGCGAAGTGGGCCAGCACCTCCCGCTTCAGGTCGCCGGTGCCTTCGAGGCGGACCACCTTGTCCGGGTTGCGGACCGCCTCCCTCAGCCGGTCGCCGAGGAATTGGCGGACCTCTTCGATGAGGGCCTCGTTCTTGGCCGGCGGGACGAAGGTCCACTTCTCCTTGCCGACCTGGGCGACCAAGTCCCGCTGCAGCCCGACCAGGATCTTGATCTGCTCGCGGGCGAGGGCGAACGCTTCGAGCAGGGTCGATTCGGCGACCTCGTCGGCTTCGCCCTCGACCATCATGATCGCGTCGTCGGTGCCGGCGACGACGATGTCCATCGCGCTGTCGGCGAGTTGGGCATTGGTCGGGTTGACCACCAGTTCGCCCTCGATCAGCGCGATCCGGACGGCGCCGACCGGGCCGTCGAAGGGGATCGGGGAGATCGCCAGGCAGGCCGAGGCGCCGGTGATCGAGAGGATGTCCGGGTCGTTCTCCTGGTCGGCGCTCATCACGGTGTTGACGATCTGGACCTCGGCCCGGTAGCCCTTGGGAAAGAGCGGGCGCAAGGGGCGGTCGGTCAGGCGGGCGGCGAGGACGGCGGCCTCCGTCGGTCGCCCTTCGCGCTTGATGAAGCCGCCGGGGATCTTGCCGGCGGCGTACATCCGCTCTTCGTAGTCGACGGTGAGGGGGAAGAAGTCCATCGACTCCTTCGCCTCCCGCTCGCCGACGACGGTCGAGAAGACCACCGTGTCGCCGTAGCGGACGACGACGGCGCCGTGGGCCTGCTCGGCCAGCCGCCCGACTTCCATGGAGAAGGTGCGGCCGCCGATCTCGGCGGAGACGGTCTTGATGCGGCTGGCGATGTCCAGCTCGGTCGTGGGGGTTGCGCTCATCGGATGGGTCTTCCCTTTCGGTGGGGGATGGTTCGACGATCGTCGGGGATCCCGGGATGAGGGACTGGAGCGTGCCGGCGCGGTCGGGCGCCCCGGTACGCTCCAATTCCCCATCCGCCTGGGCCAGGCTGCGGGGATGCGGTTACGGGTGGGTGGCGGGCACCTCCTTTGGGGATGGGGCCGTGGAGGCCACGGTTTCCGGGATGTGCGACTGCGCCGCCGGGGCGGACGGGTGTCCGCCGGGCAATGCCCGCCCCGACAGACCGCGGCGTCGCCCCCCAGTGGGCCGTCGTGGGCACCCCCGGACAAACAGACCGCCCAGAGCGAAACGCTCTGGGCAGTCCACAATCGGCCAGGTTGGAACGCCGGACCCGGTACGAGAACAGGCTGTCGGAAGGTCGGATCCGTTCAGGGTGCGACTCGCTCTACTTCCGCAGCCCGAGGCGGGCGATGGTGGCGCGGTAGCGCTCGACGTCCTTGTCGCTCAGGTAGGCGAGCAGGCGGCGGCGGCGACCGACGAGTTTCAGCAGGCCGCGGCGGGAGTGGTGGTCGTGCTTGTGGGCGCGGAGGTGGCCGGTCAGGCCGTTGATGCGCTCGGTCAGGAGCGCGATCTGGACCTCCGGCGACCCGGTGTCCGACTCGTGCGCCCGAAACCCGGCGATGATGTCGTTCTTTTGGACCTGCTGCAACGCCATACCGGCGGGGCCTCCTCGATTAGGGGCGACGGACACGACCGCTGACACGGAAATAGACGCGGTTGTGTGGCCCGCGCCCGCGCCGGACCCCGATCGGTCTCCGACGACACCGGCGGAGTGTAGCACGGGGGCCGGTTTTTGGGCCACCGGTGGACGCCATCGGCGCCCTCGGTGTTCGTCAGATCAAGATGTTCAGCAGCAGGGTCAACACCACCGAAACGACCAGCGACATGACCAGGCAACCCGGCGAACACCCAAACACTTGCACCCGCCCGCCGCCGAACGATCGAGGGCCGAACGGAGACGGGGAGGGGGACACCGGCGCCAACGAATCGTCGTCCGGTACCAGGGTCGGCGTCTGGGGAATCGGGGCCTGAGGAGCGCTGCGTTTTTTGAGGCGACTGGCCCCGAAACGTGGCCGCCGGCTCGGTTCCGGAGGCGTTCTCGGATCGTGCCCGTTGTCCATAGAATGGCTCCTCGATCGACCGGACGGCGTCGAGCGTCGGACACCGCCGTCGAGCCTGCCAAGCCGGGAGCAATGCACGACGGGTGCCAACCCCGTTGGTCTGAAGAACGCCAGCACGCCAGGTGGCACCGTTGGTGCATTTAGGAAGCGTGTCGATGGCGGGACATGGGGAGGACGGATCCGGCTCGCTGGGCGGGTCGCGACCGCGAGCGGGCCGCAATGGGAGAACCAAAATGAGCGATCTGGAACGGGTGCTGGGCGAAGCGGAACAAGCGCGGCAGGAGGCGGAGGCGGCGGCGCGGCGGGCGGACGAACTGGCCGCTCAGGCCGAGGCGGCGCGGGCGCGGGCCGAGCAGGAACGCGAAGGGCGCCGTCTTGCCTGGGCGCAGCAGGTCGTCGACGCCTACGACGCGGACCTCGTGACGGTCGAAGGCCGGATCCAGGCGGCGAGAGACCGCTTCGCCGCCGCGGCGGTCGATGCGCCGGAGACGGCGGTCAAGACGTACCTGGAATGGGCCGAGGCGGCGATCGGCCACTACACCTTGCAGATCAGGATCGGCACCGTGGCCCCGATGCTGGGAATGGAAGCCACCCCGCCGGAGCACGCAGCCCCGCCGCCCTACTCGCAGGCCTTGGACTGGGCGATCGGGGAGCGCGTCGCGGCGATGTCCGAAAAGGCGCGCGACGCGGCCGCGGACGAGATCGCACGCCACATTGATGAGGGCGCGCCAGAGGCTTAGCGCCGGCCCGCTTGGCCTTACCGGTCGTCGGCGGGCGGCACGCTCCCGCGGCACGCTCCGGTAGAGCCGGTCGAGCTGCGCCCCGATCCGGTCCCAGGTATACGCCTGCTCGACCTTGTGCCGGCCCCGGGCGCCCATGGCGGCGCGCTCGGCGGGATCCATCGCGGCGAGGTGGTCGATCGCGGCGGCGAGGGCGGCGGGGTTGGCCGGCGGCACGAGCAGGCCGTCCTGGTTCGGGGCGACGACGCTCCGGACGCCGGGCAGGTCGGTCGCGATCACCGGGCGGCCGGAGGCAAGGGCCTCGATCAGGACCATCCCGAAGGCTTCGCCGCGGGTCTCGCTGGGCAGCACCAGGAAGTCGGCCGCGCGGTGAACGGCGGGGAGATCGCACGCCGGCACGCGGCCGGCGAAGGCGACGCGACCGCCAAGCCCCAGGTCGTCGCGCAGCCGCTCGTAGCTCGGGCGGAGGTCGCCGTCGCCGACGAGGAGGGCGGCGACGGCGGGCACGGCGGCCAGGGCACGGAGCAGGGTCGGCACGCCCTTGAAGGAGTGCGGGC
>CADCWE010000138.1 GCA_902806325.1 uncultured Thermomicrobiales bacterium | reverse complement strand
GCCGTGGCCACGCCCGAGCCCACCAGCCCAAGCGGTTCGGCGCGCTGCTCTTCCGCCAAGCCGACGCGGCGGGGGTCGGCCACGGCGGGGACTCCCGTGGCGGAACAGCGGGCCGATCCCCGCCTCCCGCCCACCCCCTGCCACCGGCACTTCAGCCGTGTCACACCACTAGTCCACGATCAGGATCTGCTCGCCGCCGCCGTGGGCAATCGCCTGCACCGTCGCGCTCAACCGGGTCGCCTCCGCCCCGCTCAAGGTTAGCCGGACGTGGGGTGGCCCGTCCGCCGGCCCCAGCTCCAAGACCACCTCGCCGTTCGGCCGACCCCGAACCACCGCCGCGCCGACCGGCCGCGCCGGGTCCGCGCCCGACGCCCGCCCGCTCGCCATCAGTTCCAGCCGCATCGTCCCTCTCCCCGACTCCCGCCTCCCGACTCTCCGACCTCGTCCTACCGCGCCACCGGCAGGTCGCTCCGCCGCCCCCATTCCGCCCACGACGGCGCGTAGTTGGCGACCGTCGGGAATCCGAGCGCCTTCAGCACCACGTAGGCGTGCGCCGCCCGGTACCCGCTGCCGCAGAAGGCGACGATCGGTCGTTCGTCCTCCGGCGTCAAGCCGGCCGTCGCGTACCGAGCGCGGAGGGTGGTAGGCGGGCGCAGCGTGCCGTCCGGATTCAGGTGTTCGACCCAGTCGAGCGGGATCGAACCGGGGATCGTGCCCGCCATCCGCTCAGGCTGGCCCCTAGTGTCGAGCACCCGCAACCGGTCGCCGCCGGCCGCGATGGCGCCCGCGATCTCGTCGGCGGACGCGAGCAGCGCCGGGGCGGGTACCGGTACGAACGCGCTCGGATCCGGCTCCGGCACCGCTCGGGTGGTCGCGCCACCGGCGGCGACCCAGGCCGCCAGGCCCCCGTCCAGCAACGCCCCGCCGCCGTGACCGAGGTAGTCGAGCAGCCAGACCACCCGCGCCGCCGAGGTTCCCGCAACATCCTCGTAGACCACCACCCGCTCGCCGGGGCGCACCCCCGCTCGCCGCAGCCCCGCCGCCGACTCGGCGACGAACGCCGCCACCGCGTCCGGCGCCGACGATCGGAGCTTGGTCGGGTAGGGATCGAACCACCACGCTCCAGGCAGGTGGCCGGCGGCGTAGGCCGCGCCCGGACGGGCGTCCAGCACCCGCACCTCCGATTGGTTGAGATGATCCGCCAACCACGCCGCCGAAACGATCGGCCCGTCGTTGCCGTACCCCACCGCGTCGTCCACATTCGCCCTTCCCGTTCGATCGGTGCCGGGCATCCCCGGCAACCCCGGATTCTAAACCCTGCCGGGCCCCGCCGCCCCGTTCCGGTTGCCGACCGGGGCGGGAACGATCTTCGGCGTAGCGGCCCGTCGGCCGCGTCGCGTACGGCGGCGGGGGCGTTTCTCCATTCCGACGAAAACGCGCACCGGTTTCCGAGCGGCGTGGATAGCACGCCGATTGCCGCCTCGAACCTACTTGCGGTATGGCGATACGCACGATAGACTGCCCAACGAGAACCATTTGCGATCCTTGCGAAATCGTGCGGTGCCGGGGACGGATACAAGGATTGCGCGTCGCGCCCCGCGTTCGGGCAGGGTGCGAATGGCGACCGCAGTGGGCGACCGGCGAACCGGCGGCGCGACGACCGGCCCGGCGATGCCGGGCGGACAAGGAGACGGCGTGAACCAGATCGATACCCTCGACGAGCGGATCCTGGCCGAGCTGCAAGCCAACGGCCGGCTGACGATGAAGGCCCTCGCCGAGCGGGTCGGGCTCTCCAGCCCGGCGATGATCGAGCGCGTCCGCCGCCTCGAAGAGCGCGGCGTGCTGACCGGCTACCGGGCGGTGATCGCCCCGGGCGCGCTCGGTCGGCCGCTGACCGCGCTGATCACCGCCGATGTCGAACCCGGCCACGCCGGGGCCTTTCTGGAGAAGGTGCGCGCCGAACCGGCCGTCGCCGAGTGCCACCGCACCACCGGCACCGCCGCCTACCTGGTCAAGGCCCACCTCGCCGACACCGCCAGCCTGGAGCAGTTCGTCGACGACCTCGGCGCCACCGGCGCCCGCTGCGACGTCTCCCTCGTCCTCTCATCCCCGGTCGTCTGGCGGGACATCACCCCGCCGCCCGGCGTCGCCGGAGCGCGCACCCGCCAAACCCGCCGCCGCCGCCGCACCGCCGGAACCCGCGCCGCCACCGCGTCGGCTCCCGTCGAGGCGCCCGAAGCCGCCGGTGCCAACGGCGACCTTCCCGCCAGTGCGGTCTCCGACCCCCCGAAGCGCAAACCGGGCCGGCCGCGCGGGCGGCGGAAGGCGGACGCGGCGGAGTAGGGCAGGCGGCGCGGACCGCGGACAAACTCCCACCCCGGACAAACGGACACCCCTCTCCCGCGGCGCGGGAGAGGGGACGATCCGTGGGGGCTCGGAACTCCGGAGCGGATTCGCCGGCGGCGCTTGGCGTTGTGGAGCCGGGTCTGGGCAAGGCCCAGGATAATCGCAGGAAGCCGGACTTACCCGCCACCCTCCGGCGTCGGGGTCGTTCCCGAGAAGTCGCCGCCGTTGGTGTCGTACTCCCAGTAGCGGGCGGCGTCGGCGTAGCGGCGGACGCTGCTGGTGCCGCCGCTGGCGTATTTGCCGCCGTTGCGGTCGATGTCCTTCATCGCGGCTTGGAGTTCTTTGCGCTCGTAGGCCGAGAGCTGGTCGCAACGCAGCGCCGGGCCCTCGCCGCGGACCAGCCACTCCTGGCGACTGTCGCCGCCGCCGGCGCGGTGGCCGGTCGCGGCGCAGAGATCGCCCCGGTACAGGTCCGGCGGTTTGGCGAACTCCTCAGGTAGCGGTTTGCCGCCCGGACCCAGCAAGAGGTCGGCGTAGGCCGGGTTGCGGTGCAGCTCCAGCATCACCTTTTCCCAGATCGGCCCCGCGCCCTGGATCCCGTCCATCGCCACCATCTGGGTGTTGTCGGTGTTGCCGACCCAGACCCCGACCGCCAGATCCGTGGTGTAGCCCATCGTCCAGATGTCCTTGACATCGTTGGTGGTGCCGGACTTGGCGGCCGTCGGTCGCCCCAGCGCCTCCTGCGTCGTCTCGAACCGGTTGTCGGCGCCGAACAGCATCCGCCGCGACTCGTCGTCGGTCAGAATCGAGGTGATCTGGTACGCGTGCTCCGCCTTCAGGACCTGCGGCGCCTGCTCGAACCGGTGGTCGCGGGCGATGTCGTAGAGCACGTTGCCGGCGCTGTCGGTGATCTTGCGGATCGGGTTCGCCTCGACGTAACGCCCGTTGTTGGCGAAGGTGGCGTAGGCGTTGGTCAGCTCCAGCAATTGGACTTCGCCGCCGCCGAGGGCGAGCGACAGGCCGTAGAACGACGGGTCTTCCTGGAGGCTGTTCTTGAGGCCCATGCGGTGCGCCAGCTCGATCATCTCGCCGACGCCGGTGTACTCCAACGCCTTGACCGCCGGGATGTTGAGCGAGTTGGAGAGCGCGGTCCGCACCGTGACCGCGCCATAGAACTGCCCGGTGTAGTTCTGGGGCTCGTAGAACTTCTGCTCCTGGCCGGTCACCGGGTCGGTCCAGGGCGTTTCCTGCTTGAAGCTGGTGTCCATGATCACGGTGCCCGGATTCCAACCCGCCTCAAAGGCCGCCGCGTAGGCGATCGGCTTGATCGAGGACCCCGGCTGCTGGGGCAGGATGGCGACGTTGTTCTGGCCCTCGATCACGGCGTCGTTGAAGTCGGCCGAGCCGACCATCGCCAACACCTCGCCGCTCCACGGCGCGATCGCCACCATCGCCGCGTTGCTGGCCCGGTAGCTTTCCAGCTCCCGGACCTGCTGGGCGACGATCTCCTCGGCCTGATTCTGCAACTGGGTGTCGATGCTGGTCGTGATCTGCAAGCCGCCGCGCAGCAGCGCGTCCTCGCCGAACCGCTCGGAGACGTAGCCGCGGATGAAATTGACGAAGTGCGGGTTCTCCAGGATCGCCCCGGAGCGGTCGCGCGCCTTGAGCGGTTCCAGGAAGGCGGCGTCGGCCTCGGCCCGCGTCACGTAGCCGTGTTTGACCATCTGGTCCAGGACGTAGATCTGGCGACCTTTGGCCAACTCGTAGTTGACCACCGGGTTGTAGTCGGTCGGCCGCTGCGGCAAACCGGCCAACAGAGACGCCTCGCCGAGCGTCAAGTCCTTGGCGTGCTTGTCGAAGAAGGTCTGCGCCGCCGCCTCGATCCCGTACGACCGGTTGCCGTAAAAGATCTGGTTCAGGTACATCGTTAAGATGTCTTGCTTGGAAAACTGGCGCTCGACCTCGATCGCCGCCAGCGCTTCTTTGCCCTTGCGGGTGTAGGACAACTCGTAGCCGATGTCGGTGAACAATGATCGGACGAGCTGCTGGGTGATCGTCGACCCGCCGGAGGACCCCGACCCGCCGGCGTTGATCGCCACGCCGCGGACGATCGCCAGCGGCTCGACGCCGCGGTGGGTCCAGAAGGTCGCGTCCTCGGCAGCCACCGTGGCGTCGATCAGGTAGGGGGAGATCTGGTCCAAGGGCACAAAGGTCCGCCACCCCGCGTTCGGGTCGTCCACTTCTTGGAGCAGCGCGCCGTCACGGTCGAAGATGCGGGTCGTCTGAAAGGTATCGACGGCGATCGCGGCGGCGTTGGGCAGATTGTCGTTGACTTCCTTGTAGGCCCGCACGGTGCCGCCGACCGCCGCCGCGGTCGCGGCGATGAACAACCCAAGCCCGAGCACGCCGATGGCGAACAGCCCGGTCAACGCCAGCAGGATGACCCGGATCTTGCCGATCCCACCTCCCTGCCGGGCCGCGGTCCTCCCGC
>CADCWE010000137.1 GCA_902806325.1 uncultured Thermomicrobiales bacterium | reverse complement strand
GCCGATGCCCCCCTCGCCGTCGACGCCCGCTGGGAACGCCCGCTCGCCGCCGCCGGCGGCGAGGCCACGCTGCTGGTCCGGATCGTCGCGCCGGCCGCCCCGACCGCCCCGACCGCCCGCCGCGCCCCGGTCGACGTCGCCTTCGTGGTCGACCGCTCCGGCTCGATGGCCGGCGACAAGCTGGCGCTGGTCAAGCGGGCGGTCGACGTCGCGGTCGCCTTGCTGCGCGACGAAGACCGCGCCGCGCTGATCGTTTACGATCACGCCGTCGAAACCTTGCAGCGCCTGGATCGCGCCACCCCGCGGACCAAGGCGGCGATCCGGCTCGCCCTCCACGGCGTCGATCCCGGCGGCTCGACCAACCTCTCCGGCGGCTGGCTGGCCGGCTGCGCCGAGCTGGGCGGCGGGATGGACGACGAATCCGCCGTCCGCGTCCGCCGCGCCATCCTGCTCACCGACGGCCACGCCAACGTCGGCATCACCGACCCCGGGGAGCTGACCCACCACGCCACCGAGATCCGCCGCCGGGGCGTCGGCACCACCACCCTCGGCGTCGGTCTCGGCTTCGACGAGGATCTCCTCGGCGGCTTGGCCGAGGCCGGCGGCGGCAACTTCCGGTACGTCGCGCGGGCGGACCAACTGCGGGCGTTCTTCGCCGAGGAGCTGCAAGAACTGCTGACCGTCGCCGCCACCGGTCTGACCGTCACCCTAACCCTGCCGCCCGGCGTCCGCGGACGCCTCGTCAACGCCTTCCCGGCCGAGCGCGTCGCCAAGACGATCACCGTCGCCGTCGGCGACGTTTCGGCCGGCGACGAGGTCTGCCTGGTCTTCGCCCTGACCACCCGCGCCGGGGCGTCCGGCACCCGCCACCCGGTCCAGGTGCGCGCCGATTGGACCGCCACCGCCGCCGACGAACGGCAAACGGCCGCGCCGGCCCTGCCCGAACTCCGGCTCGCCGACGCCGCCACCGTGGCGCGCGAACCGGCCGACCCGCTGGTGGCCGAGCAGTCCGCCATCCAGCGGGCCGCCATCGAGCGCCGCGAGGCCCTTCGCCTCGACCGCCAGGGCCGCCACGCCGAGTCCCGCGCCCGGATGGGCGCCGCCGCCGGGATGTTGATGGCCGCCCCGGCCACCGACGCCGTGCGCCTCGATCTGGACAGCATTCGCCTCCTCGCCGACGCCGACGCCCCCTACGACGAGCACACCCACAAGCGCGGCCACGAGGACGCGCTGCGGCGCTCGCGGGGGAAGCGGGACGAGCGGGGGGGTGGGCGGTAGGCGGCGTCGTTGGCCCCCTGGCTCCCCCCAAACGTTGGGGGGAAGGGGGGCTGGGGGGATCCAGACCGTCTCCCCACTTGGGCTGGGCGGTGAATAGAGCCCATCTCTCACCGTTGGGGGAGGGGTCGGGTCCCCGAGTCCGGGGGGGCCGGTTCCCCGCCCCTCAAGCCACCGCCACCGTCTCCCCCGTCTCCAGCGACTCCCGCGCCGCCAGCGCCACCGCCAGCGCCAGCCGGGCGTCGGCCGGGGTCGCCCGCGCCGCCGGTCGTCCCGCCCGCACGCGGTCCACGAAGTAGGCGATCTCGGCCGCGTACGGGTCCTCCGGCGGCAACGCCAGGGTGGTTGGCGCTCCGGCGGGGGGGTACCAGACCAGGTCGTTGACGCCGCCGCCGGTGTCCTCGACGCCGCGCCCCCCGGCCTGGAACCGGTACTCCGCCGCCCCCCGTTCCCCCAGGATCTGGAACGTGGAGCCGAACGGGGAGGAATCCGGCATCGTCATCCCGCCGTCGACCAGCGCCGAGGCGCCGTCGTACCGGATCAGCACCTGCGCCTGGTCCCAGCCGCCGGAGCGGGGGTTGCGCCGTCCGTGGGCGGTCACCGCGCGCGGTTCGCCGAACACCCAGTTCAGGGCGTCGAAGTCGTGGATCAGCATGTCCACCACCGCGCCGCCGGTCAGGTCCGACCGGGCGAAGAGGTTCGACCAAGCCGGGAACGCCTGCCGCCGCGTCGCCACCCCGGAGACGGGGCGGCCCAGTTCCCCGTCCGCCACCAACCGCCGGATCGCCACGTACTCCGGCCAGAACCGCAGCACGTGGGCGACCATCACCACCCGATCGCTGGTCGCCGCCAGGGCGACCAGCGCGTCCGCGTCCGCCAACGTGAGGGCGATCGGTTTCTCCAGCAGGACGTGCTTGCCCGCCGCCAGCGCCGCCTCGGTGGCCGCGCGGTGCTCCGGCGTCGGCAGGCAGACGTCGACCGCGTCCACGCCCGGGTCCGCCACCAACCGTTCCAGGTCGTCGGTCCAGACCGTGCCCAGCTCCGCGGCCAGCGGCGCGGCGCGGGTCCCGCTCGGCGCGTAGATCCCGACCAGTTCGACCCCCGGCAGCGCCCGGTACGCCCGCGCGTGCGTCCCCCCCATGAACCCGGCCCCGAGCACGGCAACGCGCGTCATTACGGAAGCTCCTGTCGGCGATGGGGCAGATGGTAGGGGCGCATGGCATGCGCCCTCGTCGCCGGACGGGCGATCGACCTTGGGCAGACCCTCTCGGCACGCGAAACGAGGTGACCACGGAAGGGGGACATGCCATGCGCCCCTACGACGGGTGCCGCTCGTCCAACCCTACTCCGGCGCCGGCACGAACCGGCGCACGTAGGCGTAGGACTCGGCCATCGCCCGGTCGACCTCGCTAAGGGGGGGCGGGTCGCCGCCGGTGAACTCGACCTCGATCGAGCAGGGGCCGGCGAACCCGGCGGCGTCCAATTGGGCGAACAGCGCCGGGTACGGGATTTCCCCGGTGCCGACGATCGGAAAATTCCAGATCCCGACCCCGCCGATCTGGTCCTTGACGTGGAGGTGGCGGATCAGCGGCAGGGCGGCGCCGATGTCGGCCTCCGGCGCGGTGTCGCCGTAGTAGACCACGTTGCCGGGGTCGTAGTTGACGCCGACGTTCGGTTTGCCGATCCGCCCGATCAGTTTCGCCGCCATCGCCCCGGTCGCCAGCAGCCCGCCGTGGGTTTCGAGGCAGATCGCGATCCCGGCCGCCGCCGCCTCGTCGGCCAGCGGGCCGATCCGGGCCAGGAACCTGTCCCGCTGCTCGTCCAGCGCCCCCGCCGAGGCGTCGTCGTGGCCGCCGGTGCTGGTGGTGACCAGCGAGACGCCGAAGGCGGTACACAGCCGGAGCGCCTTGCGAAACGCCGCCACCCCGTCGTCGGAGACCAGGTCGGAGTGACCGCTGAGGCTGACCGGCGTCAGACCGTGCCCGTCCAGCAGGCCCTTGACGCGCTCGATCTCCGCCGCGCCGGCGTCGCGCCGGACGTGTTCCGTCCAGCCCGGCACCGACGACAGTTCGATGCTGGCAAATCCCGCCCGCGCGATCCCGTCCAGCGCGTCTTCCAGCCCGTGCCCGTGGTACGTGTTCGTCGACGCCGCCAGCCGATCGGCCATCGCTCCGCTACCCCCTCCCACTGCCGTCTGCCGTCTACTGGTCGTGCCAGGCCCGACCCGGCCGGAAGACCAGGTACTCCACGATCAGCCCGTGCTCGCGGGTGAAGGCGGCGGTGGCGAAGGGCGGGTCGCCGAGGTCGAGCGGCTCGCGGAAGACGTCCTTGCCGGCCAGGTGCGGCGCCAGGTCCTCGACCTCGTAGGCGACGTGGGGGGAGTCCATGAACTCCTCGCGGACCGGGCTGTCCGGTTCGTAGCGCAGGTATTCGACGTGCTGCGGGTGCCGGTTCGGGTTCGTCACCCAGCACCGGAACGACGCCACGTACGATTCGTCGGGCTGCGGCTCCGTGGCCCGCAACCCGATGTGGTGGAACTTCTTGCGCGGCGGGTGGGGGTCGGACATGGTTTCCTCAATGAGGCGGTCGGCGGTCGGCGGTCGGCGGCAGGACGACGAGCGAGGACTGAGGCGGCCGCGTCATCGCCCCGCCGCCCACCGCCCACCGCCCCGTCACGTCGCGCCGAGGTCGCCCACCATCCGGAAGCGGCCGGCCAGCAGGCCGCCGTCGACGGGGAGGACGACGCCGGTGATCCAGGCGGCTTCGGCGGAGGCGAGGAAGAGGGCGGCGCTGGCGACGTCGTCCGGTTCGCCGATCCGGCCCAAAGGGTACCAGGGGACGAGGCGGTCGAAGACGGCCGGGTCGGCGGCGAGGCGGTCGTTCCAGATCGGGGTCCGGATCGTGCCGGGGGCGAGGGCGTTGACGCGCACGCCCTGCGGGCCGACCTTGAGCGCCAGGTTCTGGGTCAGGTTGATCAGCCCGGCCTTGGCGGCGGCGTAGCCTTCCTCGCCGAGGCCGGTCAGGCCGTTGACCGACGACACGTTGACGATCGCGCCGCGCCCCCGATCCAGCATCCCCGGCAGGATCACCCGGCAGCAACGGTAGACCCCCGTCAGGTTGACGTCCAGGTTGCGCGCCCAGGTCGCCTCGTCCATCGTCAGGATGTCGTCGCCGACCGCGAACCCGGCGTTGTTGACCAGCACATCCACCCGGCCGAAGCGCGATTCAGCCGCCTCAGCCAGCGCCGCCACCGCCGCCCCGTCGGTGACGTCGGTCGTGACCGCCAGCGCCTCGCCGCCCGCCGCCGCGATGCGGTCAACCGTCTCCGCCGCGCCGTCCCCGTTCCGGTCGGCGACCACGACCCGCGCCCCCTCGGCGGCAAATCGCTCCGCGATCGCCCGCCCGATGCCGGACCCGCCGCCGGTGACGAGGGCGACGGTGTCGGGGAGCCGGCCGATCAAGGAACCAGTTCCTCAAGATCGGCGAACAGCTCGTCGATGTCGATGACCAAATCGGGCAACACCAGCGACCGCAACTGTCCATTCTCGGGTTTGAGTTCGCGGTACCGCCCCCGCTCGAGCACGAACAAGCGCAGGGCCGGGCCGAGGTAGTCCGCCACCCAATATTCGGGCACCCCTTGTGACGCA
>CADCWE010000136.1 GCA_902806325.1 uncultured Thermomicrobiales bacterium | reverse complement strand
CTCCTGGCGGGCCTGGACGCCGCGGCCTGGCGGCGCCGGGCGCCGGAGGACTGGACGACCCGCAGCGTCCGCGCCATCGCCTACGCCGTCGCCGGCCACGAGATCCACCACCGGGAGGATTGGCGGGATCGCTACGGAGTGTCGAGGTGACGACCGCGGGCGCCGTGGTCACCGCGACCGGCACCGAGTTCTTGGTCCATTCCCGCCAAGGCACGGGCATCACCTGGGTGATCGGCCTCGAGGACGAGGTGACGGTCGCGGGGGCGGTGCCACCGCACGCCGCGGTCACGGTGCCGGAAGGCTGGTTCACCGTGGTCGATCTCACCAACCCGGCCAACAACCGGCCCTGGTCGCCGATGCCGGCGACCCGCGCCGTCCTCAACCGGGCGTTCGGCCGCGTCGCGCTGCCCCCGCTCGACGACCTCGGCCCCGGCTCCCTAAAGGACGACGAGCTGCCCGACCCCGGATGCGCCGTCGACGCCGCAGCCGACGTCCCGCTGCGGGCCGCGCCGCGGCCGGACGCGGCCGTGCTGGCATCTGCGTCGCCGGGCGACCCGTTCGAGGCGATGTTCCGGACCCAGGACGGCGCGTGGCTGCGCGGCGTCGCCGGTCTCGCCGACGACTGGTGGGCGCCCGCGGCGGCGATCGCCTGCGACTACGACACCGACCGGCTGCCGTGGCTGGCCGTGCCCGCTACGCAGCCCGGTGGGCACACGCCGACGCCGAAGGACCCGGAGCCGGACACGGGAGCGGGAGTGACCGTGGTCCCGGCCACCACGCCACCCACCTTCCCACCGGCGATTACGCCCACGGTTACGCCGACCTCGGTTCCCGCGGATACCACCCCGCCAACGGCCCCATCGCCGCTCTCGCCGATTGATGGCCACGTCTACGACTGCTTAGAGTGGCGCGACGTCGTCCTTTCGTGGACGGCGGTCAGCGACGAGAGCGGGATCGCGCGGTACGCGTGGACGCTGGAGCAATCGTCCGCAGGGCCGGATGGGCCGTACGCGCCGTTTACCGCCAACACCACGGCCGCGACCAAGACCAAGCCGTTGACGCTCGAATGCGGCGCGTCGTACCGGTGGCGCGTCCGCGCCGTGGACGGGGTCGGGCTGGTCGGGCCGGATTCGGCGCCGGCGGGGTTCAGGATCGGCGATCCCGTCGGATAAGGGCACGTCGTCCCGTTCACCGACGAAACGCGTCGGTCGCTTCACCCCAACCCGGCCACGCTCCAGAGCGCGTCCATCGCGTGCGCCGTCTCGCGCGCGGCGGCGGTCGGGTCGGTGGCGGCGAGGTCGGTGATCCGTTGGCTGAACGGTTCCGGCATCACCGGGCCGTCGTAGCCGAGTTGGCGCAGGGCGGCCATGAAGCCCGCCAGGTCCAGGACGCCGGTTTCCAGGGGCAGGGCGCGGACCAGATCCTGCTGCTCGTCGCGCGGGATGCCGGCCGGGGCGTCGTTGACGTGGACCGCGACGATGTCGGCGGCGGAGAGACGTTCCAGGTCGGTGATGGATTCGCCGGCGGTGTAGAGGTGCCAGATGTCGAGCAGGATCCCGGCGTTGCCGGTGCCGAGCGCGGTGGCCAACTCCATCATGCCCGCCATCGAATAGACGAACTCGTGGGCGAACTGGGCGCGGAACGTTTTCGGGCCGATGAACTCGAACCCGAGCCGGACCCCGGAGTCGGCCAGAATCTGGGCGATCGGGCGCAGGCGCTCGACGTGCCAGTCCCAGTTGGCGGCGTACTCCCGGTCGTTGGAGCCGGGCGCCACGCCGGAGGTGGCTCGAACGCAGCCGAGGTCGCGCCCGAGCGCGGCGAACCGGGGCAGGGCCTCCAGGTCGGTCTGGTACCGGTCGTCGTCGCGGTAGGAGACGGGAGCGTTCCACGACCCGGGGACGATCCCGGCGTCGGCGAAGAGGGCGCGGACGTGGTTCGGGCCGTGGTCGGCGGCGAGGGTCGCCGCTTCCCGGATGTCGAAGGTGATCGCGTCGAAGCCGGTCTCGCGGGCGAGCGCGATCGCGTCCGGCAGCGCCAGGTCCTTGATCCCGATCGCTCCAGGTCCGAGGGTTTTGAGCATGGGGGTGGTACTCCTTTTGGTTTGGGGGAGGAAGGCCCCCTCCCCAAACCCCTCCCCCAACCGTGGGGGAGGGGCTTTCGCCAGAGCCGTCTCCAAACGCGAAGACCTTCTGGCTTCCCCCTGTCCCCTTGCGCAGGGGGAAAGGGGGCCTCACGGGGCCGGGGGGATAGGGGCCATCCCGAGGCCAACTACGCCGCCGGATGCCCCGCCTCCAGCGGGTTCTCCGGCAGGATCATCGTTCGCTTCTCGGCGACGGAGCGGTAGGCGGCGAGGGTGAGTTGGAGGACGCGGGCGCCGGTTTCGAACGGGGCCAGGCTGGGGGCGTCGTTCTGGACCACGTCGAGGAAGTGGGTCACCTCGGCGGTGAAGGAGTGGACCGGGGCGAAGGGGCGAGCGACCGGATCCGGCCAGGCGTGGAGCTGGTGCAGCAGCTCGGCGCCGCCGCCGGCCAGGCTGCCGTGTTCGCCCATCACCTCGAAGTGGCGGTTGCCGACGGCGGCGAAGGCCCAGGAGGAGACCAGCTCGCCGATGGCGCCGGATGCGAAGCGGACCAGCAAGACGCCGGTGTCTTCGGCGGCCACGTCCGGCAGGAAGAAGCGCTCGGTCATCGCCTGGACCTCGACCGGGCGATCGTTGGCCAGGGCCAACATCCGGTAGGTGGCGTGCCAGCCGGTGTCGAGCACCTCGCCGCCGCCCATCCGCGCCGGGTCGTTGCGCCAGGCCCAGGGGCTTTCTCCCGGCGGCAAGGTGGACGGGGTGGCGGCGAGCGCGCCCCGGTTCTGGAACGCCTCGACCGAGCGGTAGAAGTACGGCCGGCCGAGCGCGCCGGCCGCGAGCAATCGTCGCGCCTCGACCAGACTCGGCTGGAAGAGCTGGTTGTGGGCCATCACGAACCGGGCGCCGCTCGCCTTGAGGGCCGCATCGAGGGTCGCGGCGTCCTCCAGGCTGGTGCAGAGCGGCTTTTCGCAGAGGATCGCCTTGCCGGCCTTGGCCGCGGCAAGGATCGCCGGGGTGTGCAGGTGGTGGGGGAGGCAGATGTCGACCGCCCCCACCGCCGGGTCCTCCAGCAGCGACTCGATCCCGTCGTAGGTCTTCGCCTTGCCCCCCGTGAAGCGATCGGCGAAGGCGTGGGCCCGCGGTTCCGAGATGTCCGCGACGGCGACGATCTCGCCCCGCGGCGCGTTGGTATTCCAGGCGATCCCGTGTTGGGCGGCGATTCCCCCCGCGCCGACAATCCCGACCTTGAGCGTGTCCACCGGTCCTCCCCGCATGCTGCGGCCGGGCACCGACGACCCCGTGGTCCGCGGCCCGCCCGACTGGTCGGCGCCATTCTACGGGCGCGGGGCGGAACGCGGAGCGAAGTCGATTGGCGCTACGAGGGCGAGAAGGCCCGTCGTGTCCGCCTACCTTCCGGGTCATTCCTCGCTTCGCTCGGAATGACCCGGGAGAAGGGGGGCAAAACGCAGCCCGCGGCGGTGGAGAGATCGCGCCACCAGCACGAAGGCCAGGACCAACCGGCCCCGGCCTTCGTCCTCGATAGTGTCCCGACTTCCGACTTCGGAGTTCCCGTTACGCCGTCTCGGCGTAGTCGATCGGCGTCTCGTTGACGCTGACGAGGAGGGGGCGGGAGCGGTTGTTGATCACGTTGGCGTCGACGACGCACTTGCGGACGTTCTCGAGCGAGGGGATCTCGTACATCACGTCGAGGAGGACCTCCTCGATCGTGGTCCGCAGGCCACGGGCGCCGGTTTTGCGCTCCTCGGCCTGCTTGGCGGTCGCTTCGAGGGCGTCGTCGGTAAAAACGAGTTCGACGTCGTCGAGGGCGAAGAATTTCTGGTATTGCTTGACCACGGCGTTGCGCGGCTCGGTCAGGATCCGCATCAGTTCCGGCCGGGTCAGGTGGTCCAGGGAAACCGAGACCGGGAGGCGACCGACGAACTCCGGGATCAGGCCGTACTTCAGCAGGTCGTCGTGGTTGAGGAATTGGAGCGGGTTGACCTCGTCGGCGTGCTCGGCCTCGGTCGTCGAGGCGCCGAAACCCATCAGCGCCTGCTTGCCGATCCGCTTGCCGACGATCTCCTCCAGGCCCTCGAAGGCGCCGCCGCAGATAAAGAGGATGTTGCGGGTGTCGATCTGGATGTATTCCTGGTGGGGGTGCTTGCGCCCGCTCTGCGGCGGCACGTTGGCGACGGTGCCCTCGATGATCTTCAGCAACGCCTGCTGGACGCCTTCGCCGCTGACGTCGCGGGTGATGCTGGGGTTGTCCGATTTGCGGGCGATCTTGTCGATCTCGTCGATGTAGATGATGCCGGTTTGGGCGCGCTGGACGTCGCCGGCGTTTTGGATCAAGCGGAGCAGGATGTTCTCGACGTCCTCGCCGACGTAGCCGGCCTCGGTCAAGGCGGTGGCGTCGGCGATCGAGAACGGCACGTCGAGCAGCTTGGCGAGGGTTTGGGCCAGGAGGGTCTTGCCGCAGCCGGTCGGGCCGACGAGCAGAATGTTGCTCTTCTGCAGCTCGACGTCGTCCTCGTTTTCGAGGCCGGCGTTGATCCGCTTGTAGTGGTTGTAGACGGCGACGGAAAGGATCTTTTTCGCCCGGTCCTGACCGACGACGTACTGGTTGAGCTGTTCGTAGAGTTTGCGCGGGGTGGGGATGCGGGTCAAGCCGGGTTCGTTGCGCGGGCTTTGCGGGTCTTCTTCTTCGATGATTTCCCGGCAAAGCTGGACGCACTCGTCGCAGATGTAGACCTGGTTCGGGCCGGCGATCAGGCGCCGAACCTCCTCCTGGCCCTTGTTGCAGAACGAACACCGGTAATGCACCCGCCCACCTCGCGTGTTGGTCATGCTTGCGCCTCGGCCCTTGGCCTTCGCACTCCGCGCCGCGTCCGGCCCGCTCCGATCGCGGGGCCGCTTCGTCGTCTGCCGTCTGCCGGGCGGGGTTCGGGGCGGCGGATTGCCCCACCGCCCCGATCGTCGTTGGTCTTAGCGCCGGCCGGTGCCGTTGGTCCGCGGGGCGTCGGTGTCGACGTCCCCGACCACGGCCTGGGCGGCGGAGCCGAGGAGGTGTCGCGGGTCCAGGACCTCGTCGATCAGGCCGTACTCCTTGGCCTCCTGGGCGGTCATGTAGTAGTCCCGGTCGGTGTCACGCTTGACCTTGTCGTACTCCTGGTCCGAGTGGTGGGCCAGGATCTCGGTGCACCTGGTGGCCAGGGTGAGGGCTTCGCGGGCCGCGACCTCGATGTCCGGCATCGCGCCGCGGAAGCCGCCCGACCCCTGGTGGAGCATGATCCGGGCGTTGGGGAGTGCCATCCGCTTGCCTTTGGTGCCACCGGCGAGCAGCACGGCCGCCATGCTGGCGCCCATGCCCATGCAGAGGGTTGCGACGTCGGGCCTGACCATCTGCATCGTATCATAGATGGCGAGGCCGGAATAGATGACGCCGCCGGGCGAGTTGATGTAGAGCCGGATGTCCTGCGTCGGATCCTCGTGGTCCAAGAACAGCATCTGGGCGATGATCACGTTGGCGACCTGATCGTCGACCGGCGTGCCCAGGAAAATGATCCGCTCCTTGAGCAAGCGGGAGTAGATGTCGAAGGCCCGCTCGCCACGATTGGTGCTCTCGACCACCATCGGGATCAGGTTTTCGATCTTGGGGATCTCCATCGGTGCCGGCTCCTTGCCTTTCTGTGCTGGCCCGTCGGGGCCGGTGCGCGGACGACCCGCCGAATCGGCATGGCCCTAATGATACCCCCCACCGGGCCGGTGGCCACTCCCCGAAGGTGGAGGTTTGGCGGGCGATGCCGGATCGGCGCGGCGATCGCGGGTGAGGTTGGTGGCGGATCGGGCGACCACGGGGGGTCGTCCCGATACCGGTCCGGAGTTCGCTTCGTTGTCGGGTGGTTTCGGTCGGGACGCCCACGATCGGTGGGGGCGATCCCTCATGGATGCCTGCCTCCCTATCCGCCCCGTCGCGACGGCCGCACGAACCGCCGCCGAGACGTTGCCGCCGGGACTGATCCGCGCCGACCTAATAATCCGGGTCCGCCAGCACCCCGCCCCGACCGATGTCCGCCCCCTCGTCGTTGGCGGCGGGCGGCGTGGCGCCGGTCTCGTGTTCGGCGGGGGTGACGGCGTCCGCTGGGGCATCCGCCGCGACGGCGGCGCTCTCGGCCTCGTGCCCGGTCGCCGCCGCTTGGGCGACGTCCGGTTCGGCCGCCACGTCCGCCACGGAGACGGTCGCGTCCGGGTCGGCACTGGTCGCGGTGGCGGCGCTGCCGCCCGGCTGGCCGGGCATCGCGCCGGTCGTCAGGGCGTCGTCCAGGGCATGGGCGTCGGCGCCAACGGGGGTGATCCCGTCCGCGACATCGCTGCTCGTGGTCCCGGCTTCGGGTTCCGGTTCCGGCTCCGGCTCCGGCGCGACCCAACCGTTGACGACGGCGCCCCGGCCTTCGGTCGCGATCGCGATCAGGCGGTCGGTGATCCGGCGCTCGAACAGGTCGCCCCGGAGCAGCCCGCGGAAGTAGTTGCCGCCGTAGACCTCGCGCAGCTTGTCCGGATCTTCGGTGCCGGAGACGATCGCGTCGACCTCGGCATCGACGTCGTCGTCCGCGACGACGATGTCCTCCCGCTTGGCGATCTCGCGCAGCAGCAACGAGTTGCGCAGCCGCCGCGCCGCGTCCGGGCGCATCGTTGCCTTCAGTTCCTCCAGGCTCAGGTCGCTGACGCGGAGGTACTCCTCCAGCGTCATCCGCTGCTGCATCAAGCGGGAGCGGAGGGCCTTGACCTCGTCCTCGACCTCCTCGTCGACCATCACCGCCGGCGGGTCGACGGTCGCGCCCTCGGCCATCTTGTTGATGATCTTGTTCAGCACGGAGGTCCGGGTCTCGTTGGTCTTGCCCTGGTGCAGGTCGTCGCGGATCTCCTGCTTCAGGGCGGCCAGGGTGTCGGACTCGCCGACGGTCTTGGCGAAGTCGTCGTCCAGGGGCAGCAGATCGCGCTCCTTCAACCCCTTCAGGGCAACGGTGTAGGTCAGGGTCTTGCCGCGCACCTTCTCGGAGACGCTTTCGTCGTCCTCGGCGAAGGCGATGTCGAGGGTCGCGGATTCGCCGACCCGCAGCGTTTGGATCCGCTCCCGCAGTTGGTCGAACAGGCTGTCCTCGCCGAGGACGAAGACGGCGTCCTCGACCGGCTGCTGGAACGGTTCCCCGTTGTCGACGATGTCGAGGTCGATCGTGATCTGGTCGCCCTCGCGCGGGGTGCGGGTCTTCTGCTCCAGCACCAGATCAGCGCCGACCGTCATCCCTTCCTCGGCCGGGTCCACCCACGGGCTTTGGCTCTTGCGCAGCCCCTCCAGTACCTCGTCGACCGCGGACTCCTCGACCGTGGCGTCCTCCGGTTCGACCCGGACCTCGGTGTAGGCACCGGGGTCGATCGCGGGGAAGACCGGGATCGTGACCGCGAAGGTCAGCGGTTCGGCCTGGGTGATCTCGACCTGGGGGTCGCCGACCGGAACCACCTCGGCCTGCTCGACGGCGTCGCGGTAGAGGCGCTCCATCAGGTCGCGGTTGGTCTCCTCGACGAAGACCTCCCGCCCGTAGAGGCGCTCGATCATCGAGCGCGGCGCCTTCCCTTTGCGGAACCCGGGCACCTGGATGGTCGCCGCCACCTTTCGGTAGGCCCGGTCGAACGCCTTCTGGTATTCCGCGTCCTCGGCCGCGATCTCGAGCCGGGTCAGGCTCTCCGGCAGCCGCTCCACATTCAGTTTCACGCGCCACGCATCCCTTCTACCGTACCAATCCCCGCGCGAGCGGCCGCCGCCGGCGCCGCTCGGTCAACCGCGACCGCGACCACCCGGCGGGATTCGACCGGCCGCCTCCGATAGCGGCGGAGTATAGCAGAGGGCGCTTGGCGGACCGCGGAAACGCCGGCTCCCGTTCGCTCGGGACGCGGATAACTTTCGCGCCGACGGGTCGAAACCCATCCGCACTTGGCGCACGGTTAAAGCGTCCGTATACGTTGTCATGACCGTACGCCGGTGCTAAGGTGACGCCCGGACGGGTTTCGATCGTTCGGGGGCGCGGGCTGGCGTCGTCCGGCAAGCGATCGCGCGATCCATCGCGACGTCGTGGGGGGACATCCGGCGACGCCTGGGCTACCCAGGCGAGTACGGTACCGGTGGGCGAGAGGGAAGGGGAACGGCGTTGAGCGGTGGCGGTGGCGGCGGGAGCGCGGCGACGCGGGCGGGATCGAGGTTCGGACCGGCGGGGGCGTGGACACATCGCCGCCGGCTCGTGCCGATCTGCATCCTGGCGGTCTCGCTGATCCTGGGGTCGGTCGCCTGGCCCGGGGCACGGATCGCCGCCCAGGGTCTCGACGGCGCCACCGGGCTCGTCACCGGCAGCGGCGACGGCGTCCTGCTGCGGGCCGAACCGGGGTTCGGGGCCGAGGTGATCGGCACCGCCGCCGACGGCACCGTGGTCGGGCTGCGGATCGCCGCCATCGATACCGTGCTCGACCCGGACGGCGCCACCCGATGGTGGCCGGTGGACCTTTACGGGCAGGAAGGCTGGATCGCCGGTTACTTCCTGGAGACCGGAATCCCGGCGGCGGACGGCACCACCGGCGCATCCGGCGCCGAAGCCGAATCCGTGGCGGTCGCCGAGGAGGCCCCGGCCACCGTCGCCCCGAGCGACGAGGAGTTCGCCGCCGGGCCGGTGATCGTCTCCAGCGGCGACGGCGCGAACCTGCGACAGGACCCCTGGACCGGGAGCGAGGTCCTGGTCACGCTCGCCTATGGCACCCCGGTCGACCTGCGGATTGCCGAGGCCGACACCGTCTACGCCGAAGGCGAGCGGTGGTGGCCGGTGGCCTCCGTCGGCCAAACCGGCTGGATCGCCGGGTCGTCGCTCGGGCTGGCCGGGGCCGTTCAGGTCCCGGTCTCCGACGCCGCCCAGGTGCCCGCCGACGCCCCGGCGGTGGATCCGATCCCGGTCGACGAAGCGCCCGCGCCGGCGCCCTCCGTCGTCAACGATCCGGTCCGGTTCAAGGGCGGCGACTACGTGACCTCGACCGACGGCGACACGGTCAACATCCGGGTCGAGGCCGCCGTCGAGGCGTCGCGGGTCGGCCAGATCCCCGGCGGCGACGTGGTCCAGGTGATGGACGGGCCGTACTACGACACCAGCGGCACCGGCTGGTACCTGCTGACCGACGGCGACGTGACCGGCTTCTCCGACGGCAACTTGCTCACCGTCGCCGCCCAGCCGGAACCGCCCGCCCGCGCCGCGCGGGCCCAAGCGCCCGCGCCGACCCCGACCCCGATCCCCGCCCCGGTCTCCCCGAGCGGGCCGACCGGCGCCTTCATCAACCCGGTCCCCGGCGCCGTCTTCACCCAGGCGTACGGGTGCAGCATCTACGCCTTCGAGCCGTACGAGGCCAGCCTGGGCTGTAACTTCCACAACGGGATCGACCTCGCCGCCGACGCCTACACCGGCATCCTCGCCGCCGACGGCGGCACGGTGGTCGCCGCCGGCTGGTGCGACTGCGGCCTCGGCTTCTACGCCGAGATCGACCACGGCAACGGCCTCTCCACCGTCTACGGCCACATGGCCGAGCAGCCGTACGTCGCGGTCGGCCAGTCGGTGGGCCAGGGCGCCGTGATCGGCCCGGTCGGGAGCACCGGCCTCTCGACCGGCCCCCACGTCCACTTCATGCTCAAGGTCAACGGCGGCACCGTCGACCCGCTGGGGTACGTGGCGATCTAGCATCGGCCAACGCGAGACGATGACCATGGCGCGGGCGACCCGATGGGTCGCCCGCGGTGTTGTCGATCGCGACAACGGCGATTCTCTAGCGGCTGGCGGCGGGGGATTCCGGACGGTCGGTGGTGGGGAAGCCCGCACGCCGGGTCGCGGGGCCGGGGGGCGGGCGGGAGTCCCGCCCCATTGACGCCCCGACCCAACCCCCCATAATCGAGGGGGGTGGCGAAGCGATGGGGAGGTCGGCGTGAAGATCACCGCGGTCAAAGGGTTCCCGGTCAAGGTCGGGCACCGCAACGTGTTCGTGGTCAAGGTCGAGACCGACGCCGGGATCTCCGGCCTGGGCGAGGGCGGCATCTCCGGCCGCGAGCTGGCGATGCAGGGGATGCTGGAGCACCTCGGCCGGTTCCTGGTCGGCATGGACCCGCGGCGGATCGAGCACATCTGGCAGACCTGCTATCGGGGCGCCTATTTCGAGGGCGGCAAGATCCTGGGCGCCACCCTCTCCGCGATCGACATCGCGCTCTGGGACATCCTCGGTCAATCCTTGGGGGTACCGGTCTACCAACTGCTGGGCGGGGCCTGCCGGGAACGGGTACCGTGCTTCGCCTCTTCGGCGGTGCCCTTGACCGGGCCGGAGACCGTCGTCCACGCCGAAGAATTGGTCGCCCAGGGGTGGCGCTACATCCGGTTCGCGCCGGGGATGCCCGGGCCGGATTGGGCGGGCGGCGACGGTGCGGTGTTCGAACCGCTGGAGTCCTTGACCCTGGCCGCGACCTGGCTGCGCGCGGTGCGCCAGGCGGTCGGTCCGGCGATCGAGCTTTCGATCGACTTTCACCATCGGCTCTCGGTGGCGGAGGCGGCCTTGTTCTGCCAGAAGGTCGAGGATCTGCACCTGATGTTCGTCGAGGAGCCGATCCGGGCCGAGAGCGTCGACGCCTACAAGCAGTTGCGGACGATGACCCCGATCCCGTTCGCGATCGGCGAAGAGTTCTCGTCGAAGTGGGCGTTTGCCCCGTTCGTCGACCAGGGCGTCCTCAACTACGCGCGGTTGGACGTTTCCAACGTCGGCGGCCTGACCGAGGCGAGGAAGGTCGCCGGCTGGTGCGAGGCCCACTACATCGACGTGATGCCGCACAACCCGCTCGGCCCGGTCACCACCGCCGCCTCGATCCATTTCGGCATCGCCACCCCGAATTTTGCCCAGTTGGAGTACCAGCACCGGATCGCCGAGCGCTACCCGAAGGACCTGTTCCCGGCGATGCCGGATCTTGCCGGCGACGCCTTCGACCTCCCGACCGCACCGGGCCTCGGCGTCGGCTTCGATGAGGACGCGGCGCGGGACCACGCCTTCGAGTTCTGGGAAGCCCCCCACTGGCAGCGACGGGACGGGTCGTACACGAACTGGTAACCCCACCCGCGCCGTCATCCGTCGCCCCGGCCCGCCGCCGGGGCGCGTGACCGCGCGCCCGATCCGGGCGGGTGGAACGAGAGATCCGGGGGCAACCGCGCCCAGAGACCGTCCGCCGCCGGTCCGTGGACCGTCGACGCCGAACGCCCGGCAACGCCCGAACGCGGCTCCCGGCGGCCATCCGGTTGGCACAACAGTTGCACCTGGTTCCCCGTCCCATGAGCGGGATGCCTGTCGAGCGCGCATCGCCCAACCGCGGCGCGCCGGCCCCGACGGGCGGTGGCCACCCAAGGAGACCGATCATGAGGGCGCTGACCTGGCAGCACACGGGCACGGTCTCGATCGAGACCGTGCCCGATCCGACCATCGTCGAGCCGACCGACGCGATTATCAAGATCACCTCGACCGCGATCTGCGGTTCCGATCTCCACCTCTACGATGGTTACCAGCCGGGGATGAAGAAGGGTGACGTGCTGGGCCACGAGCCGATGGGCGAGGTGGTCGAGGTCGGTTCGGCGGTGACTAAACTCAAGATCGGCGACCGGGTGGTGGTCCCGTTCACGATCTCCTGCGGCGATTGCTACTTCTGCCGCAAGGGGCTGTTCTCCGCCTGCGAGCGGTCGAACCCGAACGCGGAGATGGCGGCCAAGATCATGGGCCACTCCCCGGCCGGGCTGTTCGGCTACTCCCACATGCTGGGTGGTTACGCCGGTGGCCAGGCGGAGTACCTGCGGGTGCCGTACGCCGACGTCGGGCCGATCAAGATCCCCGACGGCCTCTCCGACGAGCAGGTGTTGTTCCTGTCCGACATCTTCCCGACCGGCTACATGGCGGCGGAGAACGCCGAGATCGAGCCGGGCGACACCGTCGCGGTCTGGGGCGCCGGCCCGGTCGGCCAATTCGCGATCCAGAGCGCGTGGATGCTCGGCGCCGGGCGGGTAATCGCGATCGATTACGTGCCGGAGCGGCTGGCGATGGCGCGGACCCACGGCAAGGCGGAGACCATTAACCCCGGGGACCAGGACGTCTACGACACCCTGCAGGAGATGACCGACGGCCGCGGCCCGGTCCGCTGCATCGACGCGGTCGGCTCCGAGGCCCACGGCCGGGGCATCGGCGGCGTCTACGACAAGGTCAAGCAAACGATGCGGCTGGAATCCGACCGGCCGCACGTGATCCGCGAGGCGCTCAAATGCTGCCAGAAGGGTGGCACGCTCTCGGTGCCCGGCGTCTACATCGGGTTCTCCGACAAGATCCCGCTCGGCACGATGATGAACAAGGGGATCACGATCCGAACCGGCCAAACCCACGTCCAGCGCTACACCGCGCCGCTGCTGCAGAAGATCGTCGACGGCCAGATCGACCCCAGCTTCGTCGTCACCCACACCTGCACCCTCGACGAGGGGCCGGACATGTACAAGACGTTTCGAGACAAGGAAGACGGCTGCATCAAGGTGGTGCTGAAGCCGTAGGCGCGCCGTTTGGGAGCGGCAAGGAGACCGGCGGGGACCGGCGGCCGCGCGGTCCGGCGGGGCGGGGAGAACTTCGATGGCGATCACCCTGAAGAAGCTGGAAGACCAGGTGCTGGTGATCACCGGCGCCACGTCCGGGATCGGCCTGGTGACGGCGCGGATGGCGGCCAACCGGGGCGCCCGCCTGGTGTTGGCGGCGCGGAGCGAGGGAGCGCTGCAACGCTTGTCCGACGAACTCGCGGCCCAGGGCGCGCAAGCGACGATCGTCGTCGCCGACGTCGGCCGCGAGGAGGACGTCCGGCGGATCGCGGTGGCGGCCGAGGTCGCCTTCGGCGGCTTCGACACCTGGGTCAACAACGCCGGGGTCTCGATCTACGGCAAGCTCGCGGACGTCCCAATCGAGGACATGCGGCGGTTGTTCGAGACCAACTTCTGGGGCGTCGTCTACGGTTCCCGCGAGGCGGTCAAGGGGCTGAAGCAGCGCGGCGGCGCCCTGATCACCGTCGGCAGCGCGTTGTCGGAGCGGGCGATCCTGCTCCAGGGCATCTACAGCGCCAGCAAGCACGCGGTCAAGGGGTTCACCGATGCCCTGCGGATGGAGTTGGAGGCGGAACAAGCGCCGGTCTCCGTGACGTTGATCGAGCCGAGCTCGATCAACACCCCCTACGTCGAGCACGCCAAGAACTGGATGGGCGTCGAGGCGGCGATCCCGCCGCCGGTCTACGCGCCGGAGTTGGTGGCGAAGGCGATCCTCCACGCCGCGACCCATCCCAAGCGCGCGATGGTCGTCGGCGGTGGCGGCAAGATGCTCGCCGCCTCCGGCTTTCTCGCCCCACGCGCGACCGACAAGGTGATGGAGGGCGTCTTCGCGGGCGAACAACGCGGCGACGGCTCGCCCCAGCCCCACGCCACCAACGGTCTCGATCATCCGGCCGGGGAACTCGACGAGCGCGGCGCCTACGCCGGCCACACCATCGAGACCAGCCCCTACACCTGGGCCGTCCTGCGCCCCGGCTACACCGCCGCCCTCGTCGGCGGCCTCGGGGTCGCGGTCGCCGCCTGGCGGCGATCGACGAACGACCATCACGGGCGCGGCGGATGACGGATTCGGGCGCCAAACGACGACGATCGCTCGACCGCCGACCGCCGACCGCCGACCACCGGCTTCGCGCCGTTCACGTCGAGCCATGGAGCGTGACCGATGAACAAGAAACCGATCTCCCCCGAGACGCACGGTGCGATCGACTACGGCTTTTTGGGGTTGATGCTTGCGGCGCCGTCGCTGCTCGGGTTGAACGGTCCGGCCAGGACGTTGCCCTACCTCTTCGGCGCCGTCCAGGGCGTCCTCAACGCGCTGACCGACCAACCGCTGGCGGTTAAACGCCTCGTCCCGTTCCACACCCACGGCCGGATCGAACTGGCCGGCGCCCCGGCCTTCGTTGTGTTGCCGGTGTTGACCGGGGCGATGAAGGAGGGCAAGGCGCACGGATTTTTCCTCGGCGCACTGGGGCTGCTGACCGCCGTTTACCTGCTGACCGACTGGGACGCCGCCCCGAAGGCGTAGTCCGATTCCGTCATCGCCCGGGACCCCGAGCAGCCCATGGTTTCCCTCCCCGCGACGTCCCGCCTCACTCGGCCGCCGGCACCGCAGCAGCCGCCCGGTCCGTGCTCGGGCGGCGCTCGCGCGCCGCCGTTTGCGTCCGGCAATCGGCGAGGCACGGGGCGCCGGACGAGCCGCGTTCGTCCGGTGAGGTCGATCGATCACGAAAAGGAACCCGGGAGCCATGTTTTTCCACGTCAAGGAATTGCAGTATCAGGCCAAGCCCGAGCGGCCCGACCCGCTCTACGCCCGCAAGCTCCAAGAGATTCTCGGCGGCCAGTTCGGCGAGATGACGGTGATGATGTCGTATCTGTTCCAGGGGTGGAACTGCCGCGGGCCGGAGAAGTACCGCGACATGCTGCTCGACATCGGCACCGAGGAGATCGCCCACGTCGAGATGCTCTCGGTGATGATCGCCCGCCTGTTGGAGGGGGCGCCCCTCAACGCGCAGGAGGACGCCGTCGCCCAGAACCCGACCGTCGGCGCGGCGATGGGGGGGACGGACATGCGCGATGCCGTCCTCGCCGGGATGAACCCGCAGCACGCCATCGTCGCCGGGCTGGGGGCGCAGCCGAAAGACAGCATGGGCGTGCCGTGGAGCGGCAACTTCATCGCCGCCAGCGGCAACCTGCTGGCCGACTTCCGCTTCAACCTGATGGCCGAGTCCCAGGGCAACTTGCAGGTCGGGCGGCTCTACAACATGACCGTGGACCGCGGCGTGCGCGACATGCTGTCGTTCAACCTCGCCCGCGACATCATGCACCAGAACCAGTGGGCGGCGGCCATCGAGGAGCTCAAGGCCGACGGCCTGGAGGACTTCATCGTGCCGGGCACCATGCCGCTCGACCGGGTGCGGATGGACCAGGCCCACACCTTCTGGAACTGTTCGGCGGGCGAAGAAAGCGGGCAGGGCCGTTGGGCGCAGGGTCCGACGTTCGACGGCACGGGCGAGTTCCAGTACCTGGCCAATCCGGCTCCTCTAACGGCGGACCGGGGCGAAGGTCCCCAACCGGACCCGCGACTGCATGGCACCGCCAAGCAGCCGACGCCGCCGGCCGCATCCGGGCCGAACCCTGTCACCGACGGGAACGGCTCGATACAGTCCGGCGGACAACAGCGCACCCTGATCGACACCGCCGCCGACGGGGCGACCGCCAGCGGATAGGTTCGCCTCCGGCGGGGTCGGCCCGGTGCCCCCGGGCCTTCCGGTCGACCCCGCCCCATGCGACCCGCCGTTGATCCTGCCCGGCATCGCCCCGGTCGGCTCCGGTCTGCTGGTGGCGTGCTTTCCCGGCTCCGGGGCGATGTCCTCAATCTGGGCGATCGGCTTCCCGGCGATTGTGTTCGGCGGATTGCCGATCGGTCTTGGTCCGCGCTTCCGCCGTGCCTGGTCCAAGATGCGCGCCGGCGGGCGACCAGCGGTGTCCCGTTGGCCGTTCCGACCCCGTGTGGCAACCGGTCCGGGAGCTGACCTCGGTGTCCGACCAGACCGGTCCATCCGATGAACCCCAACGCCTCCGAGGCGCCCACCGAGCAGTTCGCCCACGCCCACCGCCAAGGTGAGGGGTACGGCAACGCCCTCGGGCACATGACCGACCAGGTTGTGGGCGACCAGGTCGGCTCCGCCATCGAGGACGCCGAGGGGATGGACGCGTGGCACGACGGCGGACCGGCCGGGCGCGACCCGGGCGAGGCGAACCTCCACGTCGAGGTCGAGGTCCGAGACGCGGGCGACAGCCGCCGCTTCGAGCGCGCGGTGCGTGTGGAGTTCCGACCGGGCTTGGTACAGCGCGGCCGAGGATAGGGCGGCGCCGTCGACCGTTGGCGCGCCGACGACCGAACAACGGAGGAGTCCCCGATGCCGACCAACGACACGATGGTCAAGTTTGGATTGCTGGTTCGAGTCGAGGCCAAACCGGGCAAAGAACGCGACGTCGAGGAATTCTTGCGCGGGGCGCTGCCGATCGTCGAAGGCGAGCCGGCGACCGTTGCCTGGTTCGCGATCCGGATGGGACCGTCCACCTTCGGCATCTTCGACGTGTTTCCGGACGAGCCCGGTCGCCAGGCTCATCTCTCCGGCGACGTCGCGGCGGCCTTAATGGGGCGCGCCGACGAGCTATTCGCCGAGGCGCCGGAGATCCAGCAACTCGACGTGCTGGCCTTCAAGCTGCCGCTGGCTCAGGTCCCCGAACCGCCCGCGTAACGGGCGAAAGGAGCGACGCGCGATGGACGCCGAGAAGGTGGCCCGCGGCCTCGGCTGGTTCAGCCTCGGCCTTGGCTTGACCGAGGTCCTGATACCGGACCGCCTCGCCGCGTACCTGGGAATGAAGAACCGTTCCGGGATCATCCTCGCCTACGGCTTCCGCGAGATCGCCGCCGGGATCGTCGTGTTGGCCCAGCGTCGCCCGGCGCCCGGCGTTTGGGCGCGGGTCGGCGGCGACGTCCTCGACCTCGCCGCGCTGGGGACCGCGCTGTCCTCACGCAATCCCCAGCGCGCTCAGGCCGGCATCGCCGCCGGTGCCGTCGCCGGGATCACCGTGCTCGACGTGATCTGCGCCCGACGCTTGAGCAACGGGAAGCGGTCCGGCGGCACGGTGGACTCGGCCAAGCACGCGCCTACCGAGCGGTGATGACCGAATCCGACGCCGGGGCCCGCGCCTGCGCCACGGACGACGAACCCAGCGCGGTCACTTGCCGACGGTGCTACGGCGAGGGCGAAACGGTGGTCCACGCCCCGCGCCTACCCTGACCGGATACCCCGGCCCTGGCCGCGGTCGGGAACCACGACGGGACCGCGAATCGGCTCCACCGCCAGCCCCCGTACCGCCACGATCCGGATTTCCGGCCCAAGCCGTCCGGCTTCTTCTGGAGCAAGATCGACGCTCGTCCGGCGCAACCGGTCGAATCTACGGCGGGCCGTCCAACGGAGGCCCCACCTCGCTGCTCAGCCGCGACCGCGTGCCACCGGTCAGGGCCGGACCACCGTCCCGTCCGGCTGCCGCACCGGCGGCCAGGCGCCGTTGAGCGGGTGGTCGGGGTACGGATACTTCGCCGCCTCGGCCTCGTCGAGGTCGATCCCGAGTCCTGGCCGCTCGTTGGACCACATTGCGCCGTCGCGGATCTCGGGGCAGCCCGGGAAGACGGCTTGCGTTCGCTCCTTAAAGAAATGCGATTCCTGGATCCCGAAGTTGGGCACCGCCAGGTCCAGGTGCAGGTTCGCCGCGTGGCCAACCGGAGACACGTCTCCCGGACCGTGCCAGGCGGTGCGGACGCCGAAGAACTCGCAGAACGCGGCCAGCTTCCGGGCCGGGGTCAAGCCGCCGATGTCGGAGAGGTGGACCCGGATGAAGTCGATCAGGCGGTCCTTGATCAGGGGCACGTAGTCGTTCTGGTTGACGTACAGCTCCCCCATCGCGATCGGGATCGCCGTTTGTTGGCGGAGGAGGGGGAAGTAGCCGTTGTCCTCCGGGGCGAACGGGTCTTCGAGGAAGAACAACCGGTGCGGCTCCAGACGCTTGGCGAGGTCGATCGCCAGGATCGGCGGCACCCGCTCGTGGATGTCGTGCAGCAGCTCGACCTCTTCGCCGAGGGTGGCGCGCAGGTGGTCGAACAGCTTGGGCACGATCCGGCAGTAGGCCGCCGGGTCCCACGGGTCCTGACGCAGCGCCAGATGGTAGGGCGTCGGCGCGGCGCCCCCGGTTTCGCCGCCTTTGGGCGCGATCTGGGCGCCGTAGGTGGCGTAGCCCGGCACGGCGACCTGGCAGCGGACGTGGCGGAACCCCTGGCCCATCAGGCGCCGCGCGTCCGCCTCGACCGCGGCGAAGTCCTCGCCGGATGCGTGGGCGTAGAGCGCGGCCGAGGTCCGACAGCGCCCCCCGAACAGTTGGTAGAGCGGCATCCCGGCCAGCTTGCCCTTGATGTCCCAGAGCGCCATGTCCAGCCCGGAGAGCGCGTTGTTGAGGACGGGACCGCTCCGCCAGTACGAACTGACGTAGGCGGCCTGGAAGAGGTCCTCGATGTCGTTCGGGTCGCGCCCGACGGCGAAGGGTTTGAGGTATTGCTCGACGGCGGTGACCACCGCCAGCGGGCGCTGGGTGAAGGTGGCGCAGCCGAGACCGTACAACCCCGGCTGGGTCGTCTCGACCTTGACGATCACCAGCCGGATCCCGTCCGGCGCGGTCTGGATCGCCCGCACGTCGGCGATCCGGACGGGCGGCTCGCCGCCCGTCGGTTCCCAGGGGGGAGGGAGGAGGGGTTGGGTGACGGAGGACGGGTTCGGGGTGGACATGGGCGATGGTCCTTTTCGATGCGCGCGTAGGGGCGCTGCTTGCTGCGCCCTCCGGAGACCGAAGGCCGACCCGTCGTGTCGGGCGACCCTAATGTGGCCCGTGGGCCAGGGGCGCGGCAAGCAGCGTCCCTGCGGCACGGCGTCGCGGTCGATCCGGGACCTACCCCTTCACCGACCCGGCCGTCATCCCCTGGATCATGAACCGTTGGGCCAGGAAGTAGAGGATCATCACCGGCAGCGCCGAAAGCACCGCCCCGGCCATGATCGGCCCCCAGAGGAAGACGTCGCCGGTGATCAGGTACTGGAGGCCGAGGGGGACGGTGCGCTTGTTCTCGGAGGTGATGAAGATCAGCGCCAGCAAGAGTTCGTTCCAGGCCGCGGTGAAGGTGAAGATGCCGACCGCGACGATGCCGGGCGCAGAGAGCGGGAGCACGATCCGCAGCAGCGCCCCCATCCGGGTCGCCCCGTCGACCATCGCCTGCTCTTCGAGGTCGGCCGGCACCCCCCGGAAATAGCCGGTCAGGAGCCAGGTGGAGAGCGGCATCGAAAAGGTCAGGTAAACCACGATCAGGCCCAAGAGCGAGTTCCCCATCTGGAGCCGGGCGACGATGATCGAGAGCGGGATGAACAAGAGCGAGGTCGGCATCAAATAGCCGAACAAAATTAACCGCCCGACCAGCCCCCGGAACCGGTAGCGGAAGCGGACCAGGCTGTAGGCGGCCAGCGACGAGATGATCAACGAGACAATGGTCACGCTGCCGGCGACGACCACGCTGTTGCGGATGTTGGTCAAGAAGCCCCGCTCGTCGATCAGTTCTCGGTAGTTGTCCAGCGTCGTCGTTTCCGGCCAAAGCGACGGCAGGCGGTAGATCTCGCGCGGCAGCTTGAGCGAGATCGTCAGCATCCAGTAGACCGGGAACAGCAGCACCACCGAGACCGCGATCAAGCCCGCGTAGATCGCGACCAGCCGCCACCGCAGTCGCGGTCGCCGGTTCGATGCCGACGCCGGATAGGGCCGGCCCGCGTCGACTATCGCCATCAATCGTCGTCCTTGATCAGCGTGGTCATCACGAACACCAGCACCAGCAGCGCCGGGACCAGGGCCACCGAGACCGCCGCCGCTTCGCCCAGGCGTTGGCTCTGCATCCCGAAGTAGGCCAGCACCGGAAAGACCATCGTCGCGTCGGATGGACCGCCCTGGGTCATGATCCAGATGTTCTCGAAGCTGTTCGCGGTCCAGATCGAGGACAGCAGCACGACGACCAGGATCACCGACCGGATCGCCGGCAGGGTCACGTCGAGGAAGCGCCGCCAGGCCGAGGCGCCGTCGATCTTGGCCGCCTCGTAGAGTTCGCCCGGCACGTTCTGCAGCGCCGCCAGGAAGCTGATACACCAGAACGGAAACCCACGCCAAACCGTCGCCGCGATCACGGCCGGCATCGCCGTCGAGCGCTGCCCCAGCCAGTCGATGATCCCGCCGTGCAACCCCGTCTCGGTCAAGACCAGGTTGACCCCGCCCCCGATCGGCGTCAGCAACAGTTTCCAGACCAAGAACGCGACGAACCCCGGCATCGCCCACGGCAGCAGCACGACCGCCCGGAAGATCCCCCGCCCCTTGAGCGGCTCGTTCAGCAGCAACGCCAGCCCGAGGCCGATCACCAGTTTCAACAGGTCCGAGACCACGACCATCGTGACGGTGTTTTGCAGGGCGCGGGTAAACGACGACCAGCCCCAGAGATACCGGAAGTTGGCGAACCCGACCCACTCCCCCGGATCGCCGACGACCCGGCTGGTGAACGAGATGAAGATCGCGTAGCAAAACGGGTAGGCAACCAGCCCGAGCAAGATCAAGGACACCGGGAGGACCATCAGGTAGCCCCAGAGCGCCTGCCGCCGGGCGAACGTCATCCGCCGCCGATCCCCGGCGTGTTCCCTTGGGGCGGCGATGACGGCCATGGTGGTCTCCCTGGATGAGCCGGCCTGGGGTCTGGGGTCTTGGGTCTGGGGGGTAGGGGACGGGGGCAATCGTAGGGGCGCATGCATGCGCGCGATTCCGGTTCCTCGGTTCGGTGTCCCGAATGGCCGTCCCGGAAGTCGTCTCGCCGTCTCGCGAAACGGGCGCATGCCATACGCCCCTACGATCGGCCCCGTCCCCTACCCCCCAGACCTCAGACCCCAGGCCCCACTCCCTACGGGTACTTGTCGTAGATCGCCTGCCCCTGCTGCTGGGCCTCGTCCATCGCCCGGTCGAAGTCGTAGCCGTCGACGACGACGCGCTGGACCATCTTCGGGACCAGGAAGTTGGTGTTGAACTCGGCGTAGGCGGCGTTGTAGGTGTCGGGTTCGGCCGGGGCGGTGCCGTTCTGGACCAGATCGGCCAAGCCGGCGTGGACCGGACCCTTGAAGATCTCGAACGGGAGTTGGTTCTTCAGCACCGGGCCGTAGATGGCGACCTTGTAGTACTCCTCCATGAAGGCGGGGTCGGCCAGAGTGTCGATCAAGGCCATCGCGGCGTCCGGGTTCTGGCTGTTGGCCGAGATCGCGCGGACGTTGGGCTGGGTCGGCGAGACCAGCCCGGCTGGACCGGCCGGCAGGGTGCTGAACCCCGTCTGCTCGGCCAGTTCGGGGTCGTCTTCCAGCAACGCCAGGTAAACGCTGCCGGGGTTGGCGATGAAGACGGCTTGGCCAGAGAGGTAGGCGGTGTTGTCGCCCGCCCCGTCCCAGGTGGTCGCTCCGGGCGGGAAGAGGCCGGCCTCGTAGGCGCTCGACACCCATTCCAGGTAGGCCCGGGTCTCCTCGGACTTGATCGTCACCCGCTTGCCGGCGTCGTCGGCGATCCGGCCGCCGAAGGATTGGAGGACCGAGACCTGGAGGTTGCCGTCGCCGACGTTGGAGAGGGCCAGCCCCAGCCCGAACAGCGGCTCGGCTTGGGCCGCCTCGGCCTGCTCGCGCAATTCCTCCCAGGTCGCCGGTGCTTCGGTGAACCCGGCCGGTTCCAGCACGTCGATGCGGCGGAAGAGCACGTTGCCGGTGGAACCGAACGGGATCCCGGTCCGCGCGCCGCCGAGCAGGCTGGGGTCGGTCGCTCCGGCGATCGCCTCGAACCAGCCGCCCTGGGCGCCGCCGATCTTCTCGTACAACTCGTCGAGCGGCACCAACTGCTCGGTGGTCGACAGCAGCAGCAGCAGATCGAGTCCGAGGTCGAGGGCGTCCGGCATGGTGCCGGACTCGACCGCCGCCGAGACCTTTTGGCTGGTCTCGTTCTGGTTGATCATCACGACTTCGGTCTCGACGTTGTTGGCTTTGCCCCACTCGTTGATTTTGGCTTCGAGCATCTCGTTCGCCGCGTCGGAGAAGATCAGCCCGCCCCAATAGGTCAACTTGGTGGTGCCCTGGATCACCGCCGGCGCGGTGCGCGCCGCCAGGGCCTCCTGGAGCCGGGAGACGCCCAGCCCGCCACCGAGGGCAACCGCGGCGGCCCCGCCCGCCGTCCCGCCGACCAATCGCCGCCGCGAAAACGCTCGCTCGCGCGCCATTGCGGTCCTCCTCCGTGGGTTCTTGCGGGCGCCACCATCGGCCCCCGCTTGACGCCGGGACGCTAGCAGCCAGAATGGGGGCTGTCAACACGGGCGTCGGCCGCAAGGCCCTCATCCACCAGGAGGAACCCCCGTGACCAACGATCTCGGCATGCGGATCGCGATCGGCCAGTTCAACGAGCTGACCGAGGAGAAGCTGCTCTTCGCCAAGCAGCTCGGCGTCGGCGGGGTGCAAATGAACACCCCGCGCCTCCCCGGCGAGCACCGCTGGGAGGTGGCGGACTTGCGCGAGTTGGTCGCGCGCTGCGACGCGCACGGCTTGCGCCTGGAAGCGATCGAGAACGTGCCGATCCACTTCTACGACAAGGCGATGCTCGGCTTGCCGGGCAAGGACGAGCAGATCGCCCACTACCAGGCCACCATCCGCCACCTGGGCCAAGCCGGGATCCCGATCCTCGGCTTCCACTTCATGCCGAACTCGGTGTGGCGCACCTCCCGCACCACGCCCGGCCGCGGCGGCGCCCACGTCACGTCCTTCGACATGGATCTGGTCGAGGGCGAAGACGCCGAAGGGCAGCGCGCCTTCGTCGCCAAGCGGGACGAGCGGTTGGAGGCGATGGCGGTGCTGGAGGAGTCCGCGCACGCGTTCGACGAAGCGGCGATGTGGGCCAACTACGAGTACTTCGTCCGCGCCGTGGTGCCCGTGGCCGAGGAAGCCGGGGTCAAACTCGCCCTCCATCCGGACGACCCGCCGGTGCCGTCCCTGGGCGGCGTTGCCCGCTTGTTCCGCGACGTCGAAGGGTTCCAGCGCGCCGCCGCGATGAGCCCCAGCCCGGCCTGGGGTCTCGACCTCTGCCTCGGCTGCTGCTCGGAGATGCCGGGCGGGGCGCGCAACGTCGAGGCGATGATCGACGCCTTCGGACCCCAAGGCAAGATCTTCTACGTCCATTTCCGGGACGTCCAGGGCACCGTCCCCCGCTTCCAGGAGTGCTTTATCGGCGAAGGCAACTACGACCCGGCGGCGATCTTGCGCCGCCTGCGCCGGGTCGGCTTCACCGGCTTCCTGCTCGACGACCACGTCCCGGCCGTGGTCGACGACACGCCCTGGTGCCACCGGGGCAGGGCGCACGCGATCGGCTACATGCAGGGATTGCTGGCGATGATGGATTCCCGGGACTGATCGTCGGAAAGGCGAAGGCGGTGCGGGACCCGGTTGCCGTCGAACACGCCGCGCGCGGGATTGGTCGCCATGCGGTCGCGGCGTTCCTCGTCTGCTGGTTGGTCGGCATTTGCGGCGCGCCTGCGTTGGGCGCGTCCGACGCCGCGCCGCCCATCCTCGAACCGCTCGCCGACGGGGCGTTCCCGGCCCTGCCAGAAGGGCCGCTGTTCCTGGGCGTGGCGCGGGTGATCGTGCCGCCGGGGGTCGGCACCGACGACGTCGGCACGCCCGGTCCCCGGCTGCTGGTGGTCGAGTCGGGGGAGGCGACGGTCGCCACCGCCGGCCCGGCCGAGGTCGCCTGGTTGGCGGGCCAGCGGCGGCAGGAACCGGCGCTTGGGGCGGAGGTGACGCTGGGACCGGGGGACCGGATCGCGCTCGGGGCCGGGGCCGCCCGATCCCTTCGCAACGACGGGTCGAAACCGGCGGTGCTGTTGGACGCCGCGCTCTTCCCCACCCGCGACGTCGTGCCCGCCTTCACCACCCCGGACGGGATCAGTTTTCGCCTGCTGGCCGGGGCGGTCGCCGACGCGGTTCCCGTTGGGCCGGTCTCGATCTCCCTGACCCGGGTCCACCTGCTCGAAGGCGCCGCCCTGCCCGCCAGTCCTCAACCCGGTCCGACCGTGGCCTACGTGGAGGCGGGGTCGCTGGCGGTGACGCCGGCATCGGGGGCGGTACAGACCGCCCGCGCCGCCGCCGCCGCGCCGTTCTCCTCCGGCGGCCCGCTGCGGGCCGCGCCGCTCGGCGCCGCGATCACCCTCGCTGCCGGCGGCACCGCGTTCCTGGCCACCGGCGCGGTCGTCTCCGCCCACAACCCGCGCGGCGTCCCGGCGGCGCTGCTGGTGCTGGCGGTGGCGCCACGGCCGGGTGGGTGAGCCGATCGTTGGCCCGACGGGCAACAAAACGCCCACCGGGTGAGCGGTGGGCGTTAGGTGCATTGGGGGTGGAGATGGGGGGAATCGAACCCCCGTCCAGAATCTTCCGCCGACCGTATCCTACGCGCGTAGTCGACGTTTTGTGTGCCGTCGCGGACCCCCGTCGACCGGGTTCCGCGTTGGTAAGCCGGACTGCCTTTGGCGGGAGCGCCCCGGCGAACTAGCCCGCCGCATCCGTTCTGGGTGACGCCCGACCCCGGTCCCGAACGGTGAAAGACCGGGCGGACGCGCTACCTAGAGGTCTGTGACTTAGGCAGCGAGAGCGAAGTTGGTGTCCGCTACTGCGTGGTTGCCCGTTTTTACGAGGCCTCGGGCACCTCGGCGCGCAACGTTCGTCCGTACGACCCTGTCGAAACCAAACATCCCCGTCTGCACGAGGAAATGATACCAAACGGCCGGGTTGGGCACAACCGCCGATCACGGTTCGAGGTCGAACACCAGCACCTCCGCCGCCACCGCCCGCACCAGCGGCCCGACCGCGACGTGCGCCGGGTGCGGCAGGTAGGCGTCCCGCGCCGCGGCGTCGGCGAATTCCATGACGAACCCCAGGTCGTACCCCTGACCCTTTCCTTCCGGGCTGCTGTTCGGTCCCCAGGCGAAGCGGGTGATCCCCGGGATCGCATCGGGCAGCGCGGCGAGGGCGGATCGTAGCGCCTCCATGGTGCCGGGATCGGGGTCGGGTTTGGGACGAAGGAGGACAACGTGGACGATCATCGGGCAACCTTTCCAGCGGTCGGGTTTGTGGGGGCGCATGACATGCGCCCGTTCCGCCGGGTGGCGTGACGCACACGGGGACGGTCGTTCGGCGTGCCGGAAGGCGTCGGTCGCGACGAGGGCGCACTCCATGAGCCCCTACAATTGTGCCGTTCCCTTGTTCCCCTCGTCGTCCGTCTACTCCTCCCCGCCGCGGCCGCGCATCGCCCGCTGGATGTCGCGGCTGGCTTCGCGGTCGGCGTCGGAGTGGCGCTTGTCGTAGAGCTTTTTGCCCTTGGCGACGCCGACTTCGAGCTTGGCCCGGCCGCGTTTGAGGCTGAGGCGCACGGGCACGAGGGTCATCCCCTTGCGCTCGATCGCCTCCTGGAGGTCGCGGATCTCGCGCTTGTGGGCGAGCAGTTTGCGCGGCCGGTCCGGTTCGTGGTTGGTGTAGGAGCCGTGAGTGTAGGGGGAGATGTGGGCCCCGATCAGCCACAGTTCGCCGTGCTCGATCCGGGCGTAGGCTTCGGAGATCGTCACCTTGCCGGCCCGGATAGATTTGATTTCCGTACCGGTCAAAGCCATCCCGGCCTCGACCGTTTCGGCGACGAAATAGTCGTGGAACGCCCGCCGGTTGGTGGTTACCACCCGGTCGCCGCCCCGCTTCGCCGCCGCGTTGTCCGTGGCCGCTTGCTTGCGCGCCGTCGCCATCCTCGCCATGCCTGGGACTATAGGGGGCACCGTGCCGGCGCGTCAACGCGCCGCGCCACCGGGGCGGTACACTTCGGCGCCATGACCGAGACCTCCTCCAGTCCCGATCCCTACGCAAACATCGCCGCGCTCTACGACCTGGAGCACGCGGCCTACGACGACGATCTCGACCTGTACCTGAACGTCGCGCTCGCCGTCGGCGACCCGATCCTGGAACTGGGCTGCGGTTCCGGTCGACTGCTCGTCCCGCTGGCCGAGG